>NZ_JBEXNE010000006.1:0-400394 GCF_040610915.1 Streptomyces sp. NPDC003300 | reverse complement strand
GAGTAATTCACTCACGCACCACAAAGCTCATCGGGAGCGTCCCGGTATTCGGGCACGACAAATTCCGGACGCGGGCTGAGGTACGTACGTGAACAGGGCGGCCGTCTTCCTGACGGCCGCCCTGTCCGCGTGCACCGAACGCGGTCAACTCACCGTGTCCGGTGGGCTATTCGCGGGCCGCGCCCGCCGCCGCCGGGTTGGCGCGCAGCAGCGCGCGGGCCGGAAGGGCGGTGGAGAGCAGGCCGATGACCGTCGCGGCGCCCGCGAGGCCGAGAGCCGTGCCCGGCGGGATGTACGGGCTCGCGCCGGTCAGACCGCGGGCGATCGGGACGAGGGTGATCCACGCGATGGCACCGCCGATCAGCAGCCCGGCCGCGGCGACCAGCAGCGCCTCCAGGCGGACCATGCCGAGCACCTGGCGGCGCGTGGTGCCCGCCAGCCGCAGCAGCGCGACCTCGCGGCGCCGGTCCAGCACCGTCATCACCAGCGTGTTCGCGGCGGCGACCGCGGCGAATCCGCCGAGGACGGCGGCCATGACGCTGTTCGCCCAGGCGTTCAACTCCAGCTCCTTGTCGGCCTGCTGGCGGTACCCGGCGCGGTCGGTGACCGTGAGCCCGGCGACGCCCAGCCGCGACAGGTCCCGCGCGACGGCCGTACGGTCCGCGCCGGGCGCGTCGTGCACCAGCACCTGCGTGTCGTACGCCGTCCGCGCGTGGTCGGCGACCGCCGTGCGCGGCATCAGCAACTGGCCGATGCCCAGGCCGCGTTCGTACGTCGCCACGACCGTGGGCCGCACCCGGGTGCCGTCGCCGAGCCACAGCGGGATCCGGTCGCCGACCTTCACCTTCGCCGTACCGGCGAGCAGCGAATCCACGGCGACGGTCCGGCCGTCACCGGTCAGCGCGCTCAACGAGCCGGTCTTGACGCCCAGTTGGAGGACATCGGGCAGCTTGCCCGGGTCTCCGGAAACGCCCAGCAGGGACGCGGAGTTGAGCGAGCCGGAAGCCCGGTAGAGCGCGCCGGTGCGCAGGACGCCGACCGCGCCGTCCACGCCGGGCACCTTCGCGGCGCGCTGCGCGGTGTCGGCGGGCACCCCCGCGCCGGACGAGCCGAGCACCTGGTCGGCGACGACGCCGTCCTTGATCTGGTGGGCAGCCTCGTGCTTGAGCGAGCCCTGCATGCACAGGAGCGTGCCGCAGAAGGCGGTGACCAGCACGATCGGGGTGATCGCGGAGGCCAGCCTGCGGGCGTTGGCCCGGCTGTTGGCGGCGGCGAGCTGCGAGGCGGCGCCGCCCGCCCGCAGCGGCAGGCCGAGCAGCGCGGCGGCGGCCCAGGCCACGACGGGCCCGAGGAAGGCCACGCCGACCATGAAGCAGAAGACGATGCCGAGGGCGACGTTCGCGGCGTCCTCGCCCGTGGTGTGCGCGGCGACGGCGGCCAGGACGCAGCCCCCCGCGACGGCCGCGGCGCCGAGCACGGTCCTGATGACGCCGGGCCTGCGGCGCTCCACCGCGGCCTCGCCGAGCGCCTGGCTCGGCCGGGCCTTCGACGGGCGGCGGGCGGCCAGATATCCGGCGGCCAGCGCCGCGAGCAGGCCCGCGCCGACCGCGCTCACCATCGGGATCCAGCCGGTGCTGAGCGTCACCCCGGCCGGGACGGCGTCCCGGTGGACGAGCTGCCTCACCCACCAGCGGGCCAGCGCCACGCCGGGCAGGATGCCCGCGGCGCCCGCGATCGGCGCCACCAGCATCGCCTCGGTCGCCACGGTGCGGCGGATCTGCCGCGGGGTCGCGCCGACGGCGCGCAGCAGCGCGATCTCCCGGCCGCGCTGGCCGATCGCCAGCGCGACGGTGCCCATCACCACGAACACGGCCGTCGCCGTGGCGATCCCGCCGAACGAGGCGCCGATGGCCGTCAGCATCTCCTTGCCCTCGGCCAGCTCCGGGTGCTCGGCGAGACCGCGGCCGTCGCCGGTGCGCACCTTCGCCGGGTCGCCGGGGGCGCCCTTGACCGCGGCCTTCACCTGCCGGGCCAGCTCGTCCGTGCTCACGCCCTTGGCGGGCAGCACGGCGATGGCGTCGGTGCGGCCCGGGTGTCCCGACAGGCGGTCGGCGACGGGGTCGGCGAAGTAGGCCGAGGCGCTTGTTGTAGCGCTTGCCCTGGTGCCGTCTTTCGCGCCGGCGCCGGTGCTGGTCTCCGTGTCGGTCAGGCCCGAGACCTTGTACGTGGTCGCGCCCGTCGGGGCGGTCAGCGTGAGGGTGTCGCCGACGCCGACGTGCGCCGCCCGGGCGGTGGCCGCCGACAGGGCGACCTCGCCCGTACCGGGTGCCCGCCCCCGCACCACCATGCTCGCGTCGATCGCGTGGGCGGACCAGTCGCGGCCGGTCAGCGGCGGCAGCGTCTTCGACTGCACCGGGAAGGCCGTGTCGGGTACGGCCGCCGACACGCCCGGCGCGCGGACGATGCGGTCGGCGAGCGCCGTGTCCACGCGGGGCTGGTCCGGCAGCGACGCCGCGTCGCTGTCGGCGTCGTCGCCGTGCCCCGTGGTGATCCGCGCCGACGGGTCGGCCGCCACCACGACGGGCGTGGCCGCGTACCGCACCGGCTTCACATGCGCCGTGATCCCGGTCTGGAGCATGCTGCCGCACGCCGTGATGACGGCGGACGCGAACAGCAGCGCGACGAAGGTGCCCACGAAAGACGCGGGCCTGAAGCGCACGGAGGCGCGGGCCAGGCCGTTCATGCCGCCGCCCCCACCCGTCCCGCACCGCGCCCGGTCTCGCGCTGGGTCAGCGCCACCATCCGGTCCGCGACCGCCGTCGGCTCGGGGTGCCACAGCTCGTCAGCGAACGAGCCGTCCGCCAGGAACAGCACGCGGTCCGCGTACGACGCCGCCACCGGGTCGTGCGTCACCATCACCACGGTCGCGCCGAGCCCGTTCACCGCGTGCCGCAGCAGCCCCAGCACCTCGCGGGCCGTCCCCGTGTCCAGCGCCCCCGTCGGCTCGTCCGCGAAGATCACGTCAGGCTCCGTGACCAGCGCCCGCGCGATGGCCACGCGCTGCTGCTGCCCGCCGGAGAGCTGGCCGGGGCGGCGCCTTCCGTGGCCTTCCAGGCCCACCTGGGCCAGCAGCTCCGCCACCCGGCGCCGGTCGGGGCGCTCGCCCGCCAGGCGCTGCGGGAGCTGGACGTTCTGCTGCACGGTCAGCGACGGCAGCAGATTGAACGACTGGAACACGAACCCGATGCGGCTGCGCCGCAGCTCCGTCAGCCGCTTCTCGCTCAGCGCGGTGATCTCCACCCCGCCCAGCAGCACCTGCCCGGCGCTCGGCTTGTCCAGTCCGGCCGCGCACTGGAGGAACGTGCTCTTCCCCGAGCCGGAGGGGCCCATCACCGCCGTGAAGCTGCCGCGGGGCAGCCCCAGATCGATGCCGCGCAGCGCGTGTACCGCGGCCTCGCCGCGGCCGTATGTGCGCCGCACTCCTCTCAGCTCCACCGCGTACGGCGCGTACGCCGCGTCCGCCGTGGCCGGCGTGCCTGTCGTTTCGGCGTCCGCCGCCTTCTGTGCCCGCTTGCGTTCGCGCCGCGACGCCATCTCTTTCCCCTCAGCTCAGTTCGCTTCCCGACCCTCTCGACGCTACGGAGCCGCGCTCCCCCGAACCATGGCGTCCCCTGGCGTCCCCATGGTGGGGACAACCCCCGTCCCGGCGTGACGGCTGCCGCCGTTGTCTTGTCTTGCCCACCCGCCCACCCGTGCGGGTGTTTTCTTCGTCTGCGGGTGCCGCTTGTGCCTGGTCGGTGCCGGTCCGGGGCACCTCCTCGAAATGCGGCTACCTGGCCTTGCTCATCCGGCACCCCTCTTGTCACCGCATTTCTGCGGGGGCACCCCGGCCCGTCCCCTCCCGGTACGTCGGCGTCCGACGGTCCGGAGGGGGGTGGGCGGGCTCGGGTGCGTCGGCGCCCGCCTGCCGGTGGGGGTGCCGGGGCGGGGGTGGGTGGGCTGGGGTGCGTCGGCGTCCGGCCGCCGAGGGGGTTGCCGGGGAAAGGGGGTGGGGTGGTCGACCCATGCTGACAGGGTGACGGCCCCGCCGGTCACATCACTTACTGGACTCTCGCTGTTGCCCAGACCTGGAACAGTGAAAGGGCCTCGGTCAGGTTGCCGGGTCCACACGCGATGTGAAACGCCCCCTCGGCCGTCCGAGTCATCACCCAGTCGTGCTCACCTCGCATGACCCGCTGTGGGGAATACTCCCGGGTCGCCAAGTCCGTCTCCTCAAGATCAATCGTCACGGCCCAGCCCGGGTTGTCGAGCGTCTCGATCTTCACGCCCCATCCGTGTTCCCAGTCGCCATCGCACTGTGAGGCGTACCAGCTCTGCAACCAGTCAAGGACATGCTCGGATTTGGACATAGACGCAGATGCTAGAAGCTGTCCGACGGATCGGGCCCGCAGCCAGAGTCGGATCGCTGCGACGGTGACCATCCCGTGAAAGACATAGGCCCGCTTGTCGTAGCGCGTCGCGACGGCCCTGAAGTGTTTATTCGAGCTGGTTGACCGTGCGCTCGACCGTGTTGCGTCGCTTGTACATCTCCTTGTCGAAGCCGGCGGGTCGGCACCCTTTACCGCCGCGGCTTCGGCGCTTGGCCCGCTGGCCTTTGGGCTCGGGGTGGTGTGCTTGATTTGAGTCCTTCGCCGGACCGGTGCTGCCGGGGCGTTGACCTTTTTTCGGGACACGCGGACGTCCGCGAGGCGCCCCCGTGGCATGTTGATCAGCACGGCACGAGGTGGAATTGATGCTGACCATGCTCCAGTACGGACCCGGCAAAGGATCCCGTTGATCACCCGCCGGTGATCGCACCAACGCCCGCCCCAACCCCCCAGACTTCGGCAGAAGCGACTCAAACCGCATCCACTCGTCGTTGGTCGGATCACCCCGCCGCACGACCAGAACAACGACCACATCATCAGATGGTCACAAAGATCCGCCGGACAGGCCCTAGGCGAATCGGGCTACTGGATGGTGTCGGGAAGGTCTGGGGCAGCGGTGTCGGCTACAAGTTCGGCAAGCTCGAAGCGGTACTCGAATTGCTTCATGTAGCCCTCGACACGGAGGACGTATGTCCGCTCGGAGCACTTGAACGCCTGCCTGCGCCGGGGTTTGCGCACGTCGCGGTCGAAGGTGTTCACCAGGTTGAGGAAGACGCCCGGCGCCTCCTCATGGCTGGCCTCGAACTCGGTGAGGGTGTCAACCCGATAGGGCCCGTGAGGCGAACCGCCGACCGGACTTATCAGGACCATCCATCGGGCCACGCCAGCTCCTCGCCCATCGCATGAGAGTGATCAACACCCCCATTCCACCCGACCCGGCTGACGATCACCAACAGCCCACCCGCCAGCCGCCCAGAACCCGGCCCCCATCCACCCCCTCCTCCTCAGCCACAGCGGACCGTCGGACGCCGACGTACCGGGAGGGGACGGGCCGGGGTGCCCCCGCAGAAATGCGGTGACAGGGAGGGTGCCGGATACGCGGGGGCAGGCAGCCGCATTTCGAGGAGGTGCCCCGGACCGGCACCGACCAGGCACAAGCGGCACCCGCAGACGACAAAGCACCCGCACGGGTGGGCGGGGCGGGAAAAGACAAAGCCCTGGCGGCGAGCCGTGGAACGGAAACGTGCCGTGCGAGGATGGGCGTCTCATCTGACGAGAAGGAGTGGGCCACCGTGCCTGGTACGAACCTCACGCGTGAGGAGGCGCAGGAGCGTGCGCGCCTGCTCACCGTGGACGCTTATGACATCGAGCTGGACCTGCGCGGCGCCCAGGAGGGCGGCACCTTCCGGTCGGTGACCACCGTACGGTTCGAGGCCGCCGAGGCGGGAGCGGAAACGTTCATCGACCTGGTCGCCCCCCTCGTGCACGAGGTGGTGCTCAACGGCGAGCCCCTGGACGCGGCAGCCGCGTTCAAGGACTCGCGGATCGCGCTGCCCGGCCTGCGCTCCGGCGAGAACGAGCTGCGGGTCGTCGCGGACTGCGCGTACACCAACACCGGCGAGGGCCTGCACCGGTTCGTCGACCCGGTCGACAAGCAAGCATATTTGTACACGCAGTTCGAAGTACCGGACGCCCGCCGCGTCTTCGCCAGCTTCGAGCAGCCGGATCTGAAGGCGAGCTTCGCCTTCACGGTCCAGGCCCCGGCCGGCTGGACGGTGATCTCCAACTCCCCGACGCCCGAGCCCCCGGCGGACGGCGTGTGGGTGTTCGCGCCGACCCCGCGCATCTCGTCGTACATCACGGCCCTGATCGTCGGCCCGTACGCGTCGGTGCACAGCAGTTGGGAGGGGAACGGCCGCAGCGTGCCGCTGGGCATCTACTGCCGTCCCTCGCTGGCGGAGTACCTGGACGCCGAGGCGATCTTCGAGGTCACCCGGCAGGGCTTCGACTGGTTCGAGGAGAAGTTCGCGTACGCGTACCCCTTCCCGAAGTACGACCAGCTCTTCGTGCCGGAGTTCAACGCGGGCGCGATGGAGAACGCGGGCGCGGTGACGATCCGCGACCAGTACGTGTTCCGGTCGAAGGTCACGGACGCCGCGTACGAGACGCGGGCCGAGACGATCCTGCACGAGCTGGCGCACATGTGGTTCGGCGACCTGGTCACCATGGAGTGGTGGAACGACCTGTGGCTGAACGAGTCGTTCGCCACGTACACCTCGATCGCCTGCCAGGCGTACGCACCGGGCTCGAAGTGGCCGCACTCGTGGACGAGTTTCGCCAACTCGATGAAGACGTGGGCGTACCGGCAGGACCAACTGCCGTCCACGCACCCGATCATGGCGGAGATCAACGACCTGGACGACGTGCTGGTCAACTTCGACGGCATCACGTACGCCAAGGGCGCCTCGGTGCTGAAGCAGCTCGTCGCGTACGTGGGCGAGGACGAGTTCTTCGCGGGCGTGCAGGCGTACTTCAAGCGGCACGCGTGGGGCAACACGCGGCTGGCGGATCTGCTCGGCGCGCTGGAGGAGACCTCGGGGCGCGACCTGAAGACCTGGTCGAAGGCGTGGCTGGAGACGGCGGGCATCAATGTGCTGCGGCCGGAGGTGACGGTGGCCGAGGACGGTACGGTCGCCTCGCTCGCGGTACGGCAGGAGGCCCCGGCGCTGCCCGTCGGCGCGAAGGGCGAGGCCGTGCTGCGCCCGCACCGGATCGCGGTCGGCGCGTACGACCTCGTGGACGGCAAGCTGGTACGGACCCAGCGCGTCGAGCTGGACGTCGTTGGCGAGTCGACGCAGGTGCCGTTCCCCGCGGGGACGCCGCGCCCGGCCGTCATCCTGCTCAACGACGACGACCTGTCGTACGCGAAGGTGCGGCTGGACGAGCAGTCGCTGGCCGTGGTCCGCGACCACGTCGGGGACTTCACGGAGTCGCTGCCGCGCGCGCTGGTGTGGGCGTCGGCCTGGGACATGACGCGGGACGGCGAACTGGCCGCCCGTGACTACCTGGAGCTGGTGCTGCAGGGCATCGGCAAGGAGACCGACATCGGTGTGGTGCAGTCGCTGCACCGGCAGGCGAAGCTGGCGCTCGACCTGTACGCCGACCCGGCCTGGCGCGACACCGGCCTGGCGCGGTGGACCGAGGCGGCGCTGGAGCACCTGCGGACGGCGGCGCCGGGCAGCGACCACCAGCTCGCCTGGGCACGCGCGTTCACCCTCGCGGCCCGCACCGACGCCCAACTGGATGTACTGGCCGGGCTGTTGGACGGCACGGTGACGTACGAGGGACTGGCCGTCGACACGGATCTGCGGTGGGCGCTGCTGTCCCGGCTCGCGGCGACCGGCCGCGCGGACGAGAAGGCGATCGACGCGGAGCTGGCGCTCGACCCGACCTCGGCGGGCGAGCAGCACGCCGCGGCGGTACGGGCGGCGCGGCCGAGCGCCGAGGTCAAGGCGGCGGTCTGGGCCTCTGTCGTGGAGGACGACAAGCTGCCGAACGCCGTGCAGGAGGCGGTGATCGGCGGCTTCGTGCAGACCGACCAGCGCGAGCTGCTGGCCCCGTACACCGAGCGGTACTTCGCGACGGTGAAGGACGTGTGGGACTCGCGCAGCCACGAGATGGCCCAGCAGATCGTGGTCGGCCTCTACCCGGCTCTCCAGGTCTCGCAGGCCACCCTGGACGCCACCGACGCCTGGCTGGCGTCGGCCGATCCGGCCCCGGCGCTGCGTCGCCTGGTCGTGGAGTCCCGCTCCAGCGTGGAGCGTTCGCTGCGCGCCCAGGCCGCCGACGCCGCCGCCGCCGGCTGACCGTCCGGCCTTCTTGCCACCGGGGCCCCGGACCGCCTTCGCGGTCCGGGGCCCCGGTGCGGTTCTTCCGCCAGGGCGGCGGCCCCATCTTTCAGGGGGTACGGGGCTGCGTTCGATGTGCGGCTGCCGCCCTCCTGCGGGTCACCACCCGCCCCGGCGGGGCAGTTCGCTTGTCGCCGGACCACCCGCCGGTGGGGGCTTGTCGCGCAGTTCCCCGCGCCCCTGAAAACCAGGCCCCTCGCAAGGTGAACCCACCGGGGCCGCGTCCCGAAAGACCAGGTCCCGCGCGAGGTGAACCCATGGCTAGGCCGCGAGGGCCGGGGTCGGGGTGGGCGTCGGGCAGGGAGGCACTGGGCAAGGGGGCGCCGGGAGGGGGGCGAGGCGGACCGCGGCAGCGGGAAGGCGGGGCTCGAGGCGGAGGAGAAGGGCGGCGGCGCAGAGCGCCGTGAGGGTGAGCAGGGCCCAGGGAAGCCGGGAGTCGGCGGCGAAGAGGGCCGTGAAGAGGGAAGGGGCGAGGGTCGCGGCCAGGGACCAGGAGAGCTGGTAGGTGGCCATGTAGCGCCCGCGCAGAGCCTCGGGGGCGGCGGCGACGGCGAGCGCGCTGGAGGACGGATTGTGCACCAGTTCGGCGACCGTGTAGAGCGCCACCAGTGCGAACACCCCGCCGGCGACGGCCCATCCGGCCTGCGGCCGTACCGCGCCGAACACCCCGAGCCCCACGAAGGCGGCGGCGAAGATCACCGCGCCGAGCGCGGCGGACCGGGTGCGGCGGGCGCCGCGCCCGCGGACGCGCCCGGCGACGTGGACGCCGCCGACGGCGCACAGCACGGTGTTGACGGTGAAGGCCGCGCCGGTCAGCGACTGCGGGCCGTTCAGGGTGCCCGCGATGAAGAGCGGGAAGAGCACGGCGAGGGCCGAATAGCCCAGCGCGGTGAGGAAGTTGGCGGCGGTGAGGCCGAGGAAGGCCCGGTCGGCGAGGACGAGACGGTAACCGGCGGCGGCGGGCCGCTCGGCCGTCGCGGAACCGTCCGGCACCCGCGAGGCGCGGATACTCCGTATCAGCAGGGCGGCGACGCCGAAGCTCAGCGCGTTGAGCCAGGCGGCAGCGGTGAAGCCGCGGTCACCGGCGACGGTGATGACCAGCGAGGCGAGCAGCGCCCCGGCGCCGAGCCCGGCGTTGCGCAGGGCGCGGGCGGCGGCCTGGAGGCGGTCGCGGTCGACGCCGCTCGCGACCTCGCCGATGTACGCCTGCTGGACGGCGGGGAAGGCGCGGTCGCCGAAAGCGGTGCCGAGGGCCACGACAGCGAAGGCGGGCAGCGAGGTCGCGAAGGGATAGAGCGCGAATCCGGCGCCGCGCACCCCGTAGAGCAGGAGTTGGACGCGGCGGGCGCCGTAGCGGTCGACGGCGGTCCCGGCGAGCGGCAGGGCGCCCATGCCGATGAGCCCGACGACGGTCAGGACGGCGCCGACCACGGCGAAGGAGAGCCCGGTGATGTGGTGGAAGAAGACCAGGCTGAAGGGGATGTACATCCCGGAGCCGACCGAGTCGACGCCCATCGCCCCGAGCAGGGCCCGCTCCCCCGGAATCCGGGCGGCGGCGGGTCGTGCGGTGGTGGCTCGCGTACGCGGCAGCGACATGGTGAAGCTCCCCGATCCCGGTTCCGGTTCCGAACGAAGGCCGACCGGTCAGGTCGACAGAAGATAGCTTAGCACTAAGCTACTTACTTGTAAGCTACTTTCTTGCCGTCGAGCGACCCCGCCCCGATACTGAGGCCATGACTCAGGAACCCCTCGACGTCGTCGACGCCATCACCGGTCAGTGGAAGTCCGAGCGCCCGGACCTCGACACGCTCCCGATGGCCGTCTTCGGCCGGATCTACCGGATCGCGCGCCTGATGGGCGACCGGATGGAGAAGGAGTACCAGCGGTACGGCATCGGCCGCGGCGAGTTCGACGTGCTGGCGACGCTGCGCCGCTCCGGCGAGCCGTACACCCTCTCGCCCCGGCAGCTCTCGGCCGCCCTGATGCTCACCACCGGCGGGATGACCGGCCGGCTGGACAAGCTGGAGCGGGCCGGGCTGCTGGACCGCGCGCCCGATCCGAACGACCGCCGCGGTCTGCGCGTCTCCCTCACCGAGAAGGGGCTGCGGGTGATCGACCAGGCGGTCGGCGCCGGGCTCGCCCTCCAGAAGGCGACGCTCGACGCCGTCGAACCGGCGCAGGCGGAACAGCTCGCCGACCTGCTGCGGCTGCTGCTGGCCGCGTCGGCGGAACCGGGCGCCCGGCGCTGAGACCCGCCACCCGCGGACCCGCCACGCGCAGACCCGTCACGCGCAGACCCGCCACCCGCGGACCCGTCTCCCGCCCGCGCGCCCGACGCCGCGCGGGCAGCACAAAGCCCCCTGGCGCGCCGGGAAGTCCGGCGCCGAGGGGGCGAAGGGGCCCGAGGGCCGAGTGCCGCGGCTACTGCTTCGGGTGCTCCTGCTCCTTGCGGGTCTTGTCGGTCACCATGACCAGACCCGCGATGACCCCGAACAGGACGAGCGGGGCGAGCACGAACAGGCTGAGCGTCTCGATGACGCTCAGGCCGGAACCCGGGTCGTCGCCGTCGTCGCGGGCGAGCGCGAACGCCGGGGTCGACATGAGCAGCATGAGCGTCGTACCGGCGGTGATGACTCCGGCGCGCACGGCCTTCTTGGTGAGCTTCTTGTCCACGCCCTCAATGTAGTGAAGCCCCTCACGGGCCGCGCGCCCGGGGTGTCCTTACGGGTGTTCCGGGCCTTCCGGGTGTTCCGCCGCCCCCGCCCCGGCCACGACGGCCGGCCCGCTCCCGGCCGCGACGGCCGCCCCGGCCCCGGCCCCGGCGGTCGCCGCGCTCCCGGCCGCCGCCGCGACCGCCGTGTCCCCCGCCTCCGCCATCGCCTGCCGTACGTCGTCCACGAGCGCGTACAGCCGCGGCGAGACGGCGATCCGGTCCAGGGTGAGCGGGGTGCCGTCGGCGTCGGCGACGGGCAGCCGCCAGTTCGGGTACTGGTCCCAGGTGCCGGGCAGATTCTGCGGGCGGCGGTCGCCGACCGTGTCCGGCAGCCAGATGCCGACCATGCTCGCGAGCGTACGCGCCAGGAAGCGGTGAACGGCCTTCACCACCGCCTCCTCGTCGACCGCGCCCTCCGGCAGCAGCCCGAGCCGGCCGAGCAGCGCCAGCCACTCCGCGACCTCGGCGGCGTCGGCCGCCTCCTCCTCCGCGAGCGGGCGGGTCAGCAGCCCGAGCCGGTGCCGCAGCTCGACGTGTTCGCCGGTGAGCCGGGCCGCCGTGCTGGGCAGGTCGTGGGTGGTGACGGTCGCCAGGCACGACTCGCGCCACGCCTCGGGCAGCAGCGGACGGCCGTCGCCGCCCTCGGGCCCGGTCCCCTCGTAATCGCGTTCGAACCACATCACCGAGGTGCCGAGGATGCCGCGGCCCGCCAACTCCTCGCGTACGCCGGGCTCGACGGTGCCCAGGTCCTCGCCGATCACCACCGCGCCCGCGCGGTGCGCCTCCAGGGCCAGCAGGCCGAGCATCGCCTCCGCGTCGTAGCGGACGTAGGCGCCCTCGGTCGGCGGGCGGCCCTCCGGCACCCACCAGAGCCGGAACAGCCCCATGACGTGGTCGATCCGCAGGCCGCCCGCGTGCCGCAGCATCCGCGCGATGAGGTCGCGGTACGGCGCGTAGCCGGTCGCGGCCAGCGCGTCGGGGCGCCAGGGCGGCAGACCCCAGTCCTGGCCGCGGGAGTTGAAGGCGTCGGGCGGTGCGCCCACCGACATGCCCGTGGCCAGGACGTGCTGCATGGACCAGGCGTCGGAACCGGCGGGGTGCACGCCCACGGCCAGGTCGTGCACGACGCCGATGGTCATGCCCGCGTCCCGCGCGGACCGCTGCGCGGCGCCGAGTTGGGCGTCGGTCAGCCAGCTCAGCCAGCAGTGGAAGTCGACCCGGTCCATGTGCTCGCTGCGGGCCCGCGCGACCTGCGGCGAGCGCGGGTCGCGCAGCCCCGCGGGCCACTTGTGCCAGTCGGCGCCGTGCAGTTCGGCCAGGGTGGACCAGGTGGCGTGGTCGTCGAGGGCCTGGCCCTGCTCGGCGAGGAAGTCGACGTAGGCGGCGCGGCGGCCGGGGCTCAGCGGCACCTCGCGCAGCAGCTCCAGGGCCTCGGCCTTCAGCGCCCAGACCGCGTCCCGGTCGATCAGCGCGTCCTTGAGCAGCACGGTGTCGCGCAGCGCGGCGGCCCTGCGGGACAGCGCGTCGGCCTTCTCCCTGGCCTCGCCGGACAGGTACGCGTACTCCGGCACCTCCTCGATCCGCAGGTACACCGGGTCGGGGAAGCGGCGGGAGGACGGGCGGTACGGGGAGGGGTCGGTGGGCGGGCCGGGGACGGCCGCGTGCAGCGGGTTGATCTGGACGAATCCGGCGCCCAGCGTCCGTCCCGACCAGGCGGCGAGGTCGGCGAGGTCACCGAGGTCGCCCATGCCCCAGGAGCGCTGCGAGAGCGTGGAGTAGAGCTGCGCCATGAAGCCGAAGGCGCGTCCCGTCGGGCCCGCCAGCCGCTCGGGCGCCACGATCAGGTCGCCTCTGGAGGTACGTCCGTCGGCGGTGGCCGCGCGCAGCGCGTACCGCCCCGGCGGGGGCGTCACGGCGGGGTCCAGCGCCTCGCCCGTCTCGGTCTCGACGGTGAGCCGGGTGTCCTCGGGCAGTGCGCGCAGCGCCTGCGCGAGTGTGCCGCGGCCCGATCTGAGCACCGTGCACGGCGGGAGCAGCCGGTTGGCCCGGCGCGTCTCGTACGCCGTGAGGGCGGACTTGACCGCGCTGGGCGTCGAGGCGTCCACGCCGAGCGCCGCGAGGACGGCGACGACCGTCTCCTCCGGCACCGGGACCTCCCGCCCGGGTGCCGGCCGGTACGTCACGTCCACGCCATAGAGCCCGGCAAGCCGCACCCGGTCCATCGGGCCTCCGCATTCGTCAGTCAAGGGGTTGATCGGTCGGTCACGCGTCCTCGCTCGCACGGGTTTGTCCCGGGAGCCGCACTGACCCCTACCCCGACGCCGCGCGCTGTACCCGGAGGCGCGCCGCGCCGCTCGTTCGAGGGGAGTTCCGGAAGGCGGCCCGCGGCCCGTCCGCGACGCGCCGAAAGGGCCGCCCGTGGCCCTCCCGCCCCCTGCCTGCGGCGGAAGGCGGCGGAAGGCGGCGGCGAGGCGACCGGGAGGCGGACGGAATCCGGCGGCAAAGCGGAGGAAACTCCAGCCACATTGACACCGCACCGCGAGGAGTGATGGGCTCGGCGTCCGTCGTCGGTGCAGCACTCCGCAAGGAGGAACCGTGCAGGCCCTCCGGAGGAGTTCCGCCGCAGCCATCGCGGCCACGTTCATCGGCGGCTGGCTGGCCCAGTCGCCCGCCGCGACCGCCGCTCCCGCGCCGCCGAGCACACCGCCCGCCGGGACCAGGACGGACACCGCGGCCTCCCCGCGGCCCCCGGCGGTGTGGCCGCGCCCTCAGAGTCTGCGCGCGCAGGGGCGGTTCGCGCGCGTGACGAGGACGGTGACGCTGGTCGCGGGCACGGACGCCGACCCGTACGCGCTCGATGTGATCGAGGACGCGCTGCGCGGCGCGGGCGCCCAGGAGATCCGCAGGTCGGACACGCCGGGGTCCGGGCTGACCGTCTACGCGGGCGACGCGGCGCAGCCCCGGCTGACCGCGCTCAAGGCCCCCGAGCAGGACGACTTGGCGTCCGGCGGCTACCGGCTCGCGGTGGACGGCGGCACGGTGGCGCTGGCCGGAGCGGGCGAGGACGGCCTGTTCCACGCGGCGCAGACGCTGCGTCAGCTCGTGACCAGCGACAGCGGCGGCGAGCGCGGCTTCGCGGGCGTGGTCGTACGCGACTGGCCGACGGCGGCGGTGCGCGGGGTGACCGAGGGGTACTACGGCGTGCCGTGGACGCAGTACCAGCGGCTGTCGCAACTGGACTTCCTGGCCAGGACCAAGCAGAACCGCTATCTGTACGCGCCGGGCGACGACCCGTACCGGCAGGCGCAGTGGCGCGACCCCTATCCGGCGGGCCGGCGCGCGGACTTCAGGGCGCTGGCGGAGCGGGCGGCGCGGGACCATGTGACGCTGGCGTGGGCGGTGGCGCCCGGGCAGGCGATGTGCTTCTCGTCGAAGTCCGACCAGCGGGCGCTGGAGCGGAAGCTGGACGCGATGTGGGCGCTGGGCGTGCGGGCGTTCCAGTTGCAGTTCCAGGACGTGAGCTACAGCGAGTGGCACTGCGGCGCGGACGCGCGGGAGTTCGGCTCGGGGCCCGACGCGGCGGCGCGCGCCCAGGCGAAGGTCGCCAACGTGGTGGCCGCGTATCTGGCGCGGCGCTACGGCAGCGCCGATCTGTCGCTGCTGCCCACGGAGTACTACCAGGACGGCACGACCCCGTACCGCACGGCGCTGGCGAAGGCGCTGAGCCCGGACGTGACGGTCGCCTGGACCGGTGTCGGGGTGCTGCCCGCGCGGATCACCGGCACCCAAGTGGCGGACGCGGCAGCCGCGTTGAAGCACCCGCTGGTGACGGTGGACAACTACCCGGTGAACGACTTCGCGCCGGGCAGGCTCTTCCTCGGCCCGTACACCGGCCGTCAGCCCGCGGTGGCGACGGTCTCGGCGGGGGTGCTGGCGAGCGCGATGCAGCAGCCCGCCGCGTCCCGTATCCCGCTGTTCACGGCGGCGGACTTCGCCTGGAATCCGCGCGGTTACGACCCGGCGGCCTCCTGGCAGGCGGCGATCGACGACCTGGCGGGGCCGGATCAGGCGGCCCGCGCGGCGCTGCGCGCGCTGGCGGGGAACGAGGCGTCGTCGGCGCTCGGCGGCGACGAGTCGGCGTATCTGCGCCCGCTGGCCAAGGAGTTCTGGGCCGCGCTGGACTCCGGCGACCGCGCCCGGCTGACGACGGCGGCGGCCCGGCTGCGGTCGGCCTTCACCGTGATGAGCGGCGCGCCGCACGCCCTGCGCGGGCTCGCCGACGGCACCTTCGGCGCCGAGGTGCGGCCGTGGCTGGACCGGCTGTCGGCGTACGGGACGGCGGGCGGGCACGCGGTCGACATGCTGGTGGCGCAGGCGGCGGGCGACGGCGCGGCGGCCTGGAAGGCCCGGCAGTCGCTGGACCGCGGCCGGGCGGCGCTGACGCAGGGCACGGCGAAGGTCGGCGAGGACGTGCTCGACGGCTTCCTGTCGCGGGCGGTCGACGACGGCGACGCCTGGTCGGGGCTGCGCGCGGACGGCAGGACCGCGACGGCCACGCTCGCCTCGGGGCGCGGCACCGACCCGTCGGCGATGGTGGACGGCAAGAATTCCACGGCGTGGTCGAGCAACGCTCCCCCGCAGCCCGACGACTCCTTCGGGGTCGATCTCGGGACGGCCAAGCAGGTCGGCTCGGTGCGGATCGCGATGGGCGACGGCAGCGGCTCCGACGACTTCCTGCACGACGCGGTCCTCGAACTGTCCGCGGACGACGGCACCGGCTGGCACCGGGTCGGCGAGTACCACGACCAGGCGGTGATCTCGGCGACGCTCCCCGCGGGCACCCGCGCCCGCCAGGTGCGGCTGCGCGCGAGCGACGGGCAGTCGGGGGCGGTGACGGTGCGGGAGTTCACCGTGTCGGTGAGCGGCGAGGTGGCCCCGACGGCCAGCGGTCCCGACGACGCGTCGGCCGTGGTGGACGGCGACCTCTCCACCTCGACCGCCGCCGATTCCGACGCGGGTGCGCTGACGGTGGACTTCGGCGGCGCGCGGCTGCTGGACAGCGTGACGATCGCCGCGTCCGGTGCGCGTACGGGGTCGGGCGCCCCCGCCGCCGCGGCCGATCCGGCGCCGGGGCCGATGGCGGGTTCCCCCTTCGGCCCGCATCCGGTCGCCGTACGGGACACGGGCCCGCCCACCCGCACGGCCACCGGCCGGGTGACCAAGGCGCCCGCGGCCGTGGAGGTGCACACCCCGGGCGGCGGCTGGCAGCGGATCGGAAGCCTGACCGCGGACTGGACGGAGCTGCCCGCGGGGGTCGTCGCCGACGCGGTACGGCTGTCGGACGGCGCCGGGGTGCACGAGGTGGTGCCGTGGTTCGCCGGGGCGCCGCGCGTCACGTTCGACCACCCGGAGGTGGACGCCGAGATCGGCGGCTCCGCCGTCCCGGTGACGGCGTCGGTGGCCTCGGGGCTGCCGCGCGACGAGAAGGCGGCGGTCTCGGTGGCCGCACTGAAGGGCGGGGCGACGGCGACCGCGCCCGCGTCGGTCCCGCTGCGGCGGGGCGCGGCGGGAGCGGTGCCGCTGAGCGTGTCGGTGCCCGCGGGTACGGCGCCCGGCACGTACAGCCTGCCGGTGCGGATCACCGTGGCGGGCCGCACCGTGGAGCGGCGGATCACCGTACGGGCGCGGGTGCGGACCGCGGGGCCCGATCTGCTGCGCGGCGGCGCGGCGACGTCCTCGGGTGACGAGACCCCGGACTTCCCGGCGTCCGCGGTGGCCGACGGCGACCCGGAGACCCGCTGGTCCTCGCCGGTGGACGACCACGCCTGGGTGCAGGTCGAGCTGGCGGCCCCGGCCCGGGTCGGCAGGGTCGTCCTGCACTGGCAGGACGCGTACGCGGCCGGATATCAGGTGCGGACCTCCGCCGATGGAGTGACCTGGCACACGGCGGCCACCGTGACCGACGGCGGCGGCGGAACCGAGACGGTGTGGCTCGACGCGCAGGACGGCACCCGGTACGTGCGGGTGCAGGGCGAGCGCCGGGCGACCAAATTCGGCTACTCGCTGTTCGGCGTCGAGGCGTACGCGGTGGCGGACTGATCGCGGTGACAGGGTGCCACGGAGTGACCCGTTTCGGTCACTGCGTGGCACCCCCGGCCCGTCACGGACCGCCGCGCCGCGCCGGACGTGCTCCCGGTTGCCGTACAGCGCCCGAGACGCACGAAAGCCCGGATCTCAGGCTGATATGCCGTCGATCCGGGCCAGGGCGTCGTCCGCGCCGAACGGTTGCAGGTATGGCAACCAGCGCGGGTCCCTATGTCCGGTCCCGATGATCCGCCAGGCGAGCCCGGACGGCGGGGCGGGTTGATGGCGCAGCCGCCAGCCGAGTTCCGCCACATGGCGGTCGGCCTTCACGTGATTGCAGCGTCTGCACGCGGCCACCACGTTCTCCCAGGCGTGCTGGCCGCCCCGGCTGCGCGGAATGACGTGGTCGACGCTGGTGGCGGCGGCTCCGCAATACGCGCACTTGCCGCCGTCGCGGGCGAACAGCGCCCTACGGGTCAGCGGCACGGTGCCCCGAAAGGGGACTCGCACGAATTTGGTGAGCTTCACGACACTGGGCGCGGGCAGCGCCTGTGTCTCACTGTGCAGATAGGCGCCGGATTCCTCGAGGCAGACGGCCTTGTTGTTGAGCACGAGGACAAGCGCACGGCGGAGCGGTACGACGCCGAGCGGCTCGTACGACGCGTTCAGGACCAGGACATGCGGCACGGATGCCTCCTTTAACGCCGGCGGCGCGTGGCTCGCGCCGGGACGATCTGGCCTAAGTCTCTCCGGAAGGCGGCCCATGGCGCCACCATGCCCGGGTAACGGACCGAGGGTGTTTTGCAGCACACCTGTGTTCATCCCCACGATCGTGGCCTGCCCCTCCTCCCGCACGGCAACGAGACGGCATCGGTCGTCCCGTTAGTGTGGAGGCTTGTTTCTCACCGGAGGTTCCGCAGTGCCCACCGCGACGTCCACCGCCGCCGCCGTACCGTCCCGCCTGTTCCCGCTCGCCGCCGGAGACCGTGATTCGTCGGTCTACCGGGCCGGCGGCTGGATACAGGAGAACTGGGCGAGCTGGCTGAGCGCGGGGCTGCGCATTTTGTTGATCGTCGCCATCGCGATCGTGCTGCGCTCGGTGGTGCGGCGGACGATCAGCAGACTCATCGACCGGATGAACCGGGGCGCGGAGGCCGCGGCCTCCACCGCGCTGGGCGGCCTGCTGGTCAACGCGGAGCGGCGCAAGCAGCGCAGCGAGGCGATCGGCTCGGTGCTGCGCAGTGTGGCGTCCTTCCTGATCCTGGGCACGGCCGCGCTGACCGTGCTGTCGGTGCTCAAGATCAATCTGGCGCCGCTGCTGGCCAGCGCCGGGGTCGCCGGGGTCGCGATCGGCTTCGGCGCGCGCAATCTGGTGACGGACTTCCTGTCCGGCGTCTTCATGATCCTGGAGGACCAGTACGGCGTCGGCGACGTGATCGACGCGGGGGTGGCCAGCGGCACCGTCATAGAGGTGGGCCTGCGGGTCACCAAGCTGCGCGGTGACAACGGCGAGATCTGGTACGTGCGCAACGGCGAGGTCAAGCGGATCGGCAACCTCAGCCAGGGCTGGGCGACGGCCGTGGTGGACGTGCAGGTCGGCGCGGGCGAGGACCTGGAGCGGGCGCGCCAGGTGATCGCGGCCACCGGCGAGGACATGGGCAAGGAGGACCCCTGGGACGAGATGCTCTGGGAGCCCGTACGGGTCCTCGGCCTGGAGTCGGTCGGCACTGACTTCGTGGTGATCCAGACGCACGCCAAGACGATGCCGGGGCGGGCCACCGATGTCGCCCGTGAGCTGCGCTGGCGGATCAAGCGGGCGTTCGACGAGGCGGGCATCGTGATCTCCGGCGGTACGCCGACGGTGGAGGTCACCGAGGCGACGGTGCCCGAGGGCGCGTCGGAGGTGGCCGAGATGCGGCGGCAGACCGCCGTGGAGGACGCGCGCCCCGCGGCGCCCGTGCCTCCGCCCGCCTCCGGCGAGCGCTGACCCCCGGCACCTGTCGCTTTGCCGAAGCCCCTGGCACCCTGATGGCGCCGGGGGCTTCGTTCATAACGACTTGGCCGTCCTGCCGTCGACCCCCCTTGACGCTCCGCCAATGGCGGGCCTACCTTTCGTTTTGCCAATAGGAAACTTTCCTAACAGTGAACTGAGGGAGGATGGCGCGCATGGCTGGCACCCCTGGAACGCCGCGCGTACTGCGCGCCATGAACGACCGCGCCGCACTCGACCTCCTGCTGGAGCACGGCACGCTCTCCCGTACCCGGATCGGCAAGCTGACCGGACTGTCCAAGCCCACCGCGTCGCAGCTGCTGGCGCGCCTGGAGGCGGCGGGGCTGGTCCAGGCCACCGGCACCACGGCGGGCCGCCCCGGCCCCAACGCCCAGCTCTACTCGGTCAATCCGGCCGCCGCGTACGTGGCGGGACTCGATGTCAACTCCGAGCGGATCAGGGCCGCGGTCGCCGACATCACCGGCCGTACCGTCGGCACCTTCAAGCTGCTCACCCCGCGCCGCCGCACCGCGGGCAACGCGGTGGAGCAGGTCGTGCAGGCGGTGGACGGCGCGGCCAAGGCCGCCGGGCTGAACCGCTCCGACCTGCACCGGATCGTCATAGGCACGCCCGGCGCCTTCGACCCCAGCACCGGACGGCTGCGCTACGCCAGCCACCTGCCCGGCTGGCACGCGCCCGCGCTGCTGGACGAGCTGGCCGCCGCGCTGCCGATGCCGCTGGAGTACGACAACGACGTCAATCTCGCCGCCGTCGCCGAACAGCGGATCGGCGCCGCCCGCGAGCACGACGACTTCGTGCTGCTGTGGAACGAGGAGGGCATCGGCGCCGCCATCGTCATCGGCGGCCGGCTGCACCGCGGCTGGACCGGCGGCGCGGGCGAGGTCGGCTTCCTGCCGGTGCCCGGCACCCCGCTGGTCCGCAACGTCACCAAGGCCAACAACGGCGGCTTCCAGGAACTCGCGGGCTGCAACGCCGTGTTGCGGCTGGCCAGGGAACTCGGCATCGACGTCCCGGCCGGCACCCAGCAGGACGCCGCCGCCGAACTGCTCGCCGAGGCCGCGCTGCGGCACACCGCGAGCGAGGAGACCGGCGCCGACAGCGGCCCGTACGGCGAACTGCTCGCCCGGTTCGCCACCGGCACCGCCATCGGTCTGGCCTCGCTGGTCGCCGTGCTCGACCCGGCGATGATCGTGCTGTCGGGCGATGTGACCGTGGCGGGCGGCGAACCGCTGCGCGCCCTGGTCCAGGCCGAACTCGCCGAACTGGCCGTACCCCGGCCGCATCTGGTGCTCGGCACGGTCCAGGACCACCCCGTACTGAGCGGGGCGCTGGAGAGCGCGCTCGCCACCACCCGCGACGAGGTGTTCGACACCTCGCGCTGACCCCGCCCCGACAACAGACCCCGCCACCCCGAACCGCCCGAGCCAGAGCCAGAACCGCCACAGCCAGAACCACCAGAGCCCAGAACCCGCGTACCCCGCAGATCCAGCGGACCGGCGCACCCCGCCGCTCCGGTGGTCCCGCACACCCTCAACACACCCTCAACAGGCCCTCAGCACACCCTCGACCAGTCCTTGAAAGCAGTACTTGAAAGGCCCGCAAGGCCCGAAGATCCCCCGGAGGAAGCGCAGTGTCCCGTCTGACGAAGGCAGCCGCCGCCGTAGCGGCCACCGCCGCGATATCGCTGCTCGCGAGCGCATGTACCGGCCAGAGTTCCGGCTCGGCCGACGACGACGCCAGCAAGGACGTCTCCATCACGTTCTGGCACGGCTGGACCGCGCCCAACGAGCTGAAGGCCATCAACGACAACGTCGCCCGGTTCGAGAAGGCCCACCCCAACATCCACGTCAAGGTGCAGGGCAACATCACCGACGACAAGATCAACCAGGCGCTGCGCGCGGGCGGTTCGAAGGCCCCCGACGTCGTCTCCTCCTTCACCACCGACAACGTCGGCCAGTTCTGCTCCTCCGGCTCGATGGCCGACCTCGGCCCGTTCCTGACGAAGTCGAAGATCGACCCGGCCGCCACCTTCCCCAAGCCGATGCTGGAGTACACCCAGTTCAACGGGACCCGCTGCACGCTGCCGCTGCTCGGTGACGCGTACGGGCTGTACTACAACAAGAAGGCGTTCGCCGCCGCCGGGATCAGCGCGCCGCCCAAGACCATGAGCGAGTTCAAGGCCGACGCGATCAAGCTGACGAAGTCCAAGGGCGACTCGTACAGCCAGCTCGGCTTCATGCCGAACTTCCACGGCTACGAGTCCACCACCACGCACCTGGCCGCGCAGTGGGGTGTGAAGTACTTCGACGCGAGCGGCAAGTCCCAGGTGGCCAAGGACCCCGGGTTCGCGAAGATGTTCGGCTGGCAGCAGGACATGGTCAAGTCGCTGGGCGGCTTCGGCAAGCTGGAGAAGTACCGCAACACCTTCGGTGACGAATTCGGCGCGAAGAACCCGCTGCTGACCGGCCAGGTCGCGATGGGCATGGACGGCGAGTGGCGGCTGGGCATGGCCAAGGACGCCGGGATGAACGACCTCGGCGTGGCGCCCTTCCCGGTCCCCGACGACCAGGCGAGCACGTACGGCAAGGGCTACCTGTCCGGCACGATCATCGGCATTGCCAACACCAGCACGAAGAAGAACGCGGCCTGGGAGCTGGTGAAGTTCATGACCACCGACACCGACGCGGTCGTCTCCTTCGCCAACGCGATCCACAACGTGCCCTCCACGCTGGCCGCGCTGAAGTCGCCGAAGCTCGACGCCGACCCCGGCTTCAGGACCTTCATCGACATCGCGCAGAACCCGAACAGCACCACCACCCCGCCGAGCATCAACGGCGGCGCGTACCAGCTCACGCTCCAGGACTTCGGTTACGCCTACGAGTCCGGCAAGTCCAAGGACCTTGAGCAGGGTCTCCAGGGTGTCGACGCGCAGGTCGACAAGGACATCGCGCAGGCCAAGTGATGACCGCCGCCCTCCATCCCCTGCTGAAGGCCAAGCGCCGCAAGTCGGCGCTGCGCACCCTGGCCTTCCTGTCCCCCTGGATCATCGGGTTCAGCGTCTTCTTCGTGTACCCGCTGGTCTCCACCGTCTACTTCTCGTTCATGAAGTACAACGGCATCAACGCGCCGACCTGGGTGGGCGGCAAGAACTGGTCGTACGTCTTCTCGGACTACCCGTTCTTCTGGCCCGCGCTGCGCAACACGCTGTGGCTGGTCGTCGTGATGGTGACGCTGCGGGTGCTGTTCGGACTCGGCATCGGCCTGCTCATCACGAAGATCAAGACGGGCGCGGGCTTCTTCCGTACGGCGTTCTACCTGCCGTACCTGGCCCCGCCGGTCGCCGCGACGATGGCGTTCGTCTTCCTGCTCAACCCCGGTACGGGACCGGTCAACCACCTGCTGGGCGACTTCGGTCTGCCCACCCCGGGCTGGTTCACCGATCCGCACTGGTCCAAGCCCGCGCTGACCATGCTGGCCGTGTGGGGCATCGGCGACCTGATGGTGATCTTCATGGCCGCGCTGCTCGACGTGCCCAAGGAGCAGTACGAGGCGGCGGAGCTGGACGGCGCGGGCCCCTGGCACCGCTTCCGGTTCGTGACGCTGCCGAACATCTCGCCGATCGTGATGTTCGCGGTGGTCACCGGTGTCATCCAGACCATGCAGTACTACACACAGCCGCTGGTCGCGGGGAAGGTCGCGAGCGGGGTGATCGGCAACTCCGGCCAGCAGGTGGAGCCCGGCTACCCCGACAAGTCGACCCTCACCCTGCCGCAACTGGTCTACGAACGCGGCTTCCAGCGCTTCGACTACGGCTCGGCGTGCGTCATCGCCCTCGTGCTGTTCGTGCTCTCGATGGCGTTCACGGCGCTGCTGCTGCGCCGCCGCAACGGCTTCCTGTCGGCGGAGGACTGATCATGACCCAAGCGACCATCGCGCCCGGCGGCGCCGTCCGCGACTCCGCCGCGGGCCGCGGCCCCGACCTCCGCGCCCGGCGCAAGGCGCGCCGCAAGGAGACCCTGCACTGGATCGCCGTGCACTCGCTCGGCATCGCGGCGGCGGCCTTCTTCGTGCTGCCCTTCGTCTTCGTCTTCCTCACCGCGGTGATGAGCGACAACCAGGCGCTCACCCGCGACCTGTGGCCCGACCACTGGCAGTGGTCCAACTTCCGCACGGTGTGGGACACCCCGGGCTTCCTGACCTGGTGGCGCAACACGCTGGTGTACGCGGTCGGCGGCACCGTGCTGACCGTGGTGTCGTCCCTGCCGGTGGCGTACGCGCTCGCCAAGTTCCGCTTCCGCGGCCGTAATCTGGTCATGGTCCTGGTGATCTCGACGATGATGCTGCCGCCGCAGGTGGTCATCATCCCGATGTACCTGTTCTGGACCAAGCAGTTGGGGATGGACGGCAGCCTGTGGCCGCTGATCATCCCGATGGCCTTCGGTGACGCGTTCACCATCTTCCTGCTGCGGCAGTTCCTGCTGACGATCCCCAAGGAGTACACCGAGGCCGCCAAGGTCGACGGCTGCGGTGAGCTGCGCACGCTGCTCACCGTCATCGTCCCGATGATCAGGCCGGCCCTGGCCGCGGTGGCGCTCTTCCAGTTCTTCTACTGCTGGAACGACTACTTCGGGCCGCAGATCTACGCCAGCTCCAACCCCGGGGCCTGGACGCTCAGCTACGGACTGGAGTCCTTCAAGGGCGCACATCACACCAACTGGAATCTGACCATGGCGGCCACCGTTCTCGTGATGGCCCCGGTGATCGTGGTCTTCTTCTTCGCGCAAAAGGCCTTCATCGAAGGCGTGACCCTGACGGGAGTCAAGGGATGAAACTGGCAGTCGTGGGCGGCGGGTCCACGTACACCCCCGAACTCATCGACGGATTCGCGCGGTTGCGCGACACTCTGCCGATCGAGGAACTGGTGCTGGTCGACCCGGCCGCGGACCGCCTGGAGTTGGTCGGCGGGCTCGCCCGGCGGATCTTCGCCAAGCAGGGCCATCCGGGCACCATCACCACCACCGCCGACCTGGAGTCGGGGGTGGCCGGCGCGGACGCCGTGCTGCTCCAGCTCAGGATCGGCGGGCAGGCCGCGCGCAACCAGGACGAGACGTGGCCGCTCGAATGCGGCTGCGTCGGCCAGGAGACCACCGGCGCGGGCGGTCTCGCCAAGGCGCTGCGCACGGTCCCGGTGGTCCTCGACATCGCCGAGCGGGTGCGCAGGGTCGCGCCGCAGGCGTGGATCATCGACTTCACCAACCCGGTCGGCATCGTGACCCGGGCGCTGCTCCAGGCCGGGCACAAGGCCGTCGGGCTGTGCAATGTGGCGATCGGCTTCCAGCGCAAATTCGCCAGGCTGCTGGACGTCTCGCCGGAGCAGGTGCACCTGGACCACGTCGGGCTCAACCACCTGACGTGGGAGCGCGGGGTGCGCCTGGGCGGGCCGCAGGGCGAGGACATGCTGCCCAAGCTGCTCGCGGAGCACGGCGACACGATCGCCGCCGACCTGCACCTGCCGCGCGAGATCGTGGACCGGCTCGGCGTCGTCCCCTCGTACTACCTGCGTTACTACTACGCGCACGACGAGGTGGTGCGCGAGCTGCGGACCACGCCGTCGCGGGCTTCCCAAGTGGCCGCGATGGAGAAGCAGTTGCTGGAGATGTACGGCGACCCGGCGCTGGACGAGAAGCCGGAGCTGCTGGCCAAGCGCGGCGGCGCCTTCTACTCGGAGGCCGCGGTGGCGCTGGCGTCCTCGCTGCTGCGCAACACCGGCGACGTCCAGGTGGTGAACACGTACAACAACGGCACGCTGCCGTTCCTCGCCGACGACGCCGTCATCGAGGTGCCCGCGGTGGTCGACGGGAACGGCACGAAGCCGCTGCCGGTCGCGCCGCTCGACCCGCTGTACGCGGGCCTGATCGCCAATGTCACGGCGTACGAGGACCTGGCGCTCGAGGCCGCGCTGCGCGGCGGCCGGGACCGGGTGTTCAAGGCGCTGCTGTCGCACCCGCTGATCGGCCAGTACGAGTACGCCGAGGCGCTCACCGACAGTCTCGTCGCGCACAACCGGGAGCACTTGGCGTGGGCGTGAGCCGGGAACCGCTCGTCCCCGGTGGCGTCCTCGCCATCGACGCGGGCAACAGCAAGACCGACGTGGCGCTGGTCGCCGCCGACGGAACGGTGCTCGGCGCCGCCCGCGGCGGCGGCTTCCAGCCGCCGGTCGTCGGCGTCGGGGCAGCCGTCGACGCCCTCGCGCGCATCGTGGAGCGCGCGGCGGCCGACGCGGGCCTGCGGCGTGCCGCGGACGGTTCCGACAGCGCCGATACGGGGACGCCTCTGGTGGAGCACACCTCGGCCTGTCTGGCCAACGCGGACCTGCCGGTCGAGGAGCAGCAGCTCGAAGCGGCGGTGCACGGGCGCGGCTGGGCGAGGTCGACGCGCGTCGCCAACGACACCTTCGCGATCCTGCGGGCGGGCGTGGACGCGCCCCGCGGGGTGGCGGTGGTGTGCGGCGCGGGCATCAACTGCGTGGGCATGCTGCCGGACGGCAGGACGGCCCGTTTCCCGGCGATCGGCAAGATCTCCGGGGACTGGGGCGGCGGTTCGGGTCTCGCCGAGGAGGCCCTGTTCCACGCCGCCCGCGCCGAGGACGGCCGGGGCGGACCGACGGCGCTGGCGGCCACACTGCCCGCGCACTTCGGACTGCCCACGATGTACGCGCTGATCGAGGCGCTGCACCTGGAAACGATTCCGGCGGCCCGCAAGTACGAGCTGACGCCCGTGCTGTTCGCGACCTCCGACGCGGGGGACGCGGTCGCCCGCTCGATACTCGACCAGCAGGCCGACGAGATCGTGGCCCTGGCCACGGTGGCGCTGGCCAGACTCGACCTGCTGGACGAGGAGGCCGACGTGGTGCTGGGCGGCGGGGTCATGGCGGCCAGGAATCCGTATCTCATGGACGCCCTGACCGAACGGCTCACCGCCCGCGCCCCCAAGGCCCGGCCGCACGTCGTGACGGCGCCGCCCGTCCTCGGCGCGGCCCTGCTGGGTCTGGACCACCTGGCGGCCCCGCCGCGGTCCCACGCGGCACTGCGGGCCCACTACGCGTAACGCCTCACACCGCCCTGTTCGGTTCCCGGTCGCCCGGGAACCGAACAGGGCGTTGACGCGTGTGGGGGGTTAGGGGAGCAGGCAAGGCGGTCGTGCGGCAAGATCCACCGGTTGGCTAGGTGGATGCAGGTGGCTGCGGCCATACTGCTGGCTGAGAGCGTGACTTCCGCGGACGCGGTGGTCGGTCCCGGGGGAGGGTGAGTGACGCAGACGCCGACGATGGGCGGGGGTTCGAACGGGCTGAACCGGGCGGGGGTACCGGCGCAGCGCCGCCGGGCCTGGGTGGAACGTACGGATCAGCTCAAGGCCGCCGCCACCACGGAGCCGGGCCGGCTGCGGATCATCGGCGCCGTACTGGCCCTGCTGGTCGTGGCGTTCGGCGCCGTCACGGCCTGGCAGGTCAGCGACCGTACGACGGCCGCGGGCAGCGTGCTCCACCACAGCGGGCCGCTGAGCGCGGACGCGGCGGAGATCTACCGCAGCCTCGCCGACGCCGACGCGACGGTGGCGGGCGGCTTCCTCGTCGGCGGCCAGGAGCCGCGCTCGGTCACCGACCGCTACGACAAGGACATCGACACCGCGGCCGAGCTGATCACGCACGCCGCCGCGAACACGCAAGGGTCCGCGGAGGCGAGCGCGCAGATCTCCTCGCTCAACCAGCAGCTCCCGCGGTACACCAAGCTGGTGGCCACCGCCCAGGCCAACAACCGGCAGGGCCTGCCGCTGGGCGGCGCCTACCTGCGGTTCGCCAACGAGCAGATGCGCAAGCCCGGCGGGCTGCTCGACGCCTCCAAGAAGCTGTACGAGGCGGAGTCGGCGCGGCTGGACGACGACTACTCCGGCGCCAAGGCGCTGCCCTACGCCTCCTGGGCGCTGGGCATCGTGGCGCTCGGCGGCCTGGTGTGGGCGCAGCGCCGCCACTACCGGCGCACCAACCGGGTGTTCAACCACGGCATGCTCGCCGCGTCCGCCGCCTGCGCGGTGGTCCTGCTGTGGCTGGTGGTGGGACACACGGTGGCGCGTACGCAGCTCGACAACTCCGACGCGCACGGCGCGGAGTCGATGAAGGTGCTCAACAGCGCGCGGATCGCGGTGCTCCAGGCCCGCGGCGACGAGAATCTGACGCTGGTGGCCCGCGGTTCCGGCAGCGCGTACGACGCGACGTTCCAGAGCGGCATGGAGACGCTGGCGGGCAAGGACCCCAAGGGTGTGGGCGGTGAGCTGGCGAAGGCGCTGAAGCTGGCCGACAACACGGCGGGCCGCACCCCGGTCGATTCCGCGATCAAGGGTGTGCAGGCGTGGCGCGGCAGGCACGATGTGGCCAGGGCGAGTGACAACAACGGTGACTACGCCACAGCGGTCGCCGAGGTGATCGGCGGCAAGGACAGCAGGGGCAAGACGGTCACGGAGACCACCGGGCAGTGCTTCGACGTGGTCGACGCCAGTCTGGAGAAGGCCGTCGCGCAGGAGCAGCACGAGTTCCAGCAGGCCGCGAGGAACGGCCACGGCGCGCTGTCGCTGCTGCCGTACGGCGCGGCGGTGCTCGCGGTGCTGGCGGCGGCGGGCGCGGTGTTCGGCATCGGGCGCCGCCTGTCGGAGTACCGGTGATGAGCGTGCGGAACGAACCCGGGGTGAGGCGGACTGTGGAAGCGATACGGCCAGGACGCGGCAGGCGGGCCAGGGCCAGGCTGCGCGGCTGGGGCGGCGTCGCGGGGATGGCCTCGGCGTGCGCGCTGGCGCTGAGCGCCGCGCTGCTGCTGCCGTCGGACACCGCTCCCGCCGCCGACGCGGGCAGGACCGCCCCGCGGGCGCCGGTGACGCACGCGCAGTACGCGGCCGACGACGCGTGCGAGAACTCCGCGACGGCCCTGGACCCGGCGACCGGCGCGGTCACGAGCCTCGACCCCGACGGCGGGACGCGGGACGGCGCGGCGGTGGAGCGGATCAGGCGGAACAAGCGGCTGATCGTCGGTGTCGACCAGAACAGCTATCTGTGGGGTTACCGCGACCCGGTCTCCGGTGAGATCACCGGCTTCGACATCGCCATCGTCAAGGCCATCGCGAAGAGCATCCTCGGCGAGAACGCGCAGGTGCAGTACCTGACGATACCGACCGACCAGCGCGTCCCGATGATCCTGACCCACAAGGTCGACATGGTGGTGCGCACGATGAGCATCACGTGTTCCCGGCTGACCGAGAAGGACAAGCAGATCGCCTTCTCCAGCGCCTACTTCATGGCGGGCCAGCAGCTTCTGGCGCCCGAGGGCTCCCCCGTCACCGGCTTCGACGACTCGCTGAGCGGCAAGAAGGTCTGCACCGCGTCCGGTTCGACCGGTGCGACCAAGCTCCAGGCGGACCCGCACGGCGCGAAGATCATGCTGGTGCCGAACCAGCTCGACTGTCTGGTGCGGGTGCAACTCGGCCTCGCGGACGCGGTGTTCACCGACAACGCGCTCGCGGCCGGCCAGGCCGCGCAGGACCCGTCGATGCGGCTGGTCGGCAAACCGGTCACCACCGAGCCGTACGGTGTGGCGATGAACCTGGCGGACACCGACCTGATCCGGCAGGTCAACCAGGTGCTGGCGACGTACAGCGGCGGCGGCGCCGACAGCGAGTGGATGCGGCAGTACCACCGCTGGCTCGGCCAGCACCTGTCCGGGATCACCGGCCCGCCGGAGGCCCACTACAAGTAACGGCGCGACGCAGTCGGGGGCACCAACAGCGCACACGGACAGCGGAAAGAGGGTGTGATGGCGGTCGCTGGACCCACCGGACCGGTCATGGGACGGGAAGAGGTCGACCGTGCCCTGGAGCGGCTCGGCACCGAGCACGAGGCGATCGAGTCCTCGCTGCTCGCCCTCCAGGACCACTCGGGCCGCCGTCTGCTGGAGGGCGCCGAGCTGACCGGTGTCACCAAGGAGCGCTGGGCGGAGACCGACGCGGCGATCACCCTGTTGTGGGCGCATTTCGAGGCGTACACCGAGGCGTTGGACAGCGCGCGTGAGCTGCGGGCCAAGCGGCGCTGGCCGACGCAGACCGAACTGGTCCGGCTGACCGAGCTGCTGCGCGGCGAGGGCGTGACCGTCACCGGGGCCGCCACCCCGGACGCCGCCAGGTCGCTGACCGGCCCGGCGAAACTGACCGAGAAGTTCAGCCTGGAGCAGTTGCTCGCGCGGATGAACGGCTGGTACGACCAGGCCATGGAGACGGTGGCCGCCGCCGACTCCGTGTGGTCGGCGCTGCCCGCCAGGATCGACCTGCTGGCCGCCGAGACCCGGCGGGTCCAGTCGCTGGCGGACTCGGTGGGCGTACGGCCGGGCACGCACCCGGCGGGCGACGAACTGGCCGGTCTGATCGACGACTTGGGCGTGCTGCGCGCCCGTACCGTCTCCGACCCGCTCGCCTTCTGGCGGGCCGCGCCCTCGCCCGGCCGCCCCGACACCGAGCGGTACGAGCAGGCGGGCCGCCAACTGGAGCAGATCCGCCGCGAGGTGGAGGCGGTGCTGCACGTACGGGACGACGCCGAGCACCGGCTGCTGCGGCTGCGTGACGTGCTGTCGCGGGCCGACCGCACGCTGACCGAGGCCCGCAGCGCCCGGGTCGAGGTGCTGTCGAAGATCCTGGCGTCCGACGTGCCCGCGGTCAGCGGCCCGGCGGCGGCGCTGCACGAACAGCTCGCGTCCGCCGAGGCGTTCTGGCGCGGCTCGCAGTGGCACCGGCTGTCCCCGCTGCTGGACGGCCTGGAGGAGCGCGCGGACGAGGAGCTGCTGCGGGCCCGTGACTCGCTGACGGCGGTGACCGCGCCGCTGGCGGTCAGGGCGGAGCTGCGCGGCAGACTGGACGCGTACCGCGCGAAGGTGGCGCGGCTGGGGATGGCCGAGGACCCGCTGCTGATCGAGCGGTACGACCAGGCGCGCCGTCTGCTGTGGAGCGCGCCGTGCGACCTGGCCGCGGCCGAGCGCACCGTGCAGCGGTATCAGCAGGCGGTCGCGGAGGTCACCGTGCCGCGGACGTCGGGGCCGCAGGACAGCAGGGGGCCGGTATGACCGGGACCGCCGGAATGTCGTCGTCGGGCGGGACCGTTGCGTACAGGGCGCGCGTGGCGTACGCGCGACAGGGGAAAGGCTGAGGGGGAACACCGTGAGCAAGTGCCAACGGCCCGGTTGCGGCGGGACCTTGGAGGACATGGGAGGCGGCGAGCTGTACTGCGACACCTGCGGCCTCGCGCCGCTGCCGGTGGCCGCGCAGGGCGGCGCGGGTCCGGTGGGCGCGGCGGGCTCGGTGCCCGGCGCGCGCGGCGCGGACTCGGGCCGCTCCGGCCGTTCGGTGTCCTCGCAGACCTCGTCGCACTCCTCCTCGCGGTCCTCCAAGTCCTCCTCCCGCGCCTCGCGCCGTTCGGTCTCCGGGCGGCTGTCGCGGTCGCTGAGCGGCACCGCCACCGGCCGTTCGGTGTCGGTGCGCAGCAGCCGCAGTTCCAGCAGCGGCTCCACCCGCGGCAAGCTCGGCGCGGGCCTGGTGTCGGTGCCGACGGTGCCGCGGCCGGACCCGGCCGCCGCGGTGCTGGAGAACCCCGAGGTGCCCGAGCGCAAGCGCTTTTGCAGCAAGGGCGACTGCGGCGCGCCCGTCGGCCGCAGCCGCGGCGACCGCCCCGGCCGTACCGAGGGCTACTGCAGCAAGTGCGGCCACCCGTACTCGTTCTCGCCCAAGCTGCGGCCCGGCGACATCGTGCACGGCCAGTACGACGTGGTGGGCTGCCTGGCGCACGGCGGTCTCGGCTGGATCTACCTGGCGGTGGACCGGGCGGTGTCCGACCGCTGGGTGGTGCTCAAGGGCCTGCTCGACACCGGGGACGAGGACGCGCTGGCCGCGGCCGTCTCCGAGCGGCGCTTCCTCGCCGAGATCGAGCACCCCAACATCGTCCGGATCTACAACTTCGTCGAGCACCTCGACCAGCGCACCGGCACCCTCGACGGGTACATCGTGATGGCGTACGTCGGCGGCAAGTCGATGAAGGAGATCGCCAACGAGCGGCGTACGCCGGACGGCAGGCGCGAGCCGCTGCCGGTCGCGCAGGCCATCGCGTACGCCATCGAGGCGCTGGACGCGCTGGGGCACCTGCACAGCCGCAATCTGCTCTACTGCGACTTCAAGGTCGACAACGCCATCCAGACCGAGGACCGGCTCGAACTGATCGACATGGGCGCCGTGCGGCGGATGGACGACACCGAGTCGGCGATATACGGCACGGTCGGCTACCAGGCGCCCGAGGTCGCCGAGGTCGGCCCCTCGGTCGCTTCCGACCTGTACACGGTGGCGCGGACGCTCGCGGTGCTGACCTTCGACTTCCAGGGCTACACGAACGTCTTCGTGGACAGCCTGCCCGACCCGGGCAACATCGAGGTCTTCTCCCGCTACGAGTCCTTCTACCGGCTGCTGGTCCGCGCGACCGACCCGGACCCGGACAAGCGGTTCTCCTCCGCCGAGGAGATGTCCGACCAGCTCCTGGGCGTGCTGCGCGAGGTCGTCGCCCTGGAGACCGGCCGCCCGCGGCCCGCGCTGTCCACCCTTTTCGGCCCCGAACTGCGCGTGGTGGACACCGAGTTGGTACGGCCGGTGACCGGTGACACCTCGACGCTCGGCGCCGACCGCGCGCTGGAGAAGGCGTCGCGGCGCCGCGACCGGGTCGGCGGCAACGGGTCGGCGCCCGCGCTGCCCGCCGGAAGCATCCCGGCCCAGCCCGCGGGGCTGCCCGCGGTGCCCGGCCCCGGCGCGTACAGCCCGACCGTGATCGGCGCCCCGCTGCCCAACTGGGGCCCGCCGCCCGCCACCAGCCCCACCGTGTCGCGGCTGAACGCGGGCGCGGCCGTACTGGCGCTGCCCGTACCGCATGTCGACCCCGCCGACCCCAACGCGGGCTTCCTGGCCGGGCTTTCGGCCGCGGCCCCGGCCGAGCTGGTGGCGGCGCTGCACTCCGCGCCGCAGGACTCGGTGGAGAAGCGGCTGCGGGAGCTGCGGGCGCGGCTGGAGATGGCCGACCTCGACGGCGCCCAGCAGGTGATGGCGACGCTCGCCGACGCCGAGGACGACGCCATCGACTGGCGGGTGGTGTGGCACCGCGGCCTGGCGGCGCTGTGCACGGGCGACCACGAGACGGCGGCGCTGAGCTTCGACGCGGTCTACGACGCGTTCCCCGGTGAGCCCGCGCCGAAGCTGGCGCTGGGCATCTGCGCCGAGGTGCTGGGGCAGTTGGACAACGCGGCCGAGTACTACCGGCTGGTGTGGACGACCGACCAGAGCTATGTGAGCGCGGCCTTCGGTCTCGGCCGGGTGCTGCTGGCCTCCGGTGACCGGCAGGGGGCGGTACGCGTCCTGGAGTCGGTGCCCGAGTCGTCGATCCACTTCACCGCCGCGCGGGTGGCGGCGATCAGGGCCCGGCTGCGGGACAGATCGCCGCAGGAGCCGCTGCTGGCCGACCTCCAGGCGGCCGGGCTCCAGGTCGAGGAGCTGCAACGGCAGGGCCTGGACTCCGACCGGCGCGAGCAGCTCGCCACCGAGGTGCTGGGCAGCGCGCTGGACTGGGTGCTGGCGGGCCGTGTCGGGGACCTCCCGGCGGGCGCTCCGGGCGTACCGTCAACAGCCGGACCGCACAAGGCCGTTCTGGGCTCCGCCCTGAACGAGCGGGACCTGCGGTTCGGCCTGGAGCGCTCGTACCGGGTGCTGGCCAGGCTCGCCCAGCAGGGCAGTACGAGGATCGAACTGGTGGAACGCGCCAACCGCTTCCGCCCCCGGACGTGGGTGTAAACGAGATGCCGCCAATGCCCGAGTCGCCGCCTTCCACGACGACGCTGTGCCCCTCCTGTGCGGAGCCGCTGGACGCGGAGGACCGCTTCTGCGAACACTGCGGCGCGGACCTCAGCCTCAGCGCCTCCGGCGCGGACCCGTCAACGGCGGGGTCCGCCGCCTCGCCTTCCGGCGCGGAAGCGCCCGGCGCCGCGGGCGGTACGGCGGGCGCCGCGCCCTCGGCCGCCGGCCTCGCGGGCACGGACGGCGACCGCCTCGGTTCCACGGCCGCCGCTGCCGGGACCCCCGGTGAAGGGCCCGGCGCCGCAGGCGGTACGGCGGGCGCGAGCGCCGGACACCCGGCTGCCGGAACGGCGAGTGACCGATCGGCAGGCGCCGCGCCTTCCGCTGCCGGAACGGCGAGTGACCGATCGGCAGGCGCCGCGCCTTCGGCTGCCGGAGCGGCGGGCGCGGGCGGCGACCCGCACGGCGGCGCGCGCCCGCAGGCCGCAGGCGCCGGCCAGGACGGCCGGCTCGGCGACGGGCACGGCGGCACCGGGCAACCCGGCGGTGGAGCCGAAGGCGAAGGCCCCGCGACCGACGCGTTCCTGCTCGCTCCCCCGCAGGCCGCGGCGCAGCCGGGCGGCGGCGGCGACACGCTCGCGCTCGGGGTGCCGCTGGCCGGTGCGAAGGTGTCGGATCCGCGTGAGGAGGAACCGGCGGAGGAGAACGGCACGGTGTGCGTGGCGTGCGGCCTCGGCGGGGTCGACGCGGACGGGTACTGCGAGCACTGCGGGCACGCCCAGCCGCGCAAACGGGACCACCAGGAGCAGGAGTTGGAGGGCGTGGCCGCGGTGAGCGACCGCGGGCTGCGGCACCACCGCAACGAGGACGCCTTCGCCCTGTCCACGACCTCGCTGCCGGACGGCACCCCGGCGGTCGCCGCGGTGGTCTGCGACGGCGTGTCCACCGCGTACCGCCCGGACGACGCGTCGGCCGCCGCGTCGGTGGCGGGCAACGAGTCGCTGCTGGCCTCGCTGGAGCGCGGCGCCCCCGCCGAGGAGGCCATGCGCGGCGCGCTGATGGCGGCCTTCGACGCGGTGAGCGCGCTCGCCGGGGAGGAGACCCAGGACGGCGTCCCGCACCACAACGCACCGGCCTGCACCTGCGTCAGCGCCGTCGTCACCGGCCCGGTCTTCACCGTCGGCTGGATCGGCGACAGCCGCGCGTACTGGATCCCCGACGACCGCGACCGCCCGTCGGCCCGGCTCACCGAGGACGACTCGTGGGCGGCCAGGATGGTGTCCGCCGGTCTGATGACCGAGGCGGAGGCGTACGCGGACGACCGGGCGCACGCGATCACCGGCTGGCTCGGCGCGGACGCCGTCGAGGTCGACCCGCATGTGGCGGCCTTCCAGCCGGAGAGCCCCGGCGTCATCGTGGTGTGCACCGACGGGCTGTGGAACTACGCGGAGTCGGCCGCCGAGATGGCCGAGGTCGTACCGCCGGACGCCAGGACCCGCCCGCTGCACAGCGCGCGGACGCTGGTCGGGGTGGCGCTGGACGGCGGCGGCCACGACAACGTAACGGTCGCGGTGCTGCCGTTCCCGGCCGCCGTGTCGCGGGCAGGATTCCCACCCGCCCAGGTCACGGAGGGCCTGGGCGGGGCTGTGAACGGGCTTTAAGGAGCGCAGTACCGATGGCCAAATTCTCGAAGTCGAACGTGCCGCAGTTCTCGGTCGACATCTATCAGAACGAGTTCCTTCCCGAGGGCGGCCGCGAGGTCAACGCCATCGTCACCGTGACGTCGACCGGCGGCGGCACCTCGGGCGGTCAGCCGCTGCCGGGTCCGGCGTCCGCCGCCGGGGGCGCGGCGCCCAGCGCGGGCGTGGTGATCATGGTCGACTGCTCGGGCTCGATGGAGTATCCGCCGACGAAGATGCGCAACGCCCGTGACGCCACGGCCGTCGCGATCGACACCATCCGCGACGGCGTCGCCTTCGCGGTGGTCGGCGGCACCCACCAGGCGCGCGAGGTCTACCCGGCCAACGGCACGCTGGCGGTGGCCGATCCGACCACCCGCGCGCAGGCCAAGCAGGCGCTGCGCAAGCTGACGGCGGGCGGCGGCACCGCGATCGGCACCTGGCTGCGGCTGGCCGACCGGCTGCTGGCCAGCACCGACGTGGCCATACGGCACGGCATCCTGCTCACCGACGGCCGCAACGAGCACGAGAAGCCGGAGGACCTTCAGGCCACCCTCGACGCGTGCACGGGCCGTTTCACCTGTGACGCGCGCGGTGTCGGCACCGACTGGGAGGTCAAGGAGCTGACCGGGATCGCCTCGGCGATGCTCGGCTCGGTCGACATCGTCGCCGATCCGGCCGGACTCGCCGCGGACTTCCAGGCGATGATGGAGAACGCGATGGGCAAGGAGGTCGCGGACGTCAGCCTGCGGCTGTGGACCCCGCAGGGCTCCGAGATCGCGTTCGTGAAGCAGGTCGCGCCGACCGTGGAGGACCTGAGCGCGCGGCGCACCGAGGCCGGTCCGCGCGCGGGCGACTACCCGACCGGGTCGTGGGGCGACGAGTCCCGTGACTACCACGTGTGCGTGCGGGTGCCGGTGGCCGGAGTCGGCCAGGAGATGCTGGCGGCGCGGCTGTCGCTGGTGCTGCCGCAGCCGGACGGCACCGTCGAGGTGCTGTCGCAGGGCCTGGTCCGCGCGGTGTGGACGGACGACATGGCCGCCTCCACCCGGATCAACCCGCAGGTCGCCCACTACACCGGGCAGGCGGAGCTGGCGCAGGTCATCCAGCAGGGTCTGGAGGCCCGCAAGTCCGGTGACATGGACGGCGCGACGGCAAAGCTGGGCCGCGCGGTGCAGCTCGCGAGCGCGTCGGGCAACGAGGACACCGCGAAGCTGCTGTCGAAGGTCGTGGACGTGGTCGACGCGGCGAGCGGTACGGTGCGGCTGAAGGCCAGGGTCGCCGACGCGGACGAGATGACCCTGGAGACCCGGTCGACGAAGACCGTGCGTGTGAAGAAGTGACCCGTGCGGTCGCGACATGTGACGACGTAACGTGTGAGGACGTAACCGTCAGCAGCTCGCACGGATTGTGACCCCGCCCCCGGCGGGCGGAGGGGGAGCCAGCACCATGCCGACTTGTCCGAACGGCCATCAGTCCGGGACCGACGACTGGTGCGAGGTCTGCGGGATGCGGATCGCCGTGCCGTCGTCCTCGTACGGGACCCGGCCGCCGTCCTCGTCGGCGTCCGCGTCCGCGTCGGCGTCCAGTTCGCCGGTGTCGACCTCGCCGGGGGCGTCGTCGCGCGGCTACGAGCCGGACGGGCCGGCGGCGCCGGAGGTGTGCCCGCAGTGCGGGACGCCGCGGGAGGGGATGGCGCTGTTCTGCGAGGAGTGCCGTTTCAACTTCCAGACGCACACCTCCACCACCTTCGTCGCGCCGCCCGCCCCGCCCGTTCCGCCGCCGACGGCGTCCGGTTTCCCGCCGTATCCGGACTACGGCTCGCAGCGGTCCCGCCCCTCGCAGGTGAACCGGCCGGCGGAGCCGCTGCCGTCGCAGTCGGTGACGTCGGGTTCCGGGGACTTCCTGCTGGACCCGCCGTCCTCGCAGGTGAAGGCGGTGGGGACGGGTCCGGCTCCGGTGGCGGAGCCGGAGGTCTCCGCCGAGCAGCCGCCCGCCGCGCGGCCGACGCCCACCGAGGCGTCGGCGGCTCCGCCCGCGTCCGCCACGCGCCGCCCGATCGAGGGCGGCGGCCCCGAGCACGCGCCGTCCTCGCCGGCGGCGCCCCCGTTCCAGAACCCGTATCTGTCCGGTGAGCAGTCCGGGCCCTCGGTCTCCCCCGGGTCCGGCCACGAGCCGCCCGCGGCGTCCGCCGGTACGGCGTGGGTCGCGGTGATCGGCGCGGACCGGGAGTACTTCACCGCGATGATGGCCCGCAGCGGCCCGGACGCGGAGGGCCTGTACTTCCCCGCGTTCTCGCCGGAGATCCAACTGCCCCTGATCGGCAACCAGATCACCATCGGACGGCGCCGCCAGAGCACCGGTGAGGCCCCCGACATCGACCTGTCCCGCTCCCCCGAGGACCCGGGCGTCTCCCACCAGCACGCGGTGCTGGTCCAGCAGCCGGACGGCTCCTGGGCGGTGGTCGACCAGGACTCCACCAACGGCACCACGGTCAACCTGGGCGAGGACGCGATCCGCCCGTACACCCCGATCCCGCTCTTCGAGGGCGACCGGGTCCACGTGGGGGCATGGACGACGATCACACTCCGCCGGGCGTGACGCGGGTGTCCGGTACGGGAGCGGCCCTGCGCCGCCTCGACCTGGGCCGGTTCGTCCGGCCGGGCTCCGAGACCGCCGACGGGAAGCCGCGGGTGGAGCCCGCGCTCGGCTATCTGGTCGAGCACGACGGCGAACTCCTGCTCTTCGACACCGGGATCGGCACCGCGGACCCCGAGACGGACGCGCACTACCGCCCGTACCGCCGTCCGCTGCCCGACGCGCTCGCCGCGGCGGGGGTGACGACCGCGGACATCGCGCTGGTGGTCAACTGCCATCTGCACTTCGACCACATCGGCGGCAATCCGCTCTTCCCCGGCACTCCGGTGCTGGTGCAGGACGCCGAGCTGGCGGTGGCGCGCGGCGGCGGCCACACGCCCGAGCATCTGGTCGGCTTCCCCGGCGCCCGCTACGAGGAGCTGACCGGTGAAGTGGAGATCCGTCCGGGGCTGTGGATTCTGCCGACGCCTGGTCACACGGTCGGTCACCAGTCGCTGGTGATCCGCAGGCCGGACGGGACGGTGATCCTGGCCGGTCAGACGCACACCTCGGCGTCCGACTTCGCCGCCGCGCAGGGCGCGGTCCTGGCCGCCGCCGACGGTGCGGGTGCGCCGCTGCCCGAGCCCGACCCGTGGGTGGAGCGGCTGCTGGCGTACGACCCGCGGCGGATTCTGTTCGCGCACGACGCGGCGGTCTGGGAGCCGCTGTCCGGCTGAGGGCTTCTCGGCCGCCGCGGCTCAGAGCGGCGGGGGGCTTTTCCGGCCGCCGCGGCTCACAGCGGCCGGGGGCTTTTCCGGCCGCCGCGGCTCACAGCGGCCAGCGGTACGGGCCCGCCGGGTCGTCCAGCCAGGTCCACTGGCGGGGGCCGTCGACGGTGAGGCCGAAGCGGGGCCTGGCCGGGTGGCCGAGGTCGCGGAAGACGGTGTGCGCGGACTCGGCGAGCGCCCACAGGTCGCGGGGGCCGCTGACGCGGGTCGTGCCGTCGGCGGTGACGCGGGCGGTGGAGCCGTCGGCGGCCAGCAGCCGGGCGGTGCCGGTCCCGGGCGACCAGGTGAGGTCCAGCGGGCCCGCGACGAGGGTGAGCAGGAAGCGGAAGAGGTCGTTGCCGATGATCCGCGGCGGTGTGCGGGTGGCCCGTACCTCCTGCGCCGCGTCGTCGGCGGCGGGCGCAGGGGCCGTCGTGGAGGGGCCGCGCAGCGGGACGAAGAAAGCCGGGGTGGCCAGGAAATGCCCTTCGGCCTCGGTGGCGCTCCGCACGGTGAGCGCGATCAGCCCGGTCCCGAGGGGCGCGAGGATCCGGGCGCCCGGCCGGCATTGGGCGAGCCAGGCCGCCGGGATCGCGGGCAGTTCGCAGGTCGCGATCACCCGGTCGTACGGGGCGCCGGGCGGGTGGCCGAGCGCGCCGTCGCCGGTGACGACGGTGACGGAGCGGGCGGCGGGTGTGCCGTACGCGGCCAGGTGCGCGCGGGCGGCGGCGGTGATCCGCTCGTCCAGGTCGATGGTGGTGACGGCGTCGGGGCCGAGCCGGTGGGCCAGCAGCGCCGCGTTGTAGCCGGTTCCGGCGCCGATCTCCAGGACGCGGTGGCCGTCCGCCACGTCGAGCGCTTCGCACATCAGGGCCATCAGCGAGGGCTGGCTGCTGGAGGAGAGCAGTTCGCCGTCCACCACGTCGGTGGCGATCGGCCGGTCGGCGTAGCTGCCCGCGAGCCAGCGCAGCCGGTGGCGCGGGTCGGGGTCGGCGGCGGTGAGCCGGTCCTGCCCGCCGCCGTGCGCCGAGCGCTGGTAGTCGGGTACGAACAGGTGGCGCGGCACCTCGGCGAAGGCGGCCCGCCAGGCCGGGTCGGTGAGGCCGCCGCCCGCGACGATGCGGCGGACCATGCGGGTGCGCAGCGCGGAGGCCGCGGCCCGGTACCGCCCGGCCGCGCCCGTACCCGTACCCGTATCCGCGCCCGTAGCTGTATCCGTATCCGTATCCGAGGTCGTACCGTCCGCGCCCGTGTCCGTACCCTCCGTGCCCGCTTCCGCGTCTGTGTCGGCCATGCCTCCATCGTGCGCCCGCGGGCCCGGTCCTACGACTCCGGTACTCGGCCGGTCCTTCTGCGACCATGGGGGTGTGAATGAGATCCCGCGCGGCACGGTGCAGCAGCAGACGTTCTACGAGCTGGTCGGCGGCGAGGAAACCTTCCGCCGTCTGGTGCACGTCTTCTATCAGGGGGTGGCGGGCGATCCCGAACTGCGGGCGATGTACCCCGAGGAGGATCTCGGCCCGGCGGAGGACCGGCTGCGGCTCTTCCTCATGCAGTACTGGGGCGGTCCCCGCACGTACAGCGACGAGCGCGGCCACCCGCGGCTGCGGATGCGGCACGCGCCCTTCGAGGTGAACAAGGCGGCGCACGACGCGTGGCTGCGCCATATGCGGGCGGCGGTCGACGAGTTGGGCCTTGAACCCGCGCACGAACAGCAGTTGTGGGACTACCTGACGTACGCCGCCGCGTCGATGGTCAACACCCCCGGCTGAAAACGGCCCTGAGCGGAGGCGAATCGTCCGCTCAACGGTCGGTCACGATCGTATTCCGACAACCTCCGGCACCGTTCACCACGCCCTCCCCCTTTGAGACCATCCGGTCAGCGACAGGACGGGGGCTCGCCGGTGACCGGTTTCGTGCTGCTGCGCGTCCGGGCGCACCGGTTGCTGCTCGCCGCCGCGCTGCTCACGGTGGTCCTCACCACCTCCGTGCTGGCCACCTTCACCGCCTTCACCGGCGCGATCGGCGACGCGGCGCTGCGCCGCACCCTCCAGCACCAGGCCGCGGACCGGTCGACGGTCGAGGTGCAGGCATCGGTCACCGGGCCGACGCGGGACGGGCTGGATTCGGCCGTACGGCGCATCGTGCCCGACGCCTTCGACGGGCTGCCGGCCACGGTCAGGTCGAGCACCAGGTCGGGCCCGTACGGCCTGCCGTTCGCGCTGCGCCCCGCCGGGTCGCCGAAGGGCGGGGACCCGGATCTGACGCTGCTGGCCACCTTCGACCGCTCGCGCGTCACGATCACCGAGGGCGCCTGGCCGACGCCCGCGGCCAAGGGCTCCCCCGAGGTGCGGGTCGCCATGCCGGTGGTCGCGGCCCAGGCGCTCACCGTGCGCACCGGCAGCGTCCTCACGCTCACCGACCGGCTCGGCGGGCCGCCGCTGCGCATCCGCGTGACCGGCCTCTACCGCCCCGCCGACCCCGCCGCGCCGTACTGGCACCTGGACCCGCTGCGCGGACGCGGCATCCACACGCTGTCGTTCACCACCTACGGGCCGATGCTCGTGGACGGCGGCACCTTCGGCTCGGGGCGGGTGGCGCCCGCCGAGATGTCCTGGCAGGGCACGGCGGACTTCGGCGGCGTGGGCGTGGGCCGGATGGACGCGCTGGAGCGCAGCGCGAAAGCGGCCGTCGCCGACCTCCATGACGCGAAGCCGACCGGCTCCGCGCAGGTGTCGAGCGAGCTGCCGACGCTGCTCGACGGGCTGCGCCGCAGCCTGCTGGTGACCCGTTCGACGCTGCTGATCGGCGCGCTCCAGCTCGTCATCCTGGCGGCCTTCGCGCTGCTGCTGGTCGCGCAACTGCTGGCCGAGGAGCGGGCCGGGGAGACCGCGCTGCTGCGGGCCCGCGGCGGCTCCCGCTCGCGGGTGGCCCGGCTGGCGGCCGGGGAGGCGCTGCTGCTGGCGGTGCCCGCCGCGCTGATCGCGCCGCTGCTCGCCGGTCCCGTCACGCGACTCCTGGCGGGGACCGGCGCGCTGGCCCGTACCGGGGTCACGCTCGGCGGCGGCAGTGGCGGCGCGGCCTGGCTCGTGGCCGTGTGCGCGGCGCTGGCCTGCGCCTTCGCGGTGATCGTGCCCGCGGTGCGCGGCGGCGGCTCCTTCACGGCCGGGCGCGCGGCGCGGTCCCGGCGGGGCGCGCTGCCGGGCGCCCTCCAGGCCGGGGCGGACGTCGGGCTGCTGGTGGTCGCCGGGGTCGCGTACTGGCAGTTGCAGCGCCGGGCGTCCGGCAGCGGCGTGCTGAGCGCCGACGGCGCGGGCGGTCTCGGCGTGGACCCGGTCCTGGTGGCCGCGCCCGCGCTGTGCCTGCTGGCGGGCACGGTGCTGGTGCTGCGGCTGCTGCCGCTGGCGGCCGGGTTCGGTGAGCGGCGCGCGGCGCGCGGTCGCGGACTCGCGCCGGCCCTGGCGGGCTGGCAGTTCGCCCGCCGTCCGCGGCGCGGCGCGAGCGCGGTGCTGCTGCTGGTACTGGCCGTGGCGATGGGGATGTTCGCGATCGGGCAGGGCGCGAGCTGGGACCGTTCGCAGCGCGACCAGGCGGACTTCACCGTCGGCTCCGACATCAGGGTCACCGGGATGACGACCCCGCCGTTCGGGCAGGCCGGGATCTACGCGAAGGTGCCGGGCATCACCGCGGTGGCCCCCGCGGCCCGCGACGAGGTGCTGCTGACCCAGCAGCGGCACGCGACGGTCCTGGCCATCGACACCGAGCAGGCGGGCAGGGCGATGCGGTTCCGCTCCGACCTCACGGCGGGGCGGCCGGTCGCGGAGCTGCTCGCGCCGCTGAGGGCGGGAGGGAAGGGCGGGGCCGCGGGGAGTGGCGGGGATTCGGGCGGGAAGGCCGGGGATTCGGGCCGGGCCGCCGGGAGCGCCGAGGATTCGGGCCGGGCTGCTGGGGATTCGGGCGGGGCCGCCGGGAGCGCCGGGGATTCGGGCGGGTTCGCCGTCCCCGGTGACGCGCACCGGGTGGAGTTCACCGCCTCGCTGCGGGCGGTGGACCGGCACGGCCGCCCGATCGCGTCCGCCAACGGCCCCGACCATCTGACCGCCGCGCTGACGGACGCCACGGGTGTGGTGTACGAGTTCGAGCTGGGCGATCTGCCGCCGGACGGCGCCCCGCACCGGCTCACCCTGGACCTGGCCTCTGCGGCGGGCACGGCGGGCGGCGGCCCTGCGGGACCGCTGCGGCTGACCCGGATCGACACCGTCTTCTCGCTGCCGGGCGTGAAAGAGACGCACCGACTGACGATCTCCTCCGCGCGGGTCGTCGGGCCGGACGGCGGCGGCGAGGCGCTGAGCGCGGCGGGTACCGGTACGGCGCGGGGCGCCGCTTCGTGGGACGCGCGGGCGGACTTCGACGACCCGAGCCTGGCGGGCGATCCCGGTGCGGTGCCGCCGTCCGCCGAACCGCCCGTGCTGGGCGGCCCCGCGCTGTTCGGCCTGGAGTACGCCACCGGTTCCACGGAGGTGGTCCCGGACAGCTGGCAGGCGCCGCCGACCGCCACCGTACGCGCGCGCGTCGAATCGCTCGTGCCGCCCGAACTCCCGGCCGTCGCCACCGACTCGTACCTCAAGGCAGTCGGCGCGAAGGTCGGCGGCACCGTGCGGCTCCAGCTCAACGGTGTGGACATCGTCGCCCGCGTCACGGCCGCCGTCCGCGCGATCCCCGGCACGGCGGACCGGAGCGCCGCCGCCGCGGACGGTGCGCAGGACGCGCAGAGCCGGGAGGACCTGGACGCGGGCGCCCTGCTGCTCGATCTCCGGTCCGTCAACCGGCTGTTGGAGTCGCAGGACGCGCGTTCCATGGAGCCCACCGAGTGGTGGCTGGCCACCGGGCCCGGCACGACCGCGCGGGTCGCCGCCGCGTTGCGCGCCCGAACCGACGTCGACGTGGTGCTCGTACGGGACGAGACCGCGGCGGATCTGCGGGCCGATCCGCTGGGCGCGGGACCGCAGTCGGCGCTGCCCGCCGCGGTGATCGCCGCGGCCGTACTGGCCGCGGTCGGCTTCGCGGTCAGCGCGGTCGGCGCGATCAGGGAGCGCAACGGCGAATTCGCGGTGCTGCGCGCCCTGGGCACCCCGCGCCGCCAGTTGGCCCGGATGATCGCCGCGGAACAGGGGACGCTCGTGCTGATCTCGCTCGTCGTGGGCGTGGTGCTGGGCGCGCTGCTGACCCGGCTGATCACCCCGCTGGTCGTGCTCACTTCGCAGGCCGCCCGGCCCGTCCCCGATCTGCTGGTCGAGATGCCCGCGGGGCCGCTGGCCGAACTGCTGGGCGTCGTCCTGATCGCGCCGCTGGTCGTCGTCCTCGCCACCGCGGTGCGCCGCGGCGATCCGGCGGCGGCGCTGCGGCGGCAGGGGGAGGACTGAGATGCCGGACGACAACTCGCGTGAGGGCGGGGGCACTTCGGAGGGCGCGTCGGGGGGTTCTTCGGAGCGGGCCTCGGGGCGGCGGGCTCCGGACCGGGCTCGGGAACGGTCTTCGGACCGGGCTTCGGGGCGGGCTTCGGGGCGGCGGGTTCCGGACCGGGCTTCAGGGCCGGCTTCGGGGCGGGCTTCTGCCGGCACGCCGGTGCCCGGTCCTGACGGTGGCGCGCGCGTGGACACCTCCTGGGTACGGGTCAGGCTGCGGTCCGCGCCCGCCGCCGCGCTCGCGACGGCCGTCCTGGTCCTGGTCACCGCCTTCCTCGCCGCGGCGCTCCCCCGCGCGGTCGACCGCTACGAGGACACCGCGCTGCGGCAGGCCGTTCGGGACGCGGCGCCGCTCGACCGCGGTGTCAGCCTGACCGGCCCCTACAGGCCCGAGTTCACGACGACCGAGCTGCTGGACCCCACCGCCGTCGACCATGTGGAGACGGTCTTCCAGCGGATGGCGAAGCCGCCGCTGCGGCTGCGGAAGGACCGGTCCGTCATCGGGGTGCGCGCCTCGGAGGCGCCGGTGCCCGACCAGGGGCTGCCCCGTACCTCCGAACTCTTCCCGGCCGCCAGCCTGGTGGCGCAGGCGGGACTGGCCGGGCACGGCCGCCTGGTCGCCGGGCGGCTGCCGGCTCCCGCGCCGGACGGGGGCGTTCCGGCGCCGCTGTCGGTCGAGGCCGCCGTCACCGTACGGACCGCCGAGGTCATGCGTCTCACGGTCGGTCAGACCGTGCACCTGCACGGCCGCACCGCGACCGCGCTGACCGTCCGGATCTCGGGCATCGTCGCGCCCCGTGACCCCGCCGACGACTTCTGGACCGAGAACAGCGACCTGCTGACCCCGCAGCTGTCCGCGCCGCCGACCCCGCCGGGCAGCGAGCCCAAGACGTACTGGCACTTCTCGCTGCTCGTCGACCGTACGGCCGCGCGCTCGATGCCGCTGCTGGGCACGCTGGTGACCCGGTACTGGCACCACCCGCTGGCCACCGACGGCCTGGCCGCGCACGATGTGCCCGCGCTGCAAAGGCAGTTGGCGTCCTTCAACGCGGGGCCCGACTCGGTGGCCCTGCAGCAGGCCACCGACCCCGACATCCGGCTCACCGGCGGCCTCGGCACCGTGCTGGACGGCTACTCCGACGACCGGCGGGCGGTGTCGCCGCTGGTACTGATCGCGGCGGTCGGCGTCGGCACGACCGCGTTCGCGGTGCTGCTGATGGCGGGCGGCCTCGCCGCCGAGCGTCGGCGCGGTGAGATCGCGTTGCTGCGCTCGCGCGGCGCCGCCCTGCGCGGCGTCTTCCGTCGGCTGCTCGGCGAGACGACGGCCGCCGCCGTGCCGGGCGGCGCCTTGGGCGTCGCCCTGGCGCTGCTGGCGCTGCCGGCCTCGCGCTACGGCACGTCGCTGCTGCTGGGCGCGGCGGTCACCGCGGTCGCCGCGCTGGCGCTGCCGGTCCGGGCCGTGGCGGCGGCCCGGCGGCCACGCGCGGCAGGCCGCGAGGACGTCACCGCTGCCCGGCCGTCGCGCCGCAGACTGGTCGCGGAACTGACCGTCACCGTCCTGGTCGTGGGCGCCGTACTGACCCTGCGGCGGCGCGGCGCCGACAGCGGCGGCGACCCGTATCTGGCGGCGGCCCCCGTGCTGGTCGCCGTCGCGGCGGCGCTGGTGCTGCTGCGCGTGTATCCGCTGCCGCTACGGCTGTTGGCGCGCCCCGCGGCCCGGCTGCCCGGCGCGGTCACCCATCTGGGCCTGGCCCGCGCGGGCCGCTCCCCCGCCACCAGCCAACTGCCGCTGCTGGCGCTGCTGGTGGCCCTGACCGTGGCGTCCTTCGGCGGCTCGGTGCTGGCCGGTATCGACCACGGCAGGGACCGGGCGGCGAGCGTCCTGGTCGGCGCGGACGCGCGGGTCGACTCCCGCTTCGGGCTCCCCCGCCAACTGCCCGACGAGGTACGGAAGAAGGTGCCCGGCGTCGGCCGGGTCGTCACCGCCCGCGTTGAGCCGAACAGCCCGACCGCGCCCTTCGGCCTGTCCTACTCGCTGGTGATCGTCGACCCGGCCGCGTACGCGCGGCTGACCCACGACATCGGGCTGCCCGCCTTCCCCGCGCAGGCGTTCGGCCACGATCCGGGGCGGGGGACGCTGCCCGCCGTGCTCAGCCCCGGTCTCGCCTCGCTGCTCGGCGACGGAACGGCCCGGGTGGACGCCGCCGTCGGCGCCGTCACCGTCAGGACCGCGGCCGTCCTGACCAGCACCCCGGCCGCGCCCGGCGCCGAGTTCGTGATCGTCTCCGCGGCGCAACTGGCCGCCAGACACCCGGACCTGGCCGCGTACAGCCAGTACAGCGGTCCTACGGTGCTGCTGGCGATGAACGCGCCGGGCAGTCACATCGACGGCGGGGCGCTGCGCGCGGTCGCCAAGGAGCCCGCGTCCTTCGTGACGGTGCTGACGCGCGGCGAACAGCGTTCCCGGCTGGGCGACTTCCCCTTGCAGCGCGGCGCGCGCTCGGTCTATCTGGCGGCGGTCGCGGCGGGCGCCGCCTTCAGCGCGCTGGCCCTGCTGCTGTCGCTGCTCCAGGCCGCGCCGCAACGGGCCACGCTGCTGGCCAGGTTGCGCACCATGGGCATGACGCGGCGGCAGTCGCGGCGGCTGGTGCTGCTGGAGATGCTGCCGCAGGCGCTGCTCGCCGCCGTCGGCGGTGTCCTGGTGGGCCTGGCGGTGGTCCCGCTGCTCGGACCGGGCGTCGATCTGCGGGCGCTCACCTTCGGCGGCGGCGAACAGGGCGTGGAACCGGCCGACTTCGGGCTCGGTCTGCGGGCCGATCCGTGGTCCCTTGCCCTGCCGTCGGCGGGGCTGCTGATACTGGCCTGTGCGGTGCTGCTGATCCAGGTGTGGGTGAGCGGACGGCGGCGGGAGAGCGCGGAGTTGAGAGTGGGGGACCGGGTATGACGGGCGAAGCGGGCGGCGAGGTGCGCGGAGCGGTGCCGGGTCCGGTGACGGGACCTGACCGCGCTCCCGTCAGCAGTCTCGCGGATCTGGAGCGGGCGGTCGCCGAGCGGCGGGAGCGGCCCGCGTACGGCAAGGACGCGCTGATCAGTTGCGACCGGCTGGTGCGGATCTTCACCGCGGACGGGGTGGAGGTGCAGGCTCTCCAGGGGCTCGATCTGCTCGTCGGGAAGGGCGAGTTGATGGCCCTGGTCGGCGCGTCGGGCAGCGGGAAGTCCACGCTGCTCAACATCCTGGCCGGGCTCGACGTGCCGACGGCGGGCGCCGCGTCCGTCGGCGGCTACGACCTGCTGGCGATGGACGCCGCGTCGCGGCTGCGGTACCGCAGGGAGGTGGTGGGGTTCGTCTGGCAGCAGACCGGCCGCAATCTGCTGCCGTACCTCACGGCCGCGCAGAACGTCGTCCTGCCGATGCAGCTCGCCGGCCGCACCGGCGGGCTGCGCACGAAGCGGCAGCGCACCGCGCGGGCCACCGAACTGCTCGGCATGCTCGGCGTCGGCTACTGCCACGACCGGCACCCCGGCCAGATGTCCGGCGGCGAGCAGCAGCGCGCCGCCATCGCCGTCGCCCTGGCCAACAGCCCGTCCGTCGTCCTCGCCGACGAGCCCACCGGCGAACTCGACTCCGCCACCGCCGAGCAGGTCTTCGCCTCTTTCCGCACCGCCAACGAGGAGTTGGGCACCACGGTCGTCGTCGTCACCCACGACCACGCCGTCGCCAACGCCGTCCGCCGCACCGTCGCCATCCGCGACGGCCGCACCGCCTCCGAGGTCGTCCGCCACACCGAGGTCGACGAACACGGCCAGGAGTCCGTCGTGGCCCGCGAATACGCCACCGTCGACCGCGCCGGCCGCCTCCAACTCCCCCGCGACTACACCGACTCCCTCTCCATCCGCTCCCGCGTCCTCCTCGAACTCGAACCCGACCACATCTCCCTCTGGCCCGACCCCTCCCAACCCCCTCAGCGGACGGAGGAGCCCCAGGACGGCTGACGGCCACCCACGCCCGCACCCGCGACGACGAGCACCCTGGGGCCGAACGCGGCACGGCACCCGCCGACGGCGGGAAGGAGGGTCCACGGGGGGGGCACCCGCAGGGGTGGAAGCATCTGCACGGGTGGGCGGTGGGAAAAAAGACGGACAGGCCCTAGGCCGGAGTGACGGTCAGACCGGAGGCCGGCGCGGCAGCGCGTACGGCCACGGAACCGAGCGCGGTGCGCAGCCGCAGCCAGGGCCCGGCCGACAGAAGCACGGCGTCCTCGGCTCCCCGCAGAAACCCGAGGGCATGGGCGGCGTGCACCGCCCGCAAGGGCAAGCCGGTACCGGGAAGCGGCCGAGCCCACAACTCCTCGGCGAGCGCGTCGAGTCCGGCCCGCGTACGCCCGGCCTCGCCCAACTCCTCCGTACGCGTACGGAATTCCCCGATCACACGGGCGGCAGCCGCCCGCACGGCGTCACCGTCAACCTCGGTGACCCGCAGCCAGCCACCGCGCGGCGGCAGCAGCCCGGCCCAGGAGGGGCCGGTGACGGACCCGGGCAGCACCAACTCGCCCCCCTCCGGAGGAGGCACGGCGTCGAGGAGCTGCCCGGCCGACACGGTCGCGTCGATCGCCGCCCCGACCCCGTCCTCGGCCAGCGCCGCGGTGCGGACCGCGAGGACGCCCCCGAAGGGCGGGTGGCCGAAGACCCCGAGGGCGGCCTCCCCTTCGGCGGACCTGAGCCGTACGACCGCCGCCTTGTCCCAGCGGATCAGCCGGCCGAGGAAGGCGGCCAGATCGGCCGCCTCCCCCGCTCGCGCCAGCGTCAGCGTCGACCGCGCGGGAGCGGTCATACGGTGACGGCCCCGTCCAGATACCGCTGGAGGAACAGCTTCTCCTCCGCGGTGATCCGCCGCGGCCGTCCGGCGGCGAGGTTGTACGGGACGACGACCGTGGAGGCCCGCACGTACACCGTCTCGCCGTCCTTGACCTCGTAGTGGACGGTCAGCGACGCCGCGCTGATGTCCGAGACCCACGTCTCGACGGTGACCGGCTCGTGCCGGTGCACCAGCGGACGCAGGTAGTCGATCTCGTGGCGGGCCACGACGGACCCGCCGGTGAACGACACGCTTCCCTCGCCCGGCGCCAGCCGGAACATGAAGTCGATCCGCGCCTCTTCCAGATACCGCAGGAAGACCACGTTGTTGACGTGCCCGAAGGCGTCCATGTCCGCCCAGCGCAGCGGGCAGAGGAAGATGTGCCGTGCCATCACAGATACCGTGCCCTCAGCCGCGGGTCAGCTTCTTGTACGTGGCGCGGTGCGGCCGGGCCGCGTCGGCGCCGAGCCGCTCCACCTTGTTCTTCTCGTACGACTCGAAGTTGCCCTCGAACCAGTACCAGCGGCTCTCGCCCTCGTACGCGAGGATGTGCGTCGCCACCCGGTCGAGGAACCACCGGTCGTGGGAGATCACGACGGCCGCGCCGGGGAACTCCAGCAGGGCGTTCTCCAGCGACGACAGGGTCTCGACGTCGAGGTCGTTGGTGGGCTCGTCGAGGAGCAGCAGATTGCCGCCCTCCTTGAGGGTGAGCGCCAGGTTGAGGCGGTTGCGCTCACCGCCGGAGAGCACGCCCGCGGGCTTCTGCTGGTCCGGGCCCTTGAAGCCGAAGGCCGAGACGTAGGCGCGGGACGGCATTTCGACCTGGCCGACGTTGATGTAGTCCAGCTCGTCGGAGACGACGGCCCACAGCGTCTTCTTGGGGTCGATGTTGGCGCGGCTCTGGTCGACGTAGGAGATCTTGACCGTCTCGCCGACCTTGATGGAGCCGGAGTCCGGGGTCTCCAGGCCCTGGATCATCTTGAACAGCGTGGTCTTGCCCGCGCCGTTCGGGCCGATGACGCCGACGATGCCGTTGCGCGGGAGCGTGAACGACAGGTCGTCGATCAGCACCTTGTCGCCGAACGCCTTGGAGAGGTTGTTGACCTCGACCACGATGGAGCCCAGGCGCGGGCCCGGCGGGATCTGGATCTCCTCGAAGTCCAGCTTCCGCACCTTGTCGGCCTCGGCGGCCATTTCCTCGTAACGGGCCAGGCGGGCCTTGGACTTCACCTGACGGCCCTTGGCGTTGGAGCGGACCCACTCCAGCTCTTCCTTGAGGCGCTTGGCGCGCTTGGCGTCCTTCTGCCCCTCGACCTTCAGGCGGGCCGCCTTCTTCTCCAGGTACGTGGAGTAGTTGCCCTCGTAGGGGTGCGCCCGGCCGCGGTCCAGCTCCAGGATCCACTGGGCCACGTTGTCCAGGAAGTACCGGTCGTGGGTGACGGCGACGACGGTGCCGGCGTACTGCGCCAGGTGCTGCTCCAGCCAGTTCACCGACTCGGCGTCCAGGTGGTTGGTGGGCTCGTCGAGGAGCAGCAGGTCGGGCGCTTCGAGCAGCAGCTTGCAGAGCGCGACGCGGCGCTTCTCGCCGCCGGAGAGCGTGGTGACCTGCCAGTCGCCGGGCGGGCAGCCCAGGGCGTCCATGGCCTGTTCGAGCTGCGCGTCCAGGTCCCAGCCGTTTGCGTGGTCGAGCTGCTCCTGGAGCTTGCCCATCTCGTCCAGCAGCGCGTCGGAGTAGTCGGTCGCCATCAGCTCGGCGATCTCGTTGAACCGCGTGAGCTTCGCCATGGTGTCGGCGGCGCCGTCCTGCACGTTCTCCAGCACGGTCTTGGACTCGTCGAGCTGCGGCTCCTGGAGCAGCATCCCCACCGAGAAGCCGGGCGACAGGAACGCGTCACCGTTCGACGGCTGCTCCAGGCCCGCCATGATCTTCAGGACGGTCGACTTACCGGCGCCGTTCGGCCCGACGACGCCGATCTTCGCTCCCGGCAGGAAGCTCAGCGTCACGTCGTCGAGGATCACCTTGTCGCCGTGGGCCTTGCGGGCCTTGCGCATGGTGTAAATGAACTCAGCCAAGAGAAACCGTCCGGCAATCGAGTAGGGCCACAGTGCGGCACCGCCGCGTGAGGGCAGATACACCCCATCTTGCCGTACGTCCACCCATCCGTGCGAACGGGTCCCTCCCCCACCCCCGCCCGGCGCCCGCCCGGCGCTTGGCCTCCCGGTGGGTCAGCACGAGGCCGCCCAGCATCAGCACGCTGACGAAGAAGGTTCTGACCACGTGTACGTCGTGTACGTCTCGCGTGCCTGCTGAGCGCCGGCGGAAGCCGATATTCGCGCGAGCGTCGCGGTAGGCGGCGCGGACCGGACGGGGGCGGGTGTGCGAACGGGTCCTGCCGCACCCTCCGGTGCGGCAGGACCCGTTCGCGGTGGGGCGCCCCGGGTCAGGCGGTGGGGGTGTTCTTCTTGCGGCGGAAGAAGAAGGCGGCGGCGCCGCCGAGGACGACGAGGGCGATGGCGATGCCCGCGATCATCGGGGTGGCGCTGCTGCTACCGGTCTCGGCGAGATCGGTGCCGCCCGTGGTGCTGCCGGAGGTGGCGGGGCTGGGGGCGTTGGTGGGGGTGGCCGTCGGGGTGGGGCCGGGGGTGGTGGCGGTCTTGCAGTCCAGGACGCCCTCGAAGGTCTTCACCTGGTCGTTGGGCAGGGTGATGTCGATCTTGTACTTCTGGTCCTCCTGGACGGGAACCGTGACGGTCTGGGACTTGCCGGGCGCGACCGTGTAGCTCTTGCCTTCGAGCTCGAAGGTGAAGTCCTCGTCGCCCTGGTTGGCGGCGGTGACGTCGACCCCGTTCTTGGCGCAGACGACCTGCGCGGACAGCGCCGGGATCGGGCCCTTCTTGGCCCAGGACAGGGTCGCCGCCGCGGTGACGGTGGTGCTCTGCGAACCGGCGAGGATCTGCGACTGGCTGGAGGTGTCCGTGGCGGAGAAGGCACGGCCGACGGATATCTCGGTGGTGGCCGCGACGGTCACCGGGGCGGTGCCGTCCGCGGTGCCCGCGGGGACGTCGAAGTAGAGCGCGGTGCCGTTCTTGACCGGACCGCTGATCGCCTTGCCGTCCTTGTCGACGATCTTGACGCCCGCCGGGGCGTCGGCGCCGAGCTTGACGTCGACCGCGTCGGCGGTGGTGTGCACGGTCACCGGACCGAGCCGGTCGCCTGACTTGCCGGAGACGGCGGGCGGGTCGAGCGTCACCGAGGGCTTGGGCTCCTCAAGGGTCTGCGCGTGGCTGTCCAGGTACTCCGCGAGCGCCGTGGCGTCGCTGTCCTTGGCCTGCACGTTCACCCCCGGGTCGGACAGGTGCCAGATCGCCACCTGCGTACCGGCCGCGGCCAGGCCCGGCGTGAGCGGGTGGTCGAGGGTGACCCCGGCGGCCTTGAGGGTGTCCGTGACGCCCGCCACGTCGACCTTGGGGTAGGAGTTGTTGAGGATCCAGGCGATCTTGCCCGCGTCCTTGTTGTCCTTCAGCGTCGAGTTGTCCCAGGTGACCTCGTTGTAGGTCGCCTTGTCGACGGTGTGGTGATTGAAGTCGATGCAGTACGTCTCGATGGTGCCGCCACCGGTCACGGCCATCGAGAAGAGTCCGGCGGTGACGTCGTACTCGTCCTTGGCACCGGGGTTGACGACGGCCTGGTCGGCCTTGTCCTTCTCGATGCCGCCGAGCACGGCGGTGGCGCCCGTGGCCGACGGCGTCGTGCCGTCGTTCGGGGCGGCGACGGCCGCGCCCGCGCCCGCCATCACGCCCGCCGCGAGCAGGCCCGTGGCAATGCCGGCCGCCGCGAGGCGGGCGGCGCCCCGCCTGTAGGTCTTGAACATGGATTTCCCCTCCGGGCAAGGCGCGTTGGTCGTTCAGAGGATCGCCTTGCCTGCGCAGTTCCGGCCCCCGTGCGTGCTGAACGAGGAGATCCTAGGAACCAGGCGTCACACGCTCACCAAGAGAGTCCCCGCAGCGCCTTTTCGAATCCCAATCGTTATCGGCACAATTGCATGATTCCGTGTTTGTCGATAAGTCATCGACAGAATTCATCCCGGGAAATGCCGCCGAAAGCGGATACTCCGGATACTCAGGGCGCCGCCGCGGGAACGGGCGGCGCCGGATCCGGCCGGGCGACCACCGGCGGCGTCTCGACCGCGTTCCCGGCCGTGTTCCCGGCCGCATTCCCCACCACGGCCCCCGCCGCTCCGGACGCGGACGCGGCCCCCGCCCCGGTCATGCTCGCCGCGACCCGGCTGAACCGCGAGACGCCCCGCGCCAGGTCGTGCCCGACCGCCACCGCCTCGATCTCCGCGGTCAGATAGCGCCGACCCTCACGCTCCTCCTCACGGATCCTCAACCGCCCCTGGACGAGCAAGGGTTCACCGACTCCGACCGATTCCTTCACATGCCAGGCCAGCGTCCGCCACGCGCACACCGTGTAGAAGCTCGTGGCCCCGTCCGTCCACGCGCCGCGCTCGGCGTCCCACCGGCGCGAGGTGGTCGCCAGCCGGAAGCGGGTGACGGCCACACCGGTCGCGGTCTGCCGGGTCTCCGGCTCGGTGGCCACATTTCCCACCACGGTCACAAGCGTCTCGTTCATTTCTCTGCCCTCCCTGCCGATCGCGCCCCCCGCGGGACGCCGTAAGGACATCGTGCAGGAATTCGACCAGGCATGGAGAAACCGGCCGGAATCTGTGGATTACCGGCCGGTTGTGGATAACTTCGTCACTCGGACGAGTGGTCTCCCAGAGAAGTGCGGACGGAATGCGCCGCGTGCGCGGAATGCGCCCCGGCGACCACCGCGTACTGCTCGCGCACCTCGCGGTACCGCATCAATTCGGCCGCCACCGGTTCGAGCACCCGGGCCCTGCCGCAGTCCGCCGCCGCGTCCCGCAGCCGCCGCTCGGCGGCCTGGCCGTACCGCCGGGCGGGCCCGCGCGCCGCGAACCGGCAGGCACCGGCGAGGGCCGGGCCGCCGAGTCCGCCGACCGCGATCATCACGACCGGCAGCCACCACGTCAGATCGAGCGAGCCCACCGCGACCGAGATCAGGCAGACCGCGCCGGCCACGGCCAGCGCCATCAGCAGCCACTGCGCGCCACCGGCCGCCGACCACCAGCCGGGCCGCTCCGGCGCCCCCGGCCGCGCCCGCGCCGCCGCGCCGTCCAGCGCCTCCGGCAGCCCGTCACCGCCGCGCCGGGCCGCGTCACGTACCGCCTGCGCCCAGGGCGCGGGCAGCCCGCGGGACGCGTCGGCCGCCACGCCGCGCACCGCCTCGTCGACCACCGGCCGGGACGCGGACAGCCCGCCGCCGCCCGTACGGGTCGCTCGTACGGGTGAACCCTGCGCCGGGCGCTCACCGCGGGAACCGGCGCCGACCGCGGCCCGTTCACCGATCAGCCGGCCCCACGGCGTACCGCAGGCCCCCTCCGCCGCTCCGGCCCAGTCCCGTTCCGCCGACTGTCCTGCCCCGGCCGCGCCCACCGCGTCCGCGAGCCGGTCCACGAATTCCTCGCGCGCCGAGTCCGTGAGCCCGGCGCCGCCCTCGCCGACGTAGAGCGGGTGCAGCCTGCTCGCCGTGCGGTCCATGTCGGCCGCCAGCCGCCTTCCGGCCGCCGCGCGGTCGGTGACGAGCTGGGCCAGTACGGCGCGCAGGTCCGCGACGCCCTCGCCGGTCAGCGCGGACGCGGAGAGCACCACGGCGCCGTCCTCGCCGTGCTCGCCGACCGCGAGGCCGTCCTCGTCCAGCAGCCGCCGCAGGTCGTCGAGGACCAGGTCGACCGAGTCGCCGGGCAGCCGGTCGATCTGGTTGAGCACCAGCACGGTCACGTCGGCGTGCCCGGACAGCGGGCGCAGATAGCGCTCGTGCAGGGCCGCGTCGGCGTACTTCTCCGGGTCGAGCACCCAGACGACGACGTCCACCAGGCCCAGCAGCCGGTCCACCTGATCGCGGTGGCCGGTCGCGGCCGAGTCGTGGTCGGGCAGGTCGATCAGGACGAGCCCGTCCAGGCTCTCCGCGCCCCCGGTGGCGCCGTCGGCGGCGAAGGCGCCCTCGGTCCCCGACAGCTCCTCCGACAGGTCCCCCGGCCACTCCCCCGCCGCGTCCAGCGCGCCGCGCCTGGCGTAACGGTCCTGCGGTGCGATCCCCAGCCGGTCGAGCAGCCCGGCCGCCCGCTCCGGCTGCCAGGCGCAGGCGACCGGCTTCGCGGTGGTCGGCCGCCGTACGCCGGTCTCGGAGAGCGCGAGCCCCGCCAGGGCGTTGAAGAGCGTGGACTTCCCGCTGCCGGTCGCCCCGGCCAGCGCCACCACCGTGTGGTCGAGCGACAACCGCCGCCGCTCGCCCAGGCGTTCCAGCAGCTCGCCGGTCTCGGCCAGCGCGTCCGGGCTGATCCGCGTCCTGGACAGCCCCAGCAACTCGCCGAGCGCGTCCACCCGCACGGTCAGCGCGTCCGTAGCGCTCCCCCGCCCCTGAGCGACCGACGAAGAGACGGCGGACGAAGAAGCGGCGGACGGAGAAGCGGACAGCGCGGAGGACGACGGGCCCGGGACACGTCCCGGCCCGTCCCCCGCCGCGTCCGTGGACCCGCTCGCCGCCGATCGTGCCGAACTGCCGGTCGTCGTGGCCACCGTGGTCACCTTTCCCTCTGGAGTACGGACAGCGCCGCGATCAGCGACGCCTGCTGCCGCGCGGTCACGTCGTAGCCGTCGACCGGGGCCAGCCGCCGGTCCCGCTCGGCGCGCAGCAGCCCTGCGACGGCGTCGTCCAGCCGGTCGCGCGCGGTGTCGCGCAGCCGCAGCGCGGCCTGTACGCCGACGGTCTCGGCCAGGCGCTCACCCGCGGCGCTCCCGCGCTTGCCGCCGAGCAGCGCGGTCGCCAGCAGCGCGGCCACGTCCTCGGGGTCGACGGGCGGCCGGTCGGCGTCGCGGGCGGCCCGCGCCTGCGCGTAGGACAGTTCGGTCAGACCGCGGCGCCAGCGGCGTACGCCCTTGTCGATCCGGGCGGCGACGGCGACGCGGTCGCGGTCGGGCCGCGCGGAGGGCTCGCCGAGCAGCGCCGATCCGGCGCGGTCGCGCTGCCAGTTGGCGACGACGCGTTCGTCGGCGGCGTCGGTCTCGGTCCGCAGCAGGGCCGCGAACTCCTCGGCGAGCGCGTGCTGGAGGGCGTCGGGGCCGCACGCGGGGTAGCCCTGCCAGTGCGCGAGGGCCTCACCGGCCAGCGGGACGCCCGCGCCGATCGCGGTGTCGATCCGCTCCCCGGCCTGTTCGTACGCGTCCTCCGCGCCGCGCGCCAGGCGTACGGCGGCGGCGTGCTGGGCGGCGGAGGCGGAGGCGAGGGCGGGCAACCGGCCGCGCAGGGAGTCCAGTACGCCGACGGCGGTGCGCTGGGCGGCGTGCTGGCGGGCGGCCGGGTCCTGGGCGCAGTGCGCGAGCCATTCCCGCAGCGCGGCCACCGCGGTCTGCGGCAACAGGCCGCCGCCGCCCGCGGATTCGGGCAGTTCGGGAACGGTGAAGCGGGGTACGTCGCCCAGGCCCGCCTTGCCGAGCAGCGCCGCGTAGTGCCTGCCGACGTCGTCCGCGATCTGGTGCGGGACGCGGTCGAGGACGGTGGCGAGCGTGACGTCGTACTCCTTGGCGGTGCGCAGCAGATGCCAGGGCAGGGCGTCGGCGTAGCGGGAGGCGGTGGTGACCAGGACCCAGATGTCGGCGGCGCAGATCAGCTCGGCGGCCAGTTCCCTGTTGCGGGTGACGAGGGAGTCGATGTCGGGGGCGTCCAGGAGCGCGAGGCCGCGGGGCAGACTGTCGTCGGTCTCCAGGCGCAGTTCGGCGCGTCCGGATTCGCCGCGGTCGGTGCGGTCGCCCCGGCCGCGCCGGTCGTCGTTCCGGTCGCCGTTCCGGTCCCCGCTGTCGCCCCGGCCCGGCCTGCCGCCCCCGGCCGCGCCGCCCGGACCCACCCGTTGGCGTACCGCCCAGGCCCTGTTGAGGCCCGGCAGGACGCGCGGGTCCGCGAACCAGGCGCGGTCCTCGGGGTGGCAGACCAGCACCGGGGTGCGGGTGGTCGGCCGGAGAACCCCGGATTCGCTGACGCGGCGGCCGACAAGGGAGTTGACGAGGGTCGACTTGCCCGCGCCCGTCGAACCGCCCACGACGGCCAGCAGAGGGGCCTCGGGCGCCTTCAGCCGGGGCACCAGGTAGTCGTCGAGCTGGGCGAGCAACTCCTGTCGGGTACGCCGGGCGCGGGCGGCTCCGCGCAGTGGGAAGGGGAAGCGTGCGGCGTCGACGCGGTCGCGCAGCGCGGACAGCGCGTCGAGCAGCTCGGGCCGTACGTCCAAGATCGCCACACCCGCAGAATGCCCCATATTGGAGCATTTTTGAAGCGTATTTCGGGTAAATCACCCCATTCGGCCCGCACTACATGAAATGGGGCGGCCCATGGTGTCGATGGGGCAGAATGAGCCATCGGCATAACGAGTGCACAACAGCAGCGATCCGAGGCGTCAAAAGCGATGCACGTTCTGCACATGCCTGCGATTATCGGACCACTTCACCGAACCTCCACAACGTGTCACGCGGGTGAAGCAACCGGCGGCAGGCATGTAGCGCCCTATCCTTGACCTCGGTACAAGGTCACGGAACCACCCAGGGGCGGAGACAGCCGCGGCCACTGTCCGGCCCCCGTAGCTCAGTGGATAGAGCAGGCGCCTTCTAAGCGCTTGGCCGCAGGTTCGAGTCCTGCCGGGGGCACTCCTATCCGAACGGACCCTTCGGCTCGTCCCAGGATATTTCCGCAGGTCGGCCCTTTCAGCGCTTCCGTCGAACCGGTGACGCGGCAGGCGGTGTGCCACCGCCCTCATGTCCGGGAAGTCCGGTTGATGCTGGCTGGATCCGGCCATCTACGGCCGGCCGTCCCGCATGCTTGCCCGCCTCGCCCTCGAACTCGCCCACCACGCCACGCGGCCGCCGACCGGCGAGGACACCGGGCTCAACTCCTCGTCCGAATCAGCGGGTCTGATCGGTCGGTCGGATCAGGATCTCGTTGACCGCGACGTGGTCGGGCTGGGTGAGCGCGTACAGGACGGCGTCGGCGATGTCCTCGGCGTTGAGCGTCCGCATCGATTCGGCATAGGTCTTGGCGTAGTCCCGCAGGGCGGGGTCGGTGATGTGGGTGAGCAGTTCGGTCGCGACCATTCCGGGTTCGACGACGATCACCCGTACGCCCTGGGCGGTGACTTCCTGCCGCAACGACTCGGCGAAGGCGGTGACGCCGAACTTGGTGGCGGCGTACACACCGCCGCCCGCCGACGCGGTGCGCCCGGAGGTCGAGGAGATCTGGACCACGGCGCCCCTGCTTTCCAGCAGGTGGGGCAGGGCGGCATGGGCGGTGTACATCGATCCGAGCAGGTTGGTGTCGACCATGCGGCGCCACTCGGCGGTGTCCGCGTTCAGGATCGGTCCGTTGAGCATGACGCCCGCGTTGTTCACGAGGGCGTCGAGGGCGCCGAAGCGGTCGACGGTGGCCGCGACCGCGTCCTGTACGGACTGACGGTCGGTGACGTCGAGCTCCAGGACCAGGAGTTCACCCGGCGCCTCCCGCGCGAGCGACGTCAGACGGTCCGCCCGGCGCGCTCCGACAGCCACCCGGGCGCCCGCCTTCGACAGGGCGAGCGCGGTGGCCCGGCCGATGCCCGAGGAGGCGCCGGTGACCAGTGCGGTCCTGCCGTCAAGGGTGCTGTTCATGTCTTCCTCCGGTGGTGCGCCGCGAAGACGGCGCGTGATGAAGCGGCGGTGATCCGCGAGGCGTCATGGCGACGGCGCGGCCAGCCCGACAGAAGGTGACCGCCGGGTCATATTGACCGTACACCTAAGCTGACCCGGCGGTCACCTTGCTGGTAGGCTGGACCTCCTGACCAGGGAGTACGCATGAGCGAGACGACAGAGACCGCAGGTCGGCGGGCGGACATGGTCCGCAACCGGCGTCTGCTGCTCCAGGCCGCGACGGAGGCGTTCGCCGAGCGGGGCACGGATGTGTCGATGGGCGAGATCGCCCAGCGTGCCGGCCTCGCCAAAGGCACCGTGTTCCGGCACTTCGCCTCGAAGGAGGACCTGCTCGCGGCCATCATGCTGCGACTTCTCGACCGGCTGACCGGCACGGCGGAGCGCCTCGCCGACGCGGACGACGCGGCGCGGGCACTGGCGGAGTTCATGGCCGACGGCGTCGGGGCGCTGGCCGCCGACCGCGCCTTCTGTGAAGTGATCGGACGGCCCTCGCTGGATCACGCCGGGGTGCGGGACGGGATCGGCCGCCTTCGCGACGCGGCCGACGTGCTCACGGCCAGGGCGCAGGAGCAGGGCACCGTCCGCGGGGACGTCACGGGAACGGACATCGTGCTGCTCCTCGCGGGCATCCATCAGACGGCGGCGCCCCTGCTGGCCGCACAGCCCCAGGCGTGGCGCCGCTACCTCGAACTCGCCCTCGACGGGCTCCGTACCACCGGCGCCCGTACGCTGCCGCATCGCCCGGACCACCTGGACCTCGGCGAGAACGCCGCCGCGCGGTCCTAGCTCGCGGACCCTGGCTTTCTGTCGCCCGGCCGGACGCCTACCCGGAGATCACCGAAGACGAGGTCGTCAAGGGTCTGGTCACCGTCCGTGGCTCCACACCGCGGGCCTACGCGCGCTCTGCCCCTTGACTGCCCGACTTGCCTCTGACACTGATGTCAGGTTTTAGCCTGGTCGATGTCAAGGCACACCAAGCCGTCGGGACGAACAAGGCAGGACATCATGCGCGCAGCCCGGTACCACGAGTACGGCGGTACGGAGACCCTCACGGTCGAGAAGGTCCAGGACCCGCTGCCGGGTCCCGGAGAGATCCGCGTCGCCGTCGTGGCGGCCAGCGTCAACCCCGTCGACTGGAAAGTGCGCAGCGGGGAGGTGCGCGACGTACTCCCAGTGGACCTGCCCGCGATACCTGGCCGCGACGCCGTGGGCCTGGTGGACATGATCGGGGAGGGCGTCACCGGAGTGAGCGTGGGCGACCGCGTCTTCGGGCTGGGCGGAGTCACGGGGGCGACGGCGGAGCTGGCCGTGCTCTCGGCGTGGGCGCCCGCGCCCGCCGCCTGGACCGACGAGCAGGCGGCCGGGGCGGGTCTGGTGTCCGTGACGGCGCTGAGCGGGCTCAAGGCGCTCGGCCCGCTCGCGGGGCGCACCCTGCTCGTCGAGGGCGCCGCCGGAGGCGTCGGCGGCGCGGCGGTCGAGATCGCGGTCGCCCTCGGAGCCACCGTGATTGGAACCGCCAGTGAGCGCAACCACGCCTTCCTCACCTCACTCGGAGCCCTTCCCACCACCTACGGTGCCGGCCTGTCGGAACGTCTCGCCGACCTGGCCCCGAACGGGGTCGACCTCGTGCTCGACGCCGCCGCCTCCGGCTCCCTCCCCGACCTCATCGAGATCGCCGGCGACCCCGCCCGCGTGCTGACGGTCGCCGACTACGCGAACGCGGAACGTCTGGGGGTCCGTATGGCCAACGCGGTGAACGATTCCACGCTTCTCGCCGAAGCGGCCGCGCTCGGCGAGCAGGGCCGGTACGCACCGCGCGTCGAACGGACCTTCCCGCTGGAGGAGATCGCGCGGGCCCATGCCCTCTCCGAGCGCGGACATGTGCGGGGAAAGATCGTGATCCTCATCTGACGTCGGCCGTACGCGGTCCGAGGGGGCGCGGCTCCCCGGCGCCGTCGACGGTCTCGAATCCCGCCGCCCCCTCGCGGGAAACCTCCGGACACCGACCGGACACCGCCGGTACGGGCGGACGGCTCAGCTCAGTCCCGGCCCGAGACGGTGTCGGCGCGCCGGACGAGCTCCCGGAATCGCTCGCCCAGCTCATCGGTGTCCCGCAGAGGTGCGTCCGGCCCCGCCGCGTCCTCCCACCACCGCGCTGACGCCAGGTCATCGAGGTCCGTGGCCACGGCCGCGGCCACGCCCGCCAGGCGCGCCCGGTACCCGTCCTGTTGGGGGCCCAGCTCGCTGGCGACGGCGAGCATCGAGGCCGCGTCGGTCAGGCGCCCTTCGCCGCGGGCCGCCTGCGCGCACTCCGCGAGGACCGCGGCCACCGAGAACTCGCTGCCCAGCTCCCGCGCCGTGGCCGCGGCGGCGCGCCAGTGCCGCGCCGCCGCGGACCGGTCACCGCGCAGCAGCGCGCCGTCCCCGCGGCCGATGAGCACGTGCACAGCCGCCCACACGTCGCGTTCGACGTCGAGGCGCGCTTTGACGTGGGCCTCCGCCCTGGCCAGCAAAGACACCGAAGCGTCGAAGTCCTCCAGACGCAGCGCCGCCGCCGCCGCGAAGATCGCCGCTTCCGCGGCCAGCGAGGTGTCGTCGATCCGCTCGGCCAGCCGCATCGCCCGCTCCGCGGTGGCGAACAGGTCCGCGGCGACGCGGTGGAACCCGGCACGCGCCACCAGCCAGCGGGCCCGGCCCCGCTCGCTCAGGTCGTGCTCACGCAAGCGGTCGGCCCAGTCGAGCCCCTCGTGGGTGTGCCCGGTCATCCACAGCGGCAGCCACACCGACCACAGCAGTTCGGCGGCGTCGTCGTGCCTGCGGGAATCGACGAGGTGATCGAAGCCGAGCCGCAGCACATGGCGATCCGCCTCAACCTCCACGACGGCCGTCAAATCGCCGCGGCCACGGATTCGCGCACCCTGTTCGCGCGCTGCCCGCAAGGCCCATTGGGCCACGCTCCGACGGATGTGGTAGCGGTCGTTCGGCCCGAGTGCCTCGAACACGTACCGGCGGACCGGTTCCAGCAGCCGGAACCGCGCGACCGGTCCCGCGTCGGCGCCGCGGGTGACCAGGGAGTGCTCGACCAACTCGGCGAGCGCCCCCACCGCGTCCGACGCATCCGGCGCGGCGACCGCCTCGACGATGTCGAGGGAGAAGCTGCCCGGGACCATGGCGAGCCGGGGAAGCAGTCGCCGGGCCGCGGGTCCGAGCATCCGGCAGCTCCACTCGACGGTGGCCGCCATGGTGCGTTGCCGCGCCGGCAGGTCCCGCGGGCCGGCCGCGGGCAGATCCGCCAGCTGATCGACCCGCTTGAGCAGTTCCCGTGGTCCGAGTCGGGCGGCGGCGGCAGCCAGGAGCTCGATGGCCAGCGGCAGCCCGTCGGCCCGTCGGCACAGCAGCGCGACGGCGCCGTCGTCCCCGCTCCCGGTCGGCGGCGCGCCGGCGGCGGTGAGCCGCTCGCCGAAGAGCCGGACGGCTGCGGCCGGGCCGAGGGGAGCGATGCGCACCTCACGTTCCCGCCGCACCCGCAGCGGGACGCGGCTGGTGGCCAGGATCACCGCGTCGTGGGATGCCGTCAGCAGCTCGGCCAGCTGCGGGCCGCAGGCCGTGACGCGCTCCAGGTTGTCGAGGACGAGCAGCGCCGACGTGCCGGTGAGGTGCGCGGCGAGGCCGGTCACCGTGTCGCTGTGGGAGCCCGCGGAGCGGGACACGGCGGCGATGGCGTCGTCCGGGTCGGTGACGTCGGTCAGGTCCGCGAAGTACACGGCCCCCGGATGGTCCGCGGCCACCGCGTCCGCGGCCGCCAGCGCGACGGTGGTCTTGCCCACCCCGCCGGGGCCGGTGAGCGTCACCAGCCGGCCCGGCGCGGTGCGCAGGGCGGCGACGATCTCGGCGACCTCGCCGTCCCGCCCGATCACCGGGACGGCCGGGGGTGACGGCGGGCGGGGTGCCAACGTGCGGGCCGGCATTTCGGACGTCCCGTCCCCGGCCCGGCCCAGGATGGCCAGCAGCGCCATGCGGTCCGCTTCGCGGAGCTGGAGCGCCGAGGCCAGCGACCGCACCGTGTGCGGCTGGGGCCGGGTCCGCCGCCCCCGTTCCAACGCGCTGACCGCCTCGACGGAGAGTCCCGCGGCGGAGGCCAGTTCCTGCTGGGTCAGCGACCGGGCTTCCCGCAGGCCGCGCAGCATGGCCGCGAAGCTGGTCGTCTTCGGCCCCGGCCAGTCGTTCATGACTTCGATTATGCCTGTCAGGGCCGGGACGCCGTCCGGGCAGTGTCCGGGCGGTGTCAGGTCGCCCGGCGGCACCCCGGACCTCCATGCTCGACGGTGACAGAGCGAACCAGAACTAGGAGATCGCCGCATGCTCCCCCAGGCCCTCCACGCACTACGCGAAGCGATCAACTCCCACGTGCCGGAGCGGATCGCCGACTGCTTCACCGACGACTACGTGGCCGAACGACCGCTGCGACCGGCCGAGGGGTTCGTCGGCTCCGACCAGGTCGCCGCGAACTGGACGAAGATCCTGGCCGGCTTGCCCGACATACGGGCCGAGGTCCTGCGCCATGCGCAGAACGGCGACGAATCGTGGTCGGAATGGGAGATGCGGGGCACCGCCCCGACCGGGGCGACGGTCGTACTGCGCGGCCCGGTAATCCTCACCGTCCGCGACGGACGGATCGCATGGGCCCGGTTCTACCCGGACCCGGTCACCACGGACGGCGGTCCGACCCACACCACCGTCTCCCGAGTGCTGCACGCCCCGGCCGAACAGATCTTCGCGGTGCTGCGCGACCCCCGGCGCCACGTCGAATTCGACGCCACCGGCCGCCTCAGGCACGCCGAAACCTCCCGCCCGGTGGACGCCGTCGGTGACACTTTCGTCATGGCCATGCACAGCGAGCTCGGTGACTACCGGACCGAGAACCACGTCGTGGCCTTCACCGAGGACCGTGTCATCGCCTGGGCGCCCGGCCACCCGGGGCAGCGCCCGCAAGGTCACCGCTTCACCTGGAAGCTCGCCCCGACCGGCGAGGGCCACACCGAGGTGACCCAGACCTACGACTGGGCGGCGGTCACCGACCCGGCAGTGGTGCCCCGCCTGCCGATGGTCTCCGCCGACGAGCTCGAGGGGTCGTTGACCCGCCTGGGCGCGGTCGTCTCACCCGCGCGCGACGTCGCGTCGTAGCCGTATTCCGAGACCCGCGACTCAGTCTCGACGGCGACGTCGTCACAGCGGACATCGGACCCGCGGATCACCCCGCCGACCTGCCGTTCCTCGGTGGTTCGTGATCCGTGGGGTCCGATGGCCAGGTGGCGGGATCTCACGTGCCCGAGAAGGCGCGATCGCCAGTCTCAGGACGGAAAGCGAAGGCCAAACATGACATCTCATCGGTTGGCCCTGCCGGTCTTGCTGACCGGAACCTTCATGGGATTCCTGGACTCTTTCATCGTGATCGTCGGTGTTCCGTCGATCGCCGAGGACCTGAAAGCCTCGATTGCCGACACGCAGCTCGTTCTCTCGATCTACGTCGTGACCTACGGAGCCGCGCTGGTGATCGGCGGGCGGCTGGGAGACCGGTTCGGCCGGCGCCTGATGTTCGGCATCGGGATGGCGGCCTTCACGCTCTTCTCCCTGGGCTGCGCACTCGCTCCCAGCCTCCTGGTGCTCGTCGCCATGCGCGCGTTTCAAGGCTTCGCGGCCGCGGTGATGCTGGCCCAGGTGCTCGCCACGATCCAGGCGGTGTACGAGGGCGAGCCGCGTCGCCGTGCGGTGCTGGCCTATACGACGGTGCTCGGCGCTGCCGCGACGCTCGGTCAGCTGATCGGGGGCGGGCTGCTGGCCGTGGACATCGCCGGCGTCGGCTGGCGTGCGCTCTTCGCGATCAATGTGCCGATCGGCCTTGCCGCGCTGCTTCTCGTCACCAGGGCGATCCCGGAGACGCGCGCGCCCGAGCCGGTGCCGGTCGACGTGCTCGGGGGCGGCGTACTGGCCGGCGCATTGATCCCGTTGCTGCTGGGCCTCGGCCTCGGGCCCGACCACGGCTGGCCCTGGATCGCGTGGGTGCTGCTCGGCGCGGGTGCCGTGATCGCGACGGCGATGCCCGGAGTTGAGCGCCGGGCCGCCGCTCCGCTGCTGTCGAGGCAGCTCCTGCGCCAGAGGTCGATCCGGCTCGGGCTCGTCGCCACCGTGGCGTTCTACGTGGGCAACAGCGCGACTTTGCTGGGAATGACCTTGTACCTGCAGGAGGGGCTCGGGATCGGCGCGCTCGGAGCGGGGCTGGCGTACCTTCCGCTCGGCGTGGCGTACATGGCGACGACTCTCGCGGCCCGTCGGCCCGGTGCCCCCACCGGTCCCCCGGCGATGCTGTGGGGCTCACTGGTCATGTTCGCCAGCCTCGTCGCCGCGATCTGCGCCGCGCTTGCCGGAGCGGGAGCGGTCGTCATCGCGCTGATGACGGCGGGCTTCGGCGCGGGGATGGGCTTCGCCTACCCGGCGATCATCGCCTCCGTACTCGCCCGTGTACGGGAAGGGGACGAGGGCGCCGCGTCGGGTGTCCTGCTCACCACCACGCAGGTGGCCAACGCGGTGGGTTTCGCGCTCGTCAGCGCCGCCTGGAAGGCCACCGGCTCCCTGGCCGCGTCCCTGTCCATCGCGGCCGTTCTCCTGACCGGTGTCGCCGCGGTCGGGCTCCGCCTGCGCTCCGGGGACACCGGCAAGCAGCCTTCGTCCCGCCTTGAGCCGAGCGAGACGTCGTGACCCCGCGAGGAACCGCAACATCCATCAGAGAAGGAGCAACGATGCTTTTCCCTTCGAACGAGACGAACCTCCTTCACCACACGTTCGCCCACCTGATCGACGGCGAGCTGGTGCCCGGAGCCGCCGCCTCGCAGATCATCGACCCCGGGAACGGGGAGGTGATCGCCACCGCCGCGGCCGCCGACGAGGGCCAGCTCGAGCTCGCGGTCAAGGCCGCGAAGACCGCCTTCCCGGCCTGGCGCGCGACGCCGTTCGCCGAACGCGCCGAGGTCGTACGGAGGATCGCCGACGCGGTCGAGGAGCACTACGACGAATTCTTGCGCATCCTGGCGCTCGAACTGGGCAAGCCCCTGCCGATGCTGCGTGAGCTGGATCTGGACTGGACGCTCAGGTGGGTCCGTCACTTCGCCGAACTCGACCTCTCGCCCGACGTGGTGCACTCGGACGCGCAATGGAGGGTGGAGCGCCACTACCAGCCGATCGGTGTCGTCGCCGCGATCGTCCCGTGGAACATGCCGCTCTTCCAGAGCCTGTACAAGGTCGTGCCGGCCATCCTCGCGGGCAACACGGCCGTCCTCAAGACCGCGCCGACCTCGCCTCTGCACGCCCTGTACCTGGGCGAGTTGCTGCGGGAGATCGTGCCGGCGGGTGTCGTGAACATCCTCGGCGACAACAGCCCCGACAAGAGCGTCGGCCCCGCGCTGGCCAACCACCCGGACGTCGGCATGGTGTCGTTCACGGGCTCGACAGCGGCCGGGCGCAAGGTCCTGGAAGCCTCGGCCACGACGATCAAACGAGTGGTGCTGGAGCTCGGCGGAAACGACTCGGCGATCATCATGCCCGACTCCGACGTGGAGAAGGTGGCACCCGAGATCTTCACCTGGACGTTCTCCTACGCCGGGCAACTGTGCGTGGGCATCAAGCGGATCTTCGTCCCCGACGCGATGTACGAGCGGTTCGCCGAGATCTTCGCGGAGCTCGCGACGTCCAAGGAGCTGCGTCACAGCCTCGACCCCGAGGCCGATCCCGCGTTCGGTCCCGTGCAGAACGCCGCCCAGTTCGAGCGGGTCAAGGAGTACCTCGAACTGGCCCACAAGGACGGCACGGTCATCGCCGGCGGGGCGGTGGACCCGCGTCCCGGCTACTTCGTCCCGCCGACCGTGGTCCGCGACATCAGCGATGACAGTCCCCTGGTGCGGGACGAGACCTTCGGTCCGGTGCGCGCGCTTCTGCGCTACGCCGATCTCGACGAGGCGGTGGCCCGGGCCAACGACACCGGCTACGGGCTCGGCAACTCCGTCTGGGGACCGGACATCGAGGCCGCGGCCGAGGTCGCCGCGAGGCTCGACAGCGGCACCGTGTGGATCAACACCCACGTCGGGGGCTTTCCCGACGTGCCCTTCGGCGGGATCAAGGAATCCGGTATCGGTGCGGAGTTCGGGATCGAGGGGCTGAAGGAGTTCGTCGAGAACAAGGTCGTCTACGTCCCCGTGTCGTGACGCGTGGGTCCGCCCACCTGCCCCCGCGGCTGGGCGGACCGGCGTCGGCACGCCCGGCGACTGCGGCTGTTCGGTCGCGCAGGTCACCCGCGACCGCGTCAGGCCCGTCGGGACGGCGGCGAACATCCGGTCCGGGACGCGTGTGACGACGAGGGCGGCGCGGTCGGTCAGCCGAAGCGGCCGTTGACGTAGTCGGCGGTGCGGGTGTCCTGGGGGTTGGCGAACATCGCCTCGGTGGGGCCGTGTTCGACGATGCCGCCGGGAGTGCCCTGTTCGGCGAGGAAGAAGGCGGTGTTCTGGGAGACGCGGGCGGCCTGCTGCATGTTGTGGGTGACGATGACGACGGTGACCTCGTCGGCCAGTTCCCTGATGGTCTCCTCGACGCGGCGCGTGGACGTCGGGTCGAGGGCGGAGCAGGGCTCGTCCATCAGGAGCACGCGGGGGCGGATCGCCAGCGAGCGGGCGATGCACAGCCGTTGCTGCTGGCCGCCGGACAGGGCGCCGCCGGGCTGCCGCAGCCGGTCCCTGACCTCCTTCCACAGGCCCGCGCGCGACAGGCACTCCTCGACCAGCAGGTCCTTGGTCTGCCGCGAGGCGCGGGTGCCGGTCAGCCGCAGTCCGGCCAGCACGTTGTCGTAGATGCTCATGGCGGGGAACGGGTTCGGCTTCTGGAACACCATGCCGATGTGCCGCCGGGCCTCGGTGAGCGGGCGGCCCGCCGCGTAGATGTCGTCGCCGTCGAGCAGGACCTCGCCGCCCATGGCGGCGCCGGGGATCATCTCGTGCATCCGGTTCAGGGTCCGCAGGAAGGTGGACTTTCCGCAGCCGGACGGGCCGATCAGGGCGGTCACGCGGCCGGCGGGCATGGTCAGCGAGACCCGGTCGAGGACCTTGTGCGTGCCGAACCAGGCGGAGATGCCCCGCGCGTCCAGGGTGGCGGCGCCCGGTCCGCGCGGCACGGCGGTCTCGGGCGGGATGGTCGCGGGCAGGGCGACGGTGGTCTCTTCGGGGGTGGCGATGTCGGTCACGGCGGGCACCTCGGGCAGTACGGGGCGGACGGTGGGCGGGTCAGAGGAGGTTGGGGAGCAGGCCGGTGACCTGGTCGGCGACCTGGAAGCCGACGACGGCGGTCAGCGGCAGGAAGACGATCCACGTCTGGTGGCGGCCCCAGCGGTGCCAGGCCCACACGGCCGCGACGGACGCCGCGAGCAGCGCCTGGAGCCACATCACGAGCTTCCACAGCTCGCTGGTGGACGTGCCCATCGGCTGCTCGTCGGCCGGGAGGGAGCCGGGCCGGATGACGGCGTCGGGGGTGTCGGCGGTCTTCGACACCAGGTCGGCGTCCACGCGCAGCACACCGCTGGGCAGATACGCGGGGCCGTCGGCGGTGACCAGCACCAGCCGGCTGCCTCCCGCGGCGGGCTGCGCCGGGGCCGGGTCGCCCGCGCGGCGGGCGTCGAGCACCCGGAACCGGTGGCGGCCCTGTCCTGTGGTGACGGTGAAGGTGTCGCCCGGCCGCAGCCGGTCGAGCGCGCCGAACGGTCCGCCGTACGCCGCCGCCCTGCCCATCAGCACGCTGCTGCCGGACTGGCCGGGCAGCGGGGTGTCGCGGCGGTGGCCGACGCCGCCGGTGAGCACGTCGGCCGAGGTGCCCTCCGCCACCACCTCGCGCAGGTGCAGCCGGGGGATCTCCAGCAGCGCGAGCGGTGTGCCGGGCGCGAGCAGCCGACCGCGCTCGTCGGTCTGGCCGACCGGCACGGTGCCTTCGGCGAGGCTGGCGCGCAGCGCGTCGAACCGGTCCTGCTGCGCGGACCTGTGCTGCACCCCGCTGAGTACGACGAGGTTGGCGGCCAGGCCGAGCAGCAGCACGGCGAGCGCGAGCAGCGCGCCTGCGGCGAGCTGACGGGCGGCGGGCCGCCGGGGCCGGGGGGCCGGGGCGGCGGCGGGCTCCTCGGTCGGCTCTCCGCCGGGCGTCTCGGCCCGCGTCACCTCCTCGGGCGTCTCGGCCGGTGCCTCGGCGGAACGCGCCGCCCGCGGCGGAGTCTGGTCGGTGACCGTCACGGCGGCCTGCCTCCTCGGGATGTCCAGGACTGGATGGGGGTGTACGGGGCTGGATGGGGGTGTACGGGGCTGGATGGTGGCGTGCGCAGCGGATGGGAACGTGCGGGGCTGGACGGTGGTGTGCGGCGCGAAAGGTCCACGGGGTCACGGCGGTTCACGCGACAGGGGCGCACCGGGCGATACCAGAAGCGGGCGGCGGCCACCCGTGCGCGCGGCACCCGTGCGCGGGTCTCCCGCCCCGGCGGACGGGTGCCGTCCGCCGGGGCGGGAGCCGGGGTCACTTCGCGGTGACGGCGAACGACTTGCTGCCGGTGTTCACGGTGGCCGAACCCGAGTACCGCAGCGTCAGGACGTGCTTGCCCTTCTTGGTGAGCTTGGCCAGCGTGACGACGGCCTTGCCGTTCTTCAGGGTGGCGGTGCCGACGACCTTCTTGCCGTCGTAGATCCGGACGAAGCCGGTGGGGGTGACGCCGTTGGCGGTGACGGCGACGGTCACCTTGCCGCGGGCCGAGGTCTTGACGCCGGCCGGGGCCTTCGTCGCGATGCGCGGCGCGGCCTTGACGACCGTGACCTTGTAGGTGGCGGCGGCGGTGTTGAGGCGGCTGTCACCGCCGTAGGACAGGGACAGGGTGTGCGTGCCGACCTTCAGCGTCCTGGGCAACGTCAGCCACGCGCGGCCGGTCTTGTCCAGGCCGACCGTGCCGAGCGTGGTCTTGCCCTCCTTGACGACGACCTTGCCGGTGGCGGTGGCCGGGCCGGTCACGGCGACGGAGAGCCGGCCGGAGGTGCCGTAGGCCGGCTTCGCCGGGGAGACGCCGACGGCGACGCGGGCGGCGGCCTTGGTCACGGTGACCTTGGCGGTGGCGGCGGAGGCGTTGAGCCTGCTGTCACCGGCGTAGGACAGGGACAGGGTGTGGGCGCCGACCGCGAGGGTCTTGGGGAGCGTCAGCGACGCCTTCCCCGCCGCGTCCAGGGTCAGCGTGCCGAGGGTGGCCGCGCCGTCCTTGACGGTGACCTTGCCGGTGGCGGCGGACGGGCCGCTGACGGCGACGGCGAGCTTGGCGGCGGTGCCGTACGGGACGCTCGCCGGGGAGACGGCGGGGGTGATCTTCGAAGCGCCCTTCGGGACCTCGCTGACCGTGCCGGCCACCGTCACGCTCGGGCCGTCGCCGACCAGGTTGGAGGCGTAGACCTCGGCGGTGTACGCGCCGGGGGCCAGGGTCGCGGTCACCGAGGTGGCCGGGGCCTTGAGGTCGGTGCTGAAGGCGACGTCGCCCGCGCTGTCGGTGATCCGCACGCGGTAGTCGGTGACCGGCAGCGCCGGGTCGGCGGGCGCGGTCCAGCTCAGCGTGAGCTGGCGCGGGGCCGGGGCGGTGGCGGCCAGCGCGCCGACCGCGGCGGGCTTGATCAGCGAGGAGCTGTTGGTCTCCAGGCCGCCCGCCTTGGCGTGGCCGCGGACGGAGGTGTCGATGCTGCCGTTGTAGGGCTCGTTCTGGAAGCCGAACGCGGCGATGGTCTTCTCGGCCACGTCGGACGCGATGGCCGCCTTGTGCGCGCCGGCGCTCACGAAGGTGTCGTACAGGCCCTTGTCGAAGAAGGCGCTGGAGGTGTCGATGGCGCGGGTGGGCACCACGTTGTAGACGTCGCGGCCGAAGGTCGGATCGTCGTAGTAGCCGCCGAACGGGGACAGCTTGTCGTCCGCGCCCTTGACGACGGGGCTGACCGGGGTGCCCGCGCCGAGGTCGAGGGCGCCGATGAAGGCGCCGTTCTGCGCGGCGGCGGTGCTGCGGTCGGGGGCGGTGTGATTGTTCTGCGCGATCCAGCTCGCGGCGGAGAAGGGGACGAGGTCGCCGTCCTTGAGGATGACGCCGTTGGCCTGGTTCTCCTCGACCGTCTTGCCGTTGTCGTCGGTGCCCTTGACGTTGCTGCCGAGGTTGACGACGCCGATGGCGCTCAGGAAGAACTTCCGCGTGCCGGAGCTCGACTGCGGGATGAACGGCCGCACAGGGTGGCCCGCGACCGTGGTGACCGTGCCGGAGTAGATCTCGTTGAGCTGGGTGCGCGTCAGGTTCTTCAGGAAGTCGCCCTTGGCGACGTAACCGACCGCGTCCCGGCCGAACGGGATGTACGTGAGGGTGGTGCCCGCGGTGGAGGGGGCGCCCGAGGAGCGCGCGAAGTCCACCTGGCCCGCGATGTTCACGGTGCCGCCCGGGTCGGTGTCCCCGATCAGCGAGGCGCTGAGCGCCTTCTGTCCCGCGCCCGAGCCGTTCGGACGGGTGAAGGTCACGCCGTTCGCACGGGTCTTGATGGTGGCGGAGCCCGTGGCGTCGTACGACGCCACGTCCGGCAGCGCCGTGCCGGCCAGCGCGTTCAGCACGTCCTGCGTCGTGTCGGAGCCGACGCCCACGTACGTGCCGAAGGTGCCGGGCGCGGGGTCGGCGAAGGCCGGTGCGGCGACCGTGAGGGTACCGGCCGCGATGGCCGCGGTCATGACCGCCGCGATCGTGGCGATGGGGCGCTTGGTGCGCATATCTCTGTCTCCTGATCGGGGACTCGTACTGCGTGACGGGTGGGGACCCGCCGGAGCCGGATGGCCGGTCTGGCAGGGTGGAGCCCGTCGTTCGCCCCGACTGAGACTCGGGGCGAACGACGTGTCTGGTGGGTGGCCCGGCGCGCGGGCCGGTTCAGCCGCCGGGTCGCCGACGTGGCGGGCGCGGGCCGGATCAGCCGCCCGGTCGCCGACGTGGCGGGTGCAAGCCGCGCAGCCGGGCGGGGACGGTCGGCCGCGGGATGGTGAGGGAGCGTCCGCCGGGCAGGCTCAGGCGCAGCGGCAGCCGGGTACCGGCGGCGAAGGGCGCTCCCAGCGCGGCGAGCAGCCCGAGGCCGGCCCCGATCGGCACCGCGAAGCGCAGCGCGGAACCGGGGTCGGAGGGCGTGATGCCGCCCGCGACCGGCACGGTCGCGGGGGAACCGGTCGCGGCGGTGGGGCTGGGCGAGGCGCCGGGCTTGCCGCCGGGGGCGGTGTGGCCGCCGGTGCCGCCGTCCGCGCTCCCGCTCCCGCCGTCGGAGCCGCCGGCCGTACCGCTGCCGCCGCCGTCACCGCCCGTGCCGCCGCCGGAGCCGGTGCCGCCGTCCGCGGCGCCCGGTTCGGTCTGCGGGGCGCCGGAGCCGCCGGGGCCGGGGGCCGGCTTCCAGGTCTCCAGGGCGGTCGCGGCCGTGGCCGCCTCGGCCCGCAGCGCGGACGGCAGGGGCGCGTAGCCGACCGGCAGCGTGCCGGGGGCGGTGCCGGGCACCTGGCCGCCGCCCGAGGCGTACCGCAGCAGGTCCGCGTACTGCTTGCGGGCGGTGGGCGCCAGTTCGGCCGGGCGGGCTGCGCCGTAGACCAGCATGCTCAGCGGGTAGACGCCCTTGGCGTTCGCGGTCGGGTCGATCCGCCGTACGCCGTCGGCGGCCTTCGCCTTGTCGGCGGCGGCCACCAGGGCGGCCCTGGTCGGTGCGGTGAACTCCCCCGCGGGGTTGCGCAGCCGGGCGGTCTGGAGGCCGAAGCGGGCGGCGGAGGCCGCGTCGGTGATGGTCAGCATGAAGCGCTGCCCGGCGACCTGCGGGCCCGGCGTCTTCCAGACCGGCGGGGTGGCCAGCGGGTCCCAGTTGGACTTCCAGAGCTGGTCGCCGCGGCGGGTGCGCAGCGCGCCGGTGTAGAGGTCGTCCACGTACGGGTGGAAGTCCGTCATCTTCTGCTTCTGGCTGTCCGGGGCGCCGCTGCCGGGCGGGACGGTCTCCCAGTTGTCGTTCTTGGGGAAGTCGTCGCGGTCGGCGGAGAAGGCGTAACCGGTGGGGTTGAGGTCGCCGTTGGAGCTGAAGAAGGGGTTGACGCGCATCCCCCAGTCGTCCGGCACTCCCGCGAGGAACTGCCGGGCCTGCGGGTCGGCCAGCACCCACGTCCACACCTGCCTGGCCAGGTCGCTGTGGCCGAAGGCGGTGATCAGGTCGGTGTCGGTACTCGGGTTGGAGGCGACCGACAGGTCCGCGAACTCCTTGTTGTACGCGAGGAATTCGGGGTCGGTGAGCAGTCCGCCCGGATTGTGCAGCGCCCAGTCGTAGCCCTTGGCCGCGGTCAGCCGGGGTCCGCCGTCGTCGTATGTCGTACGGACCGCGCCCCAGGGCGAGTTGCGGTACGACTCGGTGAGCAGTTTGGCGACCAGCCGCGGGGTGAGGTCGAGTGAGCCGACCCGGGTGCCCGCGCGTTTCCTGACGTCGGCGGGCGCGTCGGAGCGGGGCTGGCGCTCGATGCTGAAGCCGATCACGGCGGCGGACAGCGCGACCGGCGCGTAGGTGATGGTGTCGGCGGGCCGGGTCTCGCCGGTGACCGGCAGGGTGGTGAAGACCAGGCTGTCGCCGGAGTCGGTGAGCTGGCCGCGCGCCTCGGAGTCGCCGACGGTGGTGTAGCCGAAGACCGTGCCGGTGCCGCAGAGCTTGGCCTGCCAGCTCCCCATCGCGTCGGAGACCAACTCGCTGCCGGTGGTGTCGACTTCCCGCGCGCCCATCGCGCAGGTCGCGCCGACCGGCTGGAAGTCGAGCCGGACCGCGATGCGGTTGCGCCAGTTCGTGGAGGACACCGGGGAGCCCGCGTTGACCTGGGTGCGGTCCTGGTAGGGCTTGCCGTCCAGGTCCAGGTGGCCCTGCGGGACGATCACCAGCCAGCAGGAGCGGCCGGTGACGCTGCCGTCGGGGTGCTTGACCGGGGCGCCGCAGCCCAGGTGCGGGGCCTCCTCCTTGGTCTGCGCCTCGACGTACTCCTGCCCGGTGCCGTCGGCCCCGGTGCGGCCGAAGTCGATCTCATTGGTGGTGTTGTAGCTGTAGAAGCGGTTGTTCTGGGTGTCGCTGGTGACGACGGTGCCGTCGATGGACTTGAACGGCACCTCGCCGCGGCCGAACGGGCGGCCCGCGCCGTACTTGTCGTCCTCGCCGTAGCTGCCGGGGTCCGCGCTGTACGAGACCTGCCGGGTGTCGTCCGCCTGGTTGCCGGGCCAGGTGTTACGGCCGGTGGTGGGCGACGCGCCGAACTGGCACTGGGTGCGCGGCGGTCCGGGGTTGCCGGGGACGGCGCCGTCGTCCTCGCCCCAGCACTGCATGATCTGGACGAAGTCGGTGTTGAACTGGGTGCCGGCGAAGGTGGTGGGCACCCCGCCGGTCCAGGACACGCTGATCGCCTGGTTGGCGAGGTCGCGGGTCTGGCTGACACGGAAGCGCATGTCGGCGAATTCGCCGCGGCCGGAGACGGTCACGGCGGACGACTGGGCGGAAGGGCTCGACTGGGCCGCCCGCACCGACGCGGCCGACTGCGCGGCGGCCGGCCGCAGGTCGGTCAGCAGGGCGGGGGCCGCCTGGGCCGCCGCCGCGCCGAGGACTGCGCCGAGCAGGGCGCCGGTGAGCAGGCGCCGGACGAGCCGGCGGCCGAGGGACTGTCGCGGGGTCGTCACGGCGTGTCCTCCTTGCGGTCGGTCGAGGCGGTGCGGTCGGCCGAGGCCTTGCGGCCGTTCAGGGCGCGGGAGGTGGCTGCCGGTGCCAGGACCAGCCCGACGACGAGCAGCGCCGCGAGGAGCATCAGGGTCTGGGTGCCGCCCCAGCCGTTGTGGCCGCCGACGGCGACCGGCTGCGCGAGCACGACCTGATTGCCGTTGCCGCCGCCGTTCGCACCGCCGTCGCCTGAGCCGCCGCCGGACGAACCGCCGTCCGGGGAGCCGCCGTTGGACGCGTCGACGGGCAGGCCGGTGTCCGGGTCGACGGCGCCCGAGCTGTTGCCGCCGCCCCCGCTGCCCGAGCCGCCGGTGCCGCCGTTCCCCGTACCGCCGGAGCCGTCGCCCGAACCGCCGCCGCCTGTACCGCCGTTGCCCGAACCGCCCGTGCCGTTGCCCGAACCGCCGCTCGTACCGCCGCCGTTGGAGCCGCCGGACGATCCGCCGGAGCCGCCGGTGGACGCGCCGCCGCTGCCGGTGGTGCAGGGCGCGGCGCCCCGCTTGTCGCAGTCCTGCGGGAAGGGCGCCGACTTGGCCAGGGTGTTGGTGCCGTCGGTGCTGAAGGTCGGGTTGTGGCAGCCCTTGACGTTGATCGTCTGGGTCTGCGCGCCCGGGATGCGGCGGATCTGGTCGAAGCCCGCCTGCACCAGGTTGATCGGCAGCGGCGAGTAGCCGAGCTTGGGCGCGTACTGCTGGCCCTGGCACATGAAGTAGTACGAGAAGGCCGCCAGCGTGGTGCCCTTGGCCTGGGTGAACTGCCCCTGCACCTTGAGCGGCAGGATCATGTACGAGTAGCTGGACAGCGGATAGTTGCGCTTGTCGGTGTCGGTGTAGACGCCGCTGAGGTCCTGGGTGAGGTAGTCGGGCGAGTTCTTCTCGGTGTTGATCCGCGCCTTGACCAGCGAGACCGCGACGTTGGCGGGCGTCGGCTCGGTGTAGTAGCCCGCGTGGTTGAGCACCTTCGCGACGGGGAAGTGCGCGTTCTTGGCGTAGGAGTAGTTGACGTAGCCGATCGCGCCGTCGCCGTAGTCCTGGGCGACGTAGCCCGCCACGCCGAGGTCGCCCGCCTGGGAGATCATGCCGGGCACCGGCGGGTAGTAGGACGTCGAGCCGCAGGCGCCCGCGCGGCCCACCTTGGCGCAGTAGGTGTTCCACAGCGCGGTGTGCTGCTTGGCCATCCACAGCGTGAACTGGGCGCTGGAGCCCGAGCCGTCGGAGCGGACCACCGGCACGATCTTCTTGGCGGGCAGTCGCAGGCCGGGGTTGTCGGCGGCGATGGCCGGGTCGGACCAGTTGGTGATGGCGCCGGTGAAGATCTTGGTGACGTTCTCGCCGGACAGCCGCAGATTGGTCAGCCGCTTCCCGTTGACCTTGAGGTTGTACATGAACACGGTGCCGCCGGCCACGATCGGCATGTACGCGTAACTGCCGTTGGTCGGGTGCTCGGGCGCGGAGCCGTCGGTGGGGTTGGTCTGGAAGGGGATGTCGGAGACCGCGAAGTCCACCGTCCCGTTGAGGAACTGGTGCCGGCCGTCGGAGGAGCCGGTCTGCGCGTACTGGATCTCCATGCCGTACTGCTTGACGTTGCGCCGCCACTGGTCGACGGCGTTGAACGCCCAGGTCGATCCGGCGCCGGACAGCGGGACGTAGCTGTCGGCCGCGGCGGCGCGCTGGACGCCGGGGCCGAACACCGAGGTGACCAGCAGGGCGAGCAGGGCCATGAGCAGGGCGGCCGGGGCTGAGGTGCGGCGGGGCATCAGGAGTTCTCTCCGGGAAGCGGGGATCCGGCCGGGTCTGCGGCGGGAGCGAACAGCGAGGGGCGGGGGGCGCGCAGGTCGTCGAAGCGCTCGACGTCGCGGCGGGAGGCGCGGGCGGCGCGGCGGCCCTGGCGCTTGGAGAGCTGGCCGGGGCCGCGCCCGCCGATCAGCCGGGCGATGGTGAAGAGCACCAGGACCAGCAGCATCAGCACGGCCGCCGCGCCGAATCCGCGGGCCACCATGGCCGGTTCCGGGGATTTGACGAAGGTGAACACGGCCAGCGGCAGCGACAGCATCGGGCCGTTGGTGGGGTCGGCGTTGACCGCGGTGGCGTATCCGGCGGTGAGCAGGACGGGCGAGGTCTCGCCGATGCCGCGCGCGGTGCCGAGGATGACGGCGGTGGCGAGCCCGGAGCGCGCGGTGGGCAGCACCACGTGCCAGACGGTGCGCCAGCGGGGGGCGCCGAGCGCTTCCGCGGCCTCGGTGAGATTGCCGGGGACCAGGCGCAGGACGACGTCCGAGGCCCGGATGATGATCGGCAGCATCATCACGCTGATCGCGAGTCCGGCCGCGAGACCGGACTTGGGGAAGTGCAGGATCAGGATCCAGGTGGCGTAGATGAACAGTCCGGCCACGATGGAGGGCAGGGCGGTCATCGCCTCGACGATGGTCCGCACGAAGCGCGCGAACCGGCCGCGGGTCTGGTTGAGGTAGACCGCGCAGGCGATGCCCAGCGGGATGGTGACGGCCAGGGCGATGGCGATCATGATCAGGCTGCCGAGCATCGCGTGGGTGATGCCGCCGACCGTGATCGGGTCGAGCGGGCCCGCGAGCTGCATGTCCTGCGTGAAGAAGTTGCCGTGCGGCAGCGCCTCGCGCCCCCGCCACAGCGTGAAGCCGACGACGAGGACCAGGGCCGAGAACAGCAGTCCCGCGGCGGACCAGAGCACGACGGTCATGAGCCGGTCGCGGACCGCGGGTCCGTCGTGCTCCAGCGAGCACAGCAGGGCGTACGCGGCGAGGAAGACCAGGTAGGTGACGGCCGCGAAGCCCAGCGGGCCGGAGAGCGGGGCCAGTCGGCCGAAGAGGAGGAGGGCGGTGCACAGGCCGGTGGCGGCGGCGCCGAGGACGTTGAGCACCGCGCCGCGGGCGACGCCGCCCAGGGCGCGCCGTCGCTGCGCGGCGTCCGGGGCGTCGGCCGGCTGCCGTACGACGACGGTGGTGGCGGGCGCGGCGGCGGCCGTTGTGGCGGCGGCTGCGGCGGCGTTCGTGGCGGCGGTGGCGGGCTCGGCCAGAAGGTCCGTCATGTCGTCACCCCTCGCTCAGCGAGCCGGAGCGGGACCGCGCGACGATCGTGGACGCGGTGAAGTTGACGACCAGGGTGAGCAGGAAGAGGGCCAGGCCCGCGGCCATCAGCGCCGACATGCCGAAGTCCGAGGAGTCGCCGTAGTGCAGGGCGATCAGCGAGGAGACGGAGTTCGAGCCGGTCTGGAGGATGTGGGGCTGGATCTGGAAGACCGGGGAGATGATCAGGTAGACCGCGATGGTCTCGCCCAGCGCCCGGCCGAGCCCCAGCATCGTGCCGCCGATCACGCCGCCCAGGCCGTACGGCAGCACCACCGAGCGGATCATGCCCCAGCGGGTGGAGCCGAGCGCGTAGGCGCCCTCCCGCTCACCGGCCGGGGCCTGCGCGAAGACCTCGCGCATGACCGAGCACATGATGGGGGCCACCATCATCGCGACGACGATTCCGGCGATGAAGGTGGAGGCGGTGTACACGCTGGCGGAGGAGAGGGGTTCGCCCGGCTCGACGCCGTCCACGCGCAGGAAGGGCACCCAGTGGAACCAGGTGGACAGCCAGCGGGACAGGCCGATCACATGGCCCTGGAAGAAGAACAGGCCCCACAGGCCGTAGACGACGGACGGCACGGCGGCCATCAGGTCGACCATCGCGACCAGGGTGCGGCGCACCCGGCGCGGCGCGATCTCCGAGATGAACAGCGCGGTGCCGACCGCGAGCGGCAGCGCGAAGCAGACGGCCACGGCGGCGATCAGCACGGTCCCGGTGAGGACGGCGGCGATGCCGAAGTTGTGGACGTCGGGCTGCCACTGCGCGGTGGTCAGGAACGCGAAGCCGCGTACCCGCAGCGCCTGGCTCGCCCGTAGCAGCAGGAACAGGCCGACCGCCGCCATGATCGCCAGTACGGCGACACCGGCGGCCGTGAGCTGCCCGCGGAATATCCGGTCCCCGATCCCCTTGGCCGCCCGCAGCCGCCGGGGGGCGTCGTCGCCCCCGACCGACTCGGGCGTGCGGGACACCACTTGTGTGGATGTCACGTGTCGTTCTCCCCCCAGCGCTCCCGCGCGCCGAATGGCGTCGCGTTGCGAGGAGTGAACGGGGCCTCAATGGCCGAATGACACTGTTCACCTGAGGAGAAAATGAACAACAGATAGTGAGAAGTTGTGAGTGGCCTGTGGAGGTTGTCCAATGTCCGACAAAACTACCCATCTCCCGCTCGGTTGCCTTATGCACCTAGCAACTTGCCTGCCCAGAAGGGGTGTTGAGAGGGCGCTCGGCGCGCGATACGGGCGGGACCGGTGGTGTTGGCGGGCGATGTGAGCACGGAGGGTGACGAGCGACAGGGGGCTCGATCCGGCCACATTGGGGCACGAGCCCACGGTTGCCGGGAGGCGCACGCCTGCTACCGGCAACGGGCACCGCGCGAGGCGCGGAGGATTCGGGGAGAGCCCTACGAGTTTGTAAAGGACCTGTGAGAGGGTGTCCGCCTGAACCCCGCCGATATTCGCCGCCCGACCGGGGCCGAAGGCTCCAGCGGTCGACCAGCGGACCGAATCGGGGGTTGGGGTAGTTTCATATCTCCGCGTGCTATCGATGCGAGGAACGTTGCGTATGGATTCCACACTGCCCGGAGCCGCGTCGACAATACGGCGGCGGAGGCGACTGAACACGAGGATCAAGGACGCGCTGCGCGATCTCTCCGTCCAAATGGCGTTGCTGAACCATCGGGTCGGCACTCATCTCGGCCTGCGCGACGCCGACTTGGAGTGCCTGGACCTGGTCAGCCGCTTCGGGCCGATCGGACCGACCGCGCTGTCGAAGCACGCGGGCCTGCACCCGGCCACGCTGACCGGCGTGCTCGACCGGCTGGAGCGCGGCGGCTGGGTGGTCCGTACGCCCAACCCCAGCGACCGGCGGGCGGTCCTCGTCCAGGTCATCAAGGAGCGCGAGACCGAGACGGCCGAGATGTTCGCCGGGCTCAACAAGTCGATGGACGTGATCTGCGCGGACTACGACGACGCCGAACTGGTGCTGATCGCCGACTTCCTGTCCCGCGCGGCGCGGGCGGGACGTGAGGCGACCGACGAACTCGCCGACCGCTGACGGGCCGACGGCCGGCCGCCGGTCGTCCTCACCTCACCCGACCTCACAGGCCGCCGGCCGTCCTCACCTCACCTGCCGCCGGCCGCGCGGCGCTCCGGGTGCCAGCGCGGCGCCGCGTCCAGGCAGCCGTCGTACGGGTCGCCGGGACCCGGCAGGTCCTGGCTGCCGCGCAGCGCCCGCAGCTTGCGCAGCACGCCGGGATCGTCGAGGCCGCCGGGCTTGCGACGGGCCGCCGCGGCGACCGCGCGCGGGCCTGAGCCCTCGGTGGGCGCCGCGCCCTCCCACCAGTGCTCGCCGCGCCCGCGCCACCACTCGGACGACGAGACGCCGACGGTCGTCGAGCCCAGCGAGATCAGGGCGCGCAGCAGTCGGTCCCCGCAGAACCGGGCGGCGGCCCGGCCGAAGGCGCGCCAATTCGGTGCGGGCATGCGCGATCACTCCTCCTCACGCGTCTTCACCGATCGTGCTCAGACGCGCTCGGCCGTGACCCCGGTCCCGGTCTGCGCCGTGGTCTCGACGATCTTCAGCGAGATGAACTCGTCGATGCGCAGCCGCTGGAGCGCCCAGCGCAGCACGGCGGGGATGTCGGGGTTGTCGTCGATGTACACCTGCGGCGCGACCACCGGGACGCGCTTGCCGCGGGTCTTGATCTCACAACCGCCCGCGGCCACCACGTTCTTGACCCAGTCGGACTCCGCGCCGTACGGGAGGGACAGGATGAAGTGGCCGTTCTTCTTGAAGACCTTGACCGGCGTGCGGTACTCCCGGCCGGACTTGCGGCCCTTGTGGTAGACCGCGCCGAACCCCGGCATGGCGGGGAGGATCCGGCCGACGATCCGATTGCCGAAATACTTGTTCACGCGCGCCAGCCGCCGCTTAACGGACATGACTGTGCTCCTTCTTTGAGGGACTCGCACGGGGAAAAAGAACGGAGAAAAGAGAGAAGAAAAACGACAGCAGTCGGTAATAGCGCAACATCTTTACCGGCCGATGTCACACTCGGACGGGGGCCCTTCATCTCAGGTGACAGGAGCGCGCGTCACACTGGGAGGCCCACCATGTCCGACAACCCGGCGGAGCTGCCCGACGACACCGCCACACGGGTGTTCGTGGGTCATCGGGAGTTACTGTTCTCGGTGGTCTACAACCTGCTCGGCAGCGTCTCGGACACCGAGGACGTCCTTCAGGAGACCTGGCTGGCCTGGGCGCGGAGAGTCCGCCAGCCGCACGCCGAGGAGATCGACAACCCGCGCGCGTACCTGGTGCGGATCGCGGTCAACCAGGCGCTCGCCCGGCAGGCCACGATCAGCCGCCGCCGCGAGACGTACATCGGCCCCTGGCTGCCCGAGCCGTTGATCACGCAGATTCCGGAAGCGCGCAACACCCCGCAGGCGGCGCAGGCGACGGACGCCGCGGAATCCGCGCTGCGCAACGAATCCGTGTCCATGGCACTGTTGGTCATTCTGGAGACGCTGACCCCGCTGGAACGCGCGGTGTTCGTGTTGCACGAGGTGTTCGGTTACGCGCATACCGAGATCTCCGAAATTCTCGGCCGCAGCCCGTCCGCGATTCGCCAACTCGCGCACCGGGCCCGCGAACACGTCCAGGCCAGGCGGCCCCGCTACCAGGCCGACCCGCACCTCCAACAGCAGGTCACCGAGCGCTTCGTGGCCGCCGCGCTCGGCGGCGACATCGCCGACCTGATGAGCCTGCTCGCGCCGGACGTGACGATGTGGACCGACGGCGGCGGCAAGGTCCGCTCCGCGCTGCGCCCGGTCACCGGCCGCGACAAGGTCGCCCGGCTGCTGAACGGTTACGCCACCAGCCGGCTGCCGGAAGCCCTCGACATCCGCTACCGGCACGTCAACGGCGACCCGTCCGCCGTGGTCTTCTCCGGCGACTCCCCCTACGCGGTCATGGTCATGGACCTCAACCCGAGCAACGACCAGGTCACCGACATCTATCTGGTCACCAACCCGGACAAGCTCTCCCGCGTACGGCTGGACGGTCTGGACGACGGGGACGAGGACACGGCCGCCGGACAGATCGAGGCCGCCGAGCCGAGGAAGGCGATCGAGCCCGGCGACGACGGCCGCGACGGCCGCGACGAGTCCGGTCCGCGCGCGGGCTGAGCCGAGCGGCTGTCCCGGCCCTCCCCACGTGGGGCATGTCACGTGGGGTGGACCGGGACGCCGCGTTCCTGGGTGACGGGGGTATCGGCGGCCGGATCGGATGTTCCGGCGTCCGCGAACCCGTCGGTGAGTCCGTCGGTCAGACCGTCCGCGCGTCCGTCGGCGAGTTCGTCAGGCCGCCCGTCCGTACCCCCCTCGGGCACCCCTTGCAGGGCCAGTACCCGCTGCTCTCGCAGTTCCTCGTCCGCCGTGCTCTCGATCCGCTTCATCGCGACCCGCAGGATCGGCGGCGCCATCAGCGGAGTGAGGATCGCGATCAGCACGATGATGCTGTACATCGCGGTGGTCAGCAGGCCGAGCCGCACGCCGACCACGGCGATGACCACCTGGATCACCCCGCGCGCGTTGATCCCGGCGCCGAGCGCCAGGGCCTCCCAGCGGGTGAGGCGGCTGAAGGCGCTGCCGATGAAGGCGCCGAGGAATTTCCCGGCGACGGCGATCGCCAGCGCGGCCAGTCCCCACAGCGCGATCTTCGGACGCGTCAGCGACGTCAGGTCGATCCGCAGCCCGGCGAGCGCGAAGAACAGCGGGGACAGGAAGGACAGCACGGTGGCGTTCAGCGGCTCCAACTGCCGTGCCTGCGCGTCCGTGCCGCGCGAGCCGATCAGGATGCCGCACAGGAAGGCGCCGAACACCGCCTCGAAACCGAGCGCCTGGGCGCCCGCGCCCGACAGGACGAGCAGGATGACGGTGGCGGAAATGGTCACGCCGCGCGAACCGGAGCGCTCGGCCCAGCGCAGCACCCAGCCGACCAGCCACCGGCCGCCGGTCAGCAGGACGACGATGACGACGGCGAGGTGCCACAGCGGGGTAGCGATCTCGCCCGCGCCGACCCCGGTGGTGGCCATCGCGGTGACGACGGAGACCAGCAGCCAGCCCACGGCGTCGTCGATGGTGCCGACGACCAGGATCATCTGGCCGACATTGCGGTGGATCAGCTTCATGTCGACCAGCACCCGGCCGATCACCGGGATCGAGCTGACGCACATGGCGACGCCGACGAACCAGGCGAAGACCGCCGGATCGGCGTCGCCCGGCCGCAGTTCACCCGGCAGCGCGTAACCGAGCCACACGCCGAGCGCCAGGGGCAGCAGCAGGGCGGCGGCGCTGACGCCCGCCGCCTTGCCGCCCTGTCTGCGGACCACCTTCAGGTCCAGGTGCATGCCGGTGAAGCCGACGAGCAGCAGCACGCCGAGCTGCCCGACGGCGTCCAGCAGGTGCATCTGGGTGGGGTCGCGGGGGAAGAGCCAGCCGGACAGGCCCGGCGCCACGTGCAGCAGGAGCGAGGGCCCGAGTAAGACGCCCGAGGCCAGTTCTCCGACGACGGTCGGCATGCCGAGCCTGCTCGCCAGCCGTCCCAGCACGAGTGCCAGGACGAGCAGGGCGCCGATCTGGAGCAGGAACACCAGCAGTGTGTGCTGCGGAAGGGGATCGACGGTTTCCGCGGCGATGCTGATCGCACTCATCGAAGAGCTCCTCACTGATGCGCGGTGGCCGGGTCGGCGGACAGGCCCTAGGCCACGCAGATCCCCTGGACGGCGACCTTCTCCGCGATGAACGGCCGCGCGAGCAGACCGTCGGGGTAGGCGCCGGCCTTCTCCTGGAACTCGGCCGACATGAAGGCCGCGAGCAGCGAGGAGGTCGACTCCCAGATCGCGATGTTGACCAGGGTGTTGCTGCCCGCGGTGCCGCGGTGGAGCTGGGTGGAGATGCAGCCGTCACAGGACTTCATGTAGGCGGCGTCGAGCGCCCAGCTCTCCAGGGTCTTGTCCATCTGCCCCTCGGGCACGACAAGGGTGTTGATGAGTACGACGGTGCCCGAGTCCTCCTGCTGGAGCTGGGTCTCGAAGGAGACCTTCGGGTCGACGGCCTCGAATGCGAACGCCATGGTGTGTCCTCTCGTCGTCATGGGCGGTGCGTGACGTGACGTGACGTGGATGGCTGACGTGCGGGTCCGCTCAGCCGTCGAAGATCGGGTGCGCTCCCCGCGGCTCCTCCTCCAGCGCGCCCAGGGAGCCGCGGAAGAAGATGAGCGGTTCCTGGTACTCGCGGGGCACGCCGAGTTCGACGACGCGGCCGACGAAGATGGTGTGGTCGCCGCCGTCGAACTCCTTGTCCAGGCGGCAGGCCAGGAAGGCCAGTGCCTCGCTGAGCACCGGCATGCCCTCGGCCGAGTGGTGGTGGGGCACGTCCTGGACCGCCGAGGTGTCCTTGCCCGCGAAGGCGCGGGCCAGCGGCTCCTGCGGCCCCGACAGGAAATTCACCACGAAGGAGCCGGCCTCGTCGATGACCGCGCGCAGCCGCGACTCCTTGTGCAGGCAGAACAGCACGAGCGGCGGGTCGAGCGAGACGGAGGTGAACGAGTTGACCGTCGTTCCCTCCGAACGCCCTTCCGCGCCGCTGGTGATGACGGTGACGCCGGTGACGAACAGGCCGCACACATTGCGCAGCAGCCTGCCCTCCACCGGCTCCGGCTGGTGCAGCACCTGATCGGAGGGCGCGCTCACGAGCGCCCCTTCTCGCCCGCGGCTGCGGCCCCGGCGCCGGCCCCCGCCTCGGCCTCGGCCTTGCCTGCCGCCTCCGCCTCGCCGACCTCGACGCCCACCGTCGAAGTGGCCATCAGCTCGCTGCTCTTGGGCAGCAGCGGACCTGCGAGCGCGGTCGTGACCAGCGCCATGATCACCATCATGGTGAACATCTGGCTGTCCAGGACGCCGAGTTGGACGGCGGTGTTGAGGATGATCAGCTCGGTCAGCCCTCGGGTGTTCATCAGCAGGCCGAGCGCCCTGGACTCCCGCCAGGACAGGCCGAACAGCCTGGCGGGCACCATCGCGCCGAGCAGCTTGCCCGCGCAGGCGACGACCAGGATCGCGGCCAGCTCCAGGTACTGCCGGGCGTGCAGGCCGTTGATGTCGACGCCGAGGCCGGTGACGATGAAGAACACCGGCAGCAGGATCAGGCTGACGTGGTCGAGCGGCTTGCGCAGGTGCTCGGCGAGCTGGAGCGCGGGCTCGCGCGGCATGATGAAGCCGAAGAGGAAGGCGCCGAAGATGCCGTGGATGCCGATCCAGGTCGTCAGGTAGGACGACAGGAAGGTACCGGCCGCCATGACCACCAACAGGGCCCGCCACTGCTGGCGTTCGCTGAAGAACCTGACCACCGCGGCCAGGGCGGGCCGCACGAGGACGAACATGCCGAGCACGTAGGCCGCGCTCAGGCCGAGCACCTGGAAGAGGTCACCGGCGCCGCTGGAGGTGACCAGCGCGGAGACGTACGCCAGCATGCACCAGGCGAGGATGTCGTCCACGGCGGCGCTGGCCAGGGCGAGGGTGCCGACCCGCGAGTGGGTGAGCCGGTTGTCGGTGAGGATCCGGGCGAGTACGGGGAAGGCCGTCACCGACATGGCCGCGCCCATGAACGTGGAGAAGGTGACGAAGGAGATGTGGTGCCCGGCCACCGTGTTGTGGTGCGGGTAGAGCAGCGCGGCCACCGCGACGCCGAGTCCGAAGGCGCAGGCGACAGAGGAGAGCGAGACCGACGCGGCCAGACCGCGGTGCGGACGCAGCATCCGCTTCTCGAACTCCCAGCCCACCATGAACATGAAGAGCATCAGGCCGACGTTGGAGACCGCGGACAGCAGCGGCCGTACGTCGGCGGGGAACAGCTTGTGCGACAGGTCGCCGGGCAGCAGCCCGAGCAGGCTGGGGCCGAGCGCGATGCCGGCGAGGATCTCGCCGATCACCGCGGGCTGGCGGACCCGCTTGGCGAGAGTGCCGAGCAGCACGCCGACCAGCAGGACGAAGGCGATGCCCGCCAGCATGGTGGCGACCTGGAGGTCGTTGTGGGGCGCGAGGCTGTGCAGCGCGATGCTTGTCATCGCAGTCCTCCGGGGACGGGAGCGGCTGGGAGATGCGGACTCGAGCGGTACGCGTCCGGGCGGTGTCCGGACGCACGACAGCGGGGTGGCACGGAAGTCCGTGGCCACCCCGCTGTCGTGAGAGGGATGTCGCTGTGTCGCCGTCAGGCCCCTAGCGAATGCTCTGGGCGAACCTGAAGGCGCCGTGCGGGTCGTAGCGGTGCTTCACGGCGGACAGCCGCGGGTAGTTCTCGGCGTAGTACGCCTGCCGCCAGTCGGGCAGTTCCGGGTCGATGAAGTTCTGGTAGGTCTCACCGGAGGACTGCCGGTCGATGACGCGGAAGCCGCTGTCGACGAACGCCTGACCCGCCGCCCTGCCCGCGGAGTCGGCGGCGTCGGGGGACCCGATGTCGACGAGGAAGTTCACCGTGAACAGCGCGTCGCGGTGGACGAACGCGGTGTCGGTACGGCGTAAATCCCTCACCGCCCCGCCCAGCGGGAGCACTTCCATGAGGTGCGCCTGGCCGGGTACCCGCAGGGTCTCGAAGAGCGCCGCCGCGTTGTCCCACACGCTGCGCGACGGCAGCCGGTTGAAGAACCGGCTGCGCTGGAGGCCGAACGCCGACCGGGGAAGCGTGCCGCCGGGCGTGGTGTCGGCCCGGTGGCAGGCGGTCACATCGGCCGCGCACCGGAAGAAGCCCATCATCAGCGGCTGGTACGGCACGACGCTCGCGGGCGTCTGGCTGGCCGGTGCCCCGGTCAGCGCCACCAACCGGGCGACCTCACTGGTGAGTTCGGCCGTGGTGCCGGTGGAGGCGACGAAGACCATGACGTTGACCGGCGCGCCCGGCGAGGCGTCGAAGAGCTGGAGGAAGGCGCCGCCGCTGAGCGTGCGGGGCGCGTTCACGGACCAGCGCGCGTACCCGTCCAGGACGTCGGCGGCCTTGTCGAAGGTCCAGTTCAGATTGACCACGGCGAGCTGCGAGACGTTGACGGTGGTGATGTCGTACGAGGTGACGACGCCGAAGTTGCCGCCGCCACCGCCGCGTATGCCCCAGTAGAGGTCCCGGTTCTGGGTGGGTGAGGCGGTGACGACGTCGCCGTTGGCGAGCACCACCTTCGCCGAGGCGATCCGGTCGGAGCCGACGCCGTAGGAGCGGGTGAGCACGCCCAGGCCGCCGCCCTGGTAGAAGCCGCCGACGGCGACCGTCGGGCAGTAGCCGCCGATGATGGCCTTGCCGTGCGGAGCGAGCGCGTCGATGGCGTCGACGCCCTGGACGCCGGTGCCGACGGTCACCGTGTTCTGGCCGACGGATATGGAGTTGAGCCCGGAGACGTCGATCACCAGGCCGGTGCTCGTGGAGTACCCGCCGCCGCTGTGCCCTCCGCTGCGCACGGCGAAGGGTATGCAGTTGTCCTGCGCGAACTTCAGGGTCAGCGCCACATCGGCGGCGCTGACGCAGTAGGCGACGGCCTGCGGGTTGATCACGTCGAACTGTTGCAGGTCGAGTTGCTTCGCCGTCGTGTAACCGGAGTCGGTCGGCAGGACGAGCCGGCCCTGGAGGTGCGCGCGCAACTGACTCCAGGGTGCCCCGCTGCCGGCGAAACCGGCGGTGGCCCCAAGTCCTGACAGAGCCACCGCGGTCGCGCCCGCACCGAGGACTTTTCTGCGACTGATCATGGTGCTGTTCAACTTTCGGTCAGATGGAAATTGCCGGGCGGGGTCAGACGAACTTCTGCCCACGCAGACCGGACCGCACAATTCCGCTTACCATGTCGCGACCCAGTTCGCGCATCTCGCCCGGAGCCTTGAAGTTGGCCCAGTACATGAACTTAGCCATCATCGCGGTGGTCGGGTACACGAATTTGATTTCTGGGTCCTCCCATCCGAAAACGGGGTTGAGTTCATCCGAAGCACGGAGACTGTCCATGATCAGCTTGGCCGCCGCGTCGCCGTCGATGTCACCGGCCTCGTACTTCTCGCAGGCCTCCGCCATGATTTCGACGGTTTGCTTGAAATCCGGGCTGTTCGGCCACCAAAGACCCGGATTGGGGGTCTTCTCCAAATCGTCCAGCCATTTCACGTCGCCGCTCTCCTCATACCGCGCCCGCGCCCGGATCAACCGCAGCGCGCCGGGCGTGAGATAGGAGCCCCAGACACGGAACACCGCGTTCCACAGCGGGAAGTGGCTGAAGGAGATGTAGGAGCTGTTCACCAGTTCGTCGTTGAAGTGCAGCAGGCCGCGCTCGACGTCCTCGACGTACTGGAAACGCTCGTTGGCGAAGTCGTCGTCGTCCAGGGCGGGCAGCAGCCGGGAGCACAGGGCGTAGACGACCTCGAAGGTGTTGGACAGACCGCGCGAGAACAGCGGGTCGAGGAAGCCCGCCGCGTGCGACATCAGGCACCAGCGGTAGCCGATCGACTTGCTGGAGCTGTACTGGAGCCGGTCGGTGGAGACCCACTCGCGGACCCGCGTCGCGCCCTCGAACTGCCGCTTCACCGCCGGGTACTGGTCGAGGAAGCCCTGGAACTCCTCCTCGGGGGTGCGGTCCTTCGGCTTGGGATACGTCCGCTCGTCCATGGTGAGCCCGATGCTGGTGATCGGGTTCTTGGAGTCCTTGTGGTTGTTGAACGGGATGATCCAGAACCAGCCGCGCTCGATCATGTGGTGCAGCGTGCCGCCGTGCCAGGGCGCGCTGGCCGGCGGGCGCAGGCTCTCCGGGTGGTGGCTGACCTCGTCGAACGGCTTGATGCCGATGTAGTGGGTGAACATCGACCGGGAGTGGTGCTTGAAGCGCGCGGGCTTCTCGCGCAGATCGAACTTCTCGGCCAGCAGGGAGCGGAAGCCGCTCGCGTCGATCAGGTAACGGGCCCTGAAGATTTCGCCGTTCTGCCCCGTGACCGTCACTCCGAAGTCGTCGAAGTCCAGGTCGGCGACCCGCCAGTTCTGCCGCGTCGTGGTGCCGTACTTGGCCGCCACGTTGAAGAAGTACATATCGGTGTCCTGCCGGAACAGGTGACCGGCCTCGGTGAGCGCTTTGGGAATGACGAACATCGTGGCGTCGCGCGGGTCGGGCTCCTGGCCCTTCTCGTGCTTGATGAAACCGAAGCTCTGCTTCTTGCCGTGGGTCGGGCCGATGTTCTTGGTGACGGCCTTGACGTCCAGCAGGTGCTTGATCTCCGGTACGTCGAAGCGCACCGCCAGGATGTGCAGCCACTCGATGAGTTGCGGGGTCATCGACTCGCCGATCGCCATCCGGGGATGGGTCGCGGCATCCACCATGACCACGTTCTTGCCCTGCCGGGCGAGGATCGCCGCGCTCACCGAACCCGCGAGGCCCGACCCGATGATCAGGACGTCGCAGTTCTGCGTCTTGGAGGCGCTGTTCACCGGAACGGATTCCTTGGCTTTGCTGGGCACGGAGCGCCCCTCTCTCTCCGGCGCGGACGGCGCGGAGAATCAACGACGGGTGTGTGGCCGAATTCCCAGGGCACACGCGGGCATCTGAAAAAGGGCGTGCAAAACAATCGCCGGGCCGACCCCGATGGGTCGGCCCGGCGATCGAGAAGAGGTGACCAAGATGTGAGACGTGGCGGCGTCGCAGCGGTGGTCCGCCGGCGTCAAACCGCAATTGGGCATACTTCTACTGCCCAATAAAGCGTGACACGCGGCGACACTCGGTGTCAACCCCGGTAATGGTGTACCGGAAGTGACGCGAGTGCCGCCGGTGTTATTGTCCGGACTCTCCCGACCCCTCCCTAAAGGGCAACTCACCCCTCCCTAAAGGGCTACTCGGAGAACCGCGGGAGCTTGCCGATGGACGGCTTTACCGAGGGGCGGTCTACCGGTGGGCGGCTCCGGAATCGGCCGCCGAATCCGCCGCGGGAGACCCCGCGCCGTCCGTCTGACCGGGAACGGCCGCACCCGACTCCGGCGTGGCCGACTTCTTCGGCCCGACGATGATCAGGCAGGCGATCACACCGACGAACAGCACGGCCATCGGCACGTACATGGTCGGCTTCATGGCGTCGACGAAGCCGTGCCCGAAGACCGCCGCGGCGGTGTCCTGGATGCGGTGGGCGATGTCGGCGGGCACGTTCGACGGGAACTTCATGGCGCTGCTCGACTGGCCGCCGACCTCGAGGTGCTTGCCCGCGTTGTCGAAGTTCTTCAGGAAACCGGCGCGGTAGTCGGACGGAACGGCGCCCGCGCGCTGCGCCGCCTGGTCCTTGAGGGAGGAGGCGAGCTGGTTCTGGAGCACCGCGCCGATGACGGCGCCCGCCATGACCGAACCGACCTGCCGCAGCGCGTTGTTGACGCCGGACGCGGCCCCGGTGAGCTTGGGCGGCACATTGCGCATGACCTCGGTGGCCATCGGCGTGAAGGTGCAGCCCATACCGGCGCCGACGATCACGACCGGCGCGATCAGCCCGGTCCAGCTCTGGCCGACCTCGACGGTCCGCACGATCCAGAAGACACCGCCGATGTACGCGAGCAGACCGCCCATCAGGATGTACTTGCCGCCGAACTTCTCGGCCAGCACACCGGAGGGCCCGGCGGTGAGCATCGAGCCGACCGCCATCGGCACCAGCACGCCACCGGCCTTCAGCGCGCTGAAGCCGAGCACCGACTGGAGGTAGATGGTCAGCGGCAGAAGCAGGCCGACGACGCCGAACGAGACGGCGATACCGACGAAGTTGACCACCGAGAAGTTACGGTCCTTGAACAGCACGAACGGCACCAGCGGCTCGTTGTCCTGCTGACCGCGCTGGTAGACCAGGAAGATCGCCAGCACCACGACACCGGCCGCGATCGTGCCCCAGATCGCGCCGTTCCAACTGTACTTCTGGCCCTCGATCAGACCGAAGGCGAGCAGGAACAGGGCGATGGTGGTCAGGACGACGCCGGGGATGTCGAAGCGGTGCCGCACCGTACGCGCCGCGGACGGTATGAACATGAACGAGGCGATGATCGCCAGCACACCGATCGGCACGTTGACGTAGAAGATCCAGCGCCAGTTGAGCTTGGTGACCAGCAGGCCGCCCAGGCTCGGTCCCGCGACCGACGCCAGGCCCGCGACCGTGCCCCAGATGCCGAGCGCGACACCGCGCTTCTCGTCGGGGAACACGTCCGCGATCATGGACAGGGTCTGCGGCAGCAGCAGTGCCGCGCCGATGCCCTGGATCGCCCGGAAGATGATGAGCTGGGTCGGGGACTGGGAGAGTCCGCAGGCGAGACTCGCCAGGGTGAACAGCGCCACACCCGCGATGAACAGGTTCTTCTTGCCGACGAGGTCACCGAGCCGGCCGGCGGTGATCAGCAGGACGGCGAGCCCGAGGGTGTACGCGTTGACGACCCACAGGATCTGGTCGAGGGACGCGTCGAGGCTGTCCACCATGTCGGGGATCGCGATGTTCACGATCGTCAGGTCGAGCAGGGTCATGAAGAATCCGAAGGACAGGATCGCCAGAATGACCCACGGATTACCACGCCATTTGTTCACGGTTCCTCCTTGCCGCGCGCGTCGGGCCGCACGGCGTTGCACGACCCACAGCCCCTTGCCCCCCAAGAGGTGAGCGGGGGCCGTGGGTGTGACATCGGTGGGACGGTCGAGACGCAACCGTCACCGAGGAGGTCCGCGAGTCCCGGCCGCGGGGGCCGGTCCGCCGGACGGGCCCTAGAGGGCCGCGGGCGCCAGACGCTCCCGCAGGAAGCTCACGACCCGCTCCCGCGCGGCGTACGCCGGGTGTCCGGGGATCTCGCGCATCTCCTCGGTCAGTACGGGGTGGGCTCCCTTGGGGAAGCCGCCCTCGTTGCCCTTCGAGGAGTCCAGTTCGATCACCTCGAAGGCGTCGCCCAGACTGCGCCGCAGGGTGTCGAACCTGGCCCGCGGGGACGCGCTGTCCCCGCTGAAGCGCATGCCCAGCACGCACAGTCCGCTGTTCTTGGTACGGCTCACCACCGTGTCCAGCTCGCCCCGCGAGAGGCCGGGGTCCGCGGACCGCTTGGCGCTGACCGGGAACGGCACCGCGGGCTGGGCGACGACCGGCGCGAGCACCACGTCCTCCACCGCGGCGGCCAGCGCGAACCCGCCGGTGAAGCACATGCCGACGATGCCGACACCGGGCCCGGGGGTTCGCGCGGCCAGATCCCGTACCAGCGCCCTGAGGTAGTCCGCGACCGGCCGCCGCGCGTCGACGGCGAAGGCCCGGAATTCGGCGGACACGCACAGCTTGGCGACGGTGGACAGCGTGTAGGGCGTGGAGTTCTTACGTCCGGGCCGTCCGAACAGCGACGGCATCGCCACGGTGAAGCCCTGGTCGACCAGGTGGTCGGCCAGGCCCAGCACCTCGGGCGTCATGCCCGGAATCTCCGGGACGAGCACCACTCCCGGCCCCGCGCCCTTCTCGTACACGTCGTGGGTGAGCCCGGCTCCCGTGAACGGGGCCGCGCGCCAGCCGGTGAGATCAGAGGTCGGTGCGGTACCGGTCACGAGGGGTTCTCCTTCAGACGGTTCTTCGGCCCGGGCGGGCGGACGGGCGGTCAGCCGCCCCCGGACTCCCGTCCCTGCCGCGCCCGGACGGCGAGGACGACGAAGGTGGTGATGCTCGCGATCAGATCGATGTGGTCGATGGCGTGCGGCGACCCGTTCGCCCTGCGGATCTTCTTGGTGACGGCGAGGAAGTTGGCGGCCAGCGTACCGACCGTGACCGCCGTCCGCAGCGGGCTCGCTCCCCGCGCGGCGGGCGGCCCGGACCGACCCGCCCGCGGCCCGGCGGCGCTCACCGTACGGCGTCCGTCTCGCCGTCCGACGGCGCCACCGCCGCCAGCATGTCCTTCGGGGTGAACTTCACCACCGGGAGCAGGCGGCTGGCCCGGTTCTGGAACTCGTTGATGAACGGCAGGACTTCGGAGTACTTCGCCCAGATCCGGTCCCGCTCGGGGCCCGACAGGGTCTCGGCGAGGGCGACGATCTGCTCGCGGCCGATGTTGATGGTCACCTCGGGCGTGGCCTTCAAGTTGAGGTACCAGGCCGGGTGCAGGCCCTTGGGGCCGCCGGGGATGTCGAAGTGGCCGGGCACGGCGACCGCGTAGAAGAAGCCGCGCTCGTAGATGTAACCGACCGGCACGACACGCTCCTTGCCGGTCTTGCGGCCCAGCGTGTGCAGCAGCAGCGCGTCGAGGTTGCCCATCTTGCCGCCGATGCGGCCGTTGGACCGCTCGTACAGCCAGATGTGCACATTGAGCGCGCCCTTGCTGAGCGACTTCTGCACCTTCTTCGGCGGCTTGGAGTAGATGTAGACGTTGACGCGCATGAAGGCCCGCGTGATCGGGCCCGCGTCCAGACCCTGGTCAGGACGCGTCGTCCTGAAGGACGACAGCGCCTCGGTGTCCTGGATCACCGAGGTGTCACCCATCGGCTCGGCCATCGAGTCCTCCATGGGCTTCGGGGTGGTCTGCATGTGTGGTGCCCTTTCGCGAGATCCGGTGTTCTCAGGACTTCTGTGTCGGAACGCGTCGCTTCGTCGCAAGGCCGTCTGTTCAGAGGACCTTCTTGCCCTTGACACCCGCGCGGACCGTGCCGGACAGCAGGGCGGAGCCGAGGTCCCGCATCTGCGGCGGGGCCTTGCGCACGGCCCAGTACATGAACTTCGCCATCGTCGCCGTGGTCGGGGTGATCAGCCGGGTGTCCTCGGGGTCGCGCCAGCCGAAGGCCGGGTTCAGCAGCTCGCAGCGCCGGAGCCGGTCGAAGATGATGTCCGCGGCGCGGTCGCCGTCGATCTGCCCGGCCTCGTACTTCTCGCAGGTCTCCGCGGTGAGGTCGACGATCTCCCGGACGGCGGGCTCCGGCCACCACAGGCCCGGATACGGCGCGTCCTCCAGGGCGTCCAGGTGCGCGGGGTCGCCGGTGAGCGTGAAGTTGATCCGCGCGCGGGCCAGCCGCATCACACCGGGAGTGGCGAAGCCGCCCCAGACCCGGAACACCGCGTTCCACAGCCGGAAGTGGCCGAAGGAGATGTACGCGCTGTTCACCAGCTCGTCGTTGTAGTGCAGCAGGCCGCGCTCCAACCGGTCGACGTAACCGAAGCGTTCGACCGCGAAGTCGTCGTCGTCCAGGGCGGGCAGCAGCCGGGTCATGAGCGAGTGGACGACCTCGAAGGTGTTGGACAGGCCGCGCGAGAACAGCGGATCGAGGAAGCCGGCCGCGTGCGACATCAGGCACCAGCGGTAGCCGATCGACTCCTTCGAGCTGTACTGGAGCCGGTCGGTGGAGACCCACTCGCGGACCCGCGTCGCGCCCTCGAACTGCCGCTTCACCGCCGGGTACTGGTCGAGGAAGCGGGTGAACTCCTGCTCGGGGCTGATGTCACGGGGCCGCGGGTAGACCCGCTCGTCCATGGTGAGGCCGACGCTGGTGACCGGATTGGCCGCGCCCTTGTGGTTGTTGAACGGGATGATCCAGAACCAGCCGCGTTCGATCAGGTGGTGGAGCGTACCGCCGCTCCAGGGCGCGTTCTTGGGCGGTCGCAGGCTCTCCGGGTGGTGGCTGACGTCGTCGAACGGCTTGACGCCGATGTAGTGCGTGAACAGCGACCGCGAGTGGTGCTTGAAGCGCGCGGGCTGCTCCCGCAGGCCGAACTTCTCGGCGAGCAGCGACCGGTGGCCGCTGGCGTCGATGAGGTAGCGAGCCCTGAAGACCTCGCCGTTCTGCCCGGTGACGGTGACGCCGTCGTCGTCGAAGTCCAGGTCGGACAGCCGCCAGTGCTGCCGCGTCGTGGCGCCGTACTTGGCCGCGACGTGGAAGTAGTACGCGTCGGTGTCCTGCCGGAACAGGTGGCTGGCCTGGGTGAGCGCCTTGGGGATGACGAACATCGTCGTCTCCCGAGGGTCCGGTTCCTGGCCCTTGTCGTGCTTGACGAAGCCGAAGCTCTGCTTCTTGCCGTGGGTCGGGCCGATGTGCTCGGTGACCGACCGGTGGTCCAGCAGATGCAGCAGTTCGGGCAGGTCGAACCGTACGGCGAGGATGTGCAGCCACTCGATGAGCTGCGGGGTCATCGACTCGCCGATGGCCATCCGCGGATGCGTCTGGGAGTCGACCAGCACGACGCTCTTGCCCTGCCGGGCGAGGATCGCCGCGCTCACCGAACCGGCCAGACCCGCGCCGACGATCAGGACGTCACAGGTGCGGACGGGCGGCTTCGGAGCGGCCGGTCTCGGTGCGGCTGCCTTTACGGCGCTCGCCTGGGGGGCGGTTGCCTGAGGAGCGGTTGCCTGGGGGCCACTTGCCTGAGGGGCACTTGCCTGGGGCGCCGCCGTCTCCGCGACGCCCTTCCGTGGAGCCGCGATCGGCGTGACGGGGACCCGGGGGACGTCCTCGGCGCCGAACCAGCGCCGCAGCGCCGGAGCCGGGTCGGCCGCGCGCGGCGCCGACCAGGCGATGTGTCCGTCGGGCCGCAGCAGTACGGTCTTCTGCCCGTCGAGGAGCGTGCCGGGCACCGGGCGCGCCGACACCACGTCGACCCGGCCCGCCCAGCCCTCGGCGGCCCTGCCCAGCGTGGCCCGGCGCCTGGTGTCGCCCGACAGGTCGAGCAGCACGCCGCGGCCGGGCCGCAGCAGCTCGGTGGTGCCGGTCGGCCCGTCCGCGGTCGTCAGCGCGATGTGGGGCACGCGGCGGCCGGTCAACTCACCGGCCGTGTCGGGGTGAGTGTCGGCGTCGGGATCGCCGTAGCGGATGTCGAGGCCGCTGATCATGCCGGCGAGGTGGCCGCGGACGACCGAGGTGCGGGTGAGGAGTTCGGCGGCGGTGCCGCGGACCGCCCCGGTCTCGGGACCGCCGAAGAGGATGACGGTCTGCGCCTCGATGTTGGCCAGCACCCGCCGCCCGACCGCGTGCCGCTCGGTGTGGTACGTGTCCAGCAGCCCGTCGGGCGCGCGCCCGGTGACCCGCGCGGCCAGCTTCCAGCCGAGGTTGGCCGCGTCCTGGAGCCCGAGGTTGAGCGCCTGGCCGCCGACCGGCATCTGCCGGTGGGCGGCGTCCCCGGCGAGCAGCACCCGGCCCCGGCGGTACGAGGCCGCCTGGCGGCTGGTGTTGCCGAAGGCGTTCAGCCAGGTCGGGGTGCCGTGGGTGATGTCCTCGCCGGTGACCCTGGCCCACACGGCCGCGATCTCGGCGTACTCGGGTTCCGCGGTCCTCGGCCGCACCTCGCGGCCGAACTCGTGCACCATGACGCGGGTGACGCCGTCGCGGGTGGCCGCGATGGCCACCCCGTTCGGGAGCCGCTGGAAGCGGCGGTTGGGGATGTCGAGCCCCAGCACGTCGCAGCGCAGCAGCTCCTTGGTGGCGTCGGAGCCGGGGAAGTCGAAGCCCGCCAGCCGCCGTACGGTGCTCTCCTCGCCGTCACAGCCGACCAGATAGCCGGCGGTGAGACGGGTGACACCGTCCGGGGTGGCGACCTCGACCTCCACGCCTTCCGCGCCCACGTCACCTTCGTCGCCGCCGTCGCCCGGGGTCAGGCCGAGCAGTTCGTGCTCGCGCCTGACCTCCGCGCCCAGCCCCGTGGCCCACTCCGCGAGCAGCTCCTCGACCCGGGCCTGCGGGACCTTCCACTGGCCGGGGTAGCGGGTGGTCGGCTCGCTCAGGTCGAGCGGCAGACCGCCGAAGTGGCCCATCGGCTCGTTGGGCGGCGTGCCCAGCGTCTCCAACAGGCCGCGCTGGTCGAGGAGTTCCATCGTGCGGGCGTGCAGGGTCGACGCCCGGGACTCGGTGGTGGGGGCGGCGAGCCGCTCCAGAACCGTCACCCGGGCTCCGCCGAGCCGGAGTTCACCGGCCAGCATCAGGCCGACAGGCCCCGCGCCGACGATGATGACGTCGGTGTCCATCTCAGCGCCGGCCCTCGGCGTAGTCCTTGGCGTGGCCCAGGGTGGCCCGGCTGTTGGTGCTCAGCGCGTTCTGCACGAAGGCGCGCGCCTCGGCGACCCCGGCGTCCGGGCCGAGGATCTTGGTGATGTTCGCGGTGTTGATCACCACGGTGTGCTGGGAGGTGGCGGCGACGCCGTCGCCCTCCTCCTCGAACAGCCAGTAGCCGGTGTGCAGCGTCATCAGCGCGGGCAGGGTGATCTGCTTGTAGACGATCCTGCTGTGCGGGAAGGTCACGCGCACCGACTTGGTGGTGTGCGAGGAGCCGTCCTTGGTGAGGGTGTCCATCTCCAGGATCTGCAGTCCCGGCGTCTCCTCCTCCAGCGAGACCCGCGCCACGTGCGGCAGCCGCTCCTTCCAGAGCTGCGCCTCGTTGATGAAGTCGTAGACGTCCTTGGCCGATCCGTCGATGTGGACGGTGTCGGCGAAGGACAGCAGGAGTTCGTCCGCGGAGCCGACGACCAGTTCGACGTTGGTCTTGAGCGCGGCCAGCTCGGAGCGGCTGTTGCGGTCCACGGCCTCGTCGATCCAGGCGAGATCGTCCGGCTTGTCGTCGATGGCGCGGTAGTCGTGCAGCAGCCGCACCCGCGACTCGGTGTCGGACACGGGCTCGATCACCCAGGTGCCGCCCATCGCCGCGACCGGCGGCGCCGAGACCTCCTGGCGGAATTCGATCCGCAGCGCCCGCGGGTCCAGGACGCGGCGCGACGTCCAGTTCTTGGCCGCGCCGTTGGCGGTGGCCCAGATGCGGATGCGCTCCTCGTTCTCCGAGCGCTCCACATGGTCGACGAAAACGGTCGGCGGGAAGATCCGCGGCCAGTTCTCCACCTCGGCGATCAGCCGGTACACCGCGGCGGCCGGGGCGTTCACCGTGATCTCGTGCTCCACCTCGCGGTGGCCAGTCTGCGTCATTCTCGTTCCCCTCACGCGAGTCGGACGTCGTAGGACGGGGTCGGTGGCGGCGGATCAGAAGTTGCCGAGGCCGCCGCACACGTTGATGGCCTGCGCGGTGATCGACGCCGCGGTGTCGGTGGCCAGGTAGCCGACCAGGCCCGCGACCTCCTCGGGCGTGGAGTAGCGGCCGAGCGGGATCTTCGACTGGAACTTCTGGAGGATCTCGCCCTCGGTGGTCGAGTAGGCCGCCGCGTATCCCTGCCGGACCCGCGCGGCCATCGGCGTCTCGACGTAGCCGGGGCAGACCGCGTTGACCGTGATCCCGGTCGGCGCCAGCTCGTTGCCCAGGGCCTTGGTGAAGCCGACGACGCCGTGCTTGGAGGCGGAGTACGGGGCGCCGAGCACCACGCCCTGCTTGCCCGCGGTGGAGGCGATGTTGATGATCCGGCCGCGGTCGCGGTACCGCATGCCGCCGGTGTTGAGCACCTCGCGCGTCATCAGGAAGACGCTGTTGAGGTTGGTGTTGACGACGTCGAACCACAGCTCGTCGTCGATGTCGGCGGTGACGCCGCCGCCGCTGCGGCCCGCGTTGTTGACCAGGACGTCGACCGGCCCGTACCGCTCCACGGCGGCGAGCACGAACGCCTTGATGTCGTCGCCCGACTTGACGTCGCAGGCGGTGCCGTCGACGTCCAGGCCCTCGTCCCGTAGTTCCTTGACGGTCACTTCCACGCTCTCGGGCGTCCGCGCGCAGATGAACACCTGGTGTCCCTGTGCGGCCAGCGCCCTGGTGACGGCGAGCCCGATTCCGCTGGTGGCCCCGGTGACGAGAGCGACCCGCTGTCCCTCTGCCGACATGACTGCTCCTCCGACTCGGTACCGCTCGGCTGCGTACATGTGCTGCGTTCACGTGCGCTCTTCAAGTGCTGCGTTCATGTGCGCTGTACGTGTGGTCTGGGCGTGTGGGCTGGACGGGTGCGCTGTACGTGGGGGCTGGGGGTGTGGGCTGGGGGTGCCGCCGCCGCGCCTTTGGAGCACGGCGGCGGCACCGGGTGGGGGGAGCGTCAGGCCGCGTGTTCCGCGGCGAGTTGCTCGTTGACGACGGCGAGCAGCGCCCGCGGCGTCTCGACGACGGTGATGGAGGTGTCCTCCAGCTCGATCCCGTGCTCGCGCTCGATCCGGCTGCCGGTCTCCAGCAGCGCCAGCGAGTCGTAGCCGAGGTCCTCGAAGGTCTGGTCGAGGATGTCGCCGTCCAGGTCGATGCCCTCGCTCTCGCCCGCGGCTTCCCGGAGGATGCGCTTGAGGTCTTCGATCGTGAGTTCCGGTCCGGCCATCTCGGTCCCTTCCTGAGGTGTGGCGACGGCGGTGCGCGGGCCCGTCACCGGGCTGCTCCGCGCACGACCATCGCCGAGTTGAAGCCGCCGTAGCCCCTGGCCAGCACCAGCGCGGCGTTCACCGGCGCGGTCCTGGGCCGGTCGACCACCAGGTCGAGGTCGTACTCGGGGGCGGGGGCGACATGGGTGGTGGGCGGGATGACCCCGTCCCTGATCGACAGCAGCGCGGCGGCCGTGTCGAGTGACGCGGCTCCTGAGTAGAGCCGTCCGGTCATCGTCTTGGGCGCGGTGACCGGCACACCGCGCGGTCCGAAGACCGCGGTGATCGCGTCGGCCTCCGCGCGGTCCAGTTCGGGGACGGCCGCCGCGTCGGCGAAGACGACGTCGATGTCGCCCGCCGTCAGGCCCGCGTCGGCCAGCGCCGCCTCGACGGCCCGCCGCAGACCGGGCTCCCGGCCGCTGCCGGGCCTGGGGTCGAAGGTCGAGGCGTATCCGGCGATCTCCCCGTAGACCTTGGCGCCGCGCTCCCGCGCGGACCCGGCGTCCTCCAGGATCAGCAACGCGCCGCCCTCGCCGGGCACATAGCCGTCGGCGTCCGCGGCGAAGGGCCGGTACGCCTTGTCCGGGTCGTCGCTGTCGGTGAGCCGTCCCGCGGCGACCTGCGCGATCCAGCCCCAGGGGCAGATCGAGCCGTCGACGCCGCCGGAGACGATCAGCCGGGTGCCCTTGCGGATCTGCCGCCTGGCCTGCGCGAGCGCGTCGAGGCCGCCCGCCTGGTCGGAGACGACGACCCCGCTGGGGCCCTGCATGCCGTTGCGGATGGAGATCTGGCCGGTGTTGACCGCGTAGAACCAGGCGAAGGACTGGTACGCGCTGACGTGCTGGCCGCCCTTGGACCACAGCTTCTGGAGTTCGTTCTGGCCGAATTCGAAACCGCCGGAGGAGCTGGCGGTGATGACGCCCATGTCGAACTGTTTCCACTCGTCGAGCTTCACGCCCGCGTCGGCCAGCGCCCAGTCGGCCGCGACCAGGGCGAGCCTGGTCATGTGGTCGGTCTGCGGGATCAGCCGGCTCGGCAGGTAGTCCGTGGCGACGAAGCCCGGTACCTCACCGGCGAGTTTGGCGGGGTAGCCGGTGGCGTCGAACCGCTGGACGGGTCCGATGCCGTTCTTCCCCGCGAGCGTCGCGGCCCAGAACTCCTCGGTGCCCAGGCCGTTGGGCGCGGTGACGCCGATACCGGTGACGACGACGGAACTGGCGGCGCCAGAGGAGGCGGCCGTGCCTTCGGAAGCGGTCGTGTCCGTGGAAGCGGTCGTGTCCGCGGAAGCGGCCGTGCCTTCGGAAGTGGTCATGCCGCCCTCCGCAGCACCATCGCGCTCTGGAAGCCGCCGAAGCCGCTGCCGACGCTGAGCACGGCGTCGGTGGTCCACTCCCTGGCCTTGAGCGGTACGTAGTCCAGGTCGCACTGCGGGTCCGGCTCGTGCAGATTGGCCGTCGGCGGGACCAGGTTGTTCTCGATGGCCAGCGCGGACGCGGCGATCTCGATCGAGCCGATCGCGCCGAGCGAGTGCCCGACCATCGACTTGATGGAGCTCATCGGTGTCCGGTACGCGTGGTCGCCCAGCGTGCGCTTGACGGCGGCGGTCTCGTGGCGGTCGTTCTGCTTGGTGCCCGAGCCGTGCGCGTTGACGTAGTCGATCTCGTCGGGGTTCATCCGCGCCTCGTCCAGGGCCGTCCTGATGGCCTCGGCCATCTCCAGGCCCTCGGGCCGCAGACCCGTCATGTGGAAGGCGTTGGAGCGGGTGGCGTACCCGGCGATCTCGCAGTAGATGTGCGCGCCGCGCGCCTTGGCCGCCTCGTACTCCTCCAGCACGAACATCGCGGAACCCTCGCCGAGGACGAAGCCGTTGCGGGAGTTGTCGAACGGCCGCGAGGCGTGCTCGGGGTCGTCGTTGCGCGAGGTGGTGGCCTTGATGGCGTCGAAGCAGGCCACGGTGATCGGGGAGATCGGGGCGTCGGTGGCGCCCGCGATCATCACGTCGACGCTGCCCTCACGGATCAGCTCGGTCGCGTAGCCCACCGAGTCCAGGCCGGAGGTGCAGCCGGTGGAGACCACCGTCGCCGGGCCCTCGGCCCCGGTGGACCAGGCCACTTCGCTCGCGAAGGAGCTGGGCACGAAGAAGTCGTACAGATGCGGTACCGCGTACCGGTGGTCGTTGAGGTCGAGACGCCCGCCGTCACTGGTGACGCGGTACTCCTGGTCCAGGCCCATCGTCGCGCCGACGGCGCTGCCGACGGTCACCCCGGTCCGGTACGGGTCCAGGTCGGACATCTCCAGTCCGCTGCCCGCGAGCGCCTCCGCGGCCGTGACCACCGCGAACTGCGCGGCGCGGTCCATGCGGCGGATCTCCTGCGGGCTCAGTCCCAGTGCCTCCGGGTCGAAATCGACCTCGGCCGCGACGCGGGAACGGAACGGGGCGGGATCGAAAAACGTGATGCCTCTGGTCGCGGTTCGGCCGTCGCTCAGCAGACTCCAGAAGTCCTTCACGCCGACACCCCCCGGCGCCACGACCCCAATGCCGGTTATCACCACTCGCCGTCCCATGTGGACGCCGCTCCCTTCGGAATTTCGTGAATTCTTGAGGACAGGCTTGAGATCAGGTCCGTCACTCGGACTTGGCCCAGTGATAGAAACGCGTGGCCATCGCGTCCTTCGGCGACCGCCAGGTCGCCGGGTTGTAGGCCTCGATGTGCGGCTTCAGGTCGGCGCTGACCTGCACAAAGAGCGGGTGGTCCTTGGTCTGTTCGATGGTCGTGTTACCGGCCTCCGTGTCGAAGTCCTGGAGGTGGAAGTAGAGGCCGTTGTAGGAGAAGAGCTCCCGTCGACGGGTGCCCATCAGGTCGGGCATCCCGGTCTGGTCGAATTCCCCGAAGATCCGGGCCACGTCCTCCGCGGACTGCGGCAGCATGCGCGCGACTATCAACGTGCTGTGCATCGTTCGCTCCTGGTGATGGGAGTGATGGAGGGGTCGTCCGCTGGTCGTCGAAACAGGCCGTCCTAGCGGGATCGTTCGGCAGATCGCTCGGCGCGGCGGCTGAAGCACGCGTGTGCGTCGGCCTCCGAGTAGTAGGTGCGGCCCGAGCCGTGCCTGCGGCGCCAGCTCTGCTCGCTGGCCAGCCGGTAGACCGTGCCGACCGGGGTGCTCCACAGCCGCGAGATGTCGGCGGCGGTGAGCCAGCGCTCGGCGACGGCGGCGGGACCGGCGGAAGTGCCGGCGGAAGTGCCGGCGGAGGTGTCGGCCGCTGTGCCCGGGGCCGTGTCCTCGGCGGGCATCAGGCGGCGCAGATGGGTGAGTTGGTGCCCGGCCCAGGTGTGCCCGGCCTGGGCGTCGCACTGCACGGCCGGGTGCGCGGCCGTCGCCCCGACGCGTACGACGGCGGACAGCCGCCCCTCGCAGCCGGGTTCGACGCAGTCGCCCAGCGCGATCCGGCGGATCTGCTCGGGGTGGGCGACGCGGCGGGCCCTGCTGACCAGCCGGGCCACCTCGCGGGTGGCCTCGGCGACGGCCGGGTGCCCGGCCAGCCAGTCGGCGTGCCGCAGCAGGAACACCGACAGGGTGCCGACGGACCGCTCGGGCGGTACGAGCCCGCGCTGCTGGGCGATCAGGCCGCTCCAGGAGCCGAGCACCCCGAGGATCGCGGCGCGTGTCTCGGCCGCCGCCGGGTTGAACGGCATGCCGGGCAGCGGGCCGCCGCTGGTGCGTTCGCGCAGCCCCTTGGCCGCGGCGCCGCCCAGCACCCGCTCGCAGTCCCGGTACAGCTCGGGGAGCATGCCGATGCCGGTGGTCAGCCGACGGTGGCAGGCGGCGCACAGCCGGTTCCCGCCGACCGGACGGCCGGGGTGCCGGCCCCCGTCGCGGGGCTCGGCCTGCCGCGTACCGCATTCGTGTCCTTCGCACCGCACGGCCGCGCGGCTCATGCGGAGGACCCGGACCGTTCGAGCCCCAGACCGAGCCGGAATCCGACACCGCGGACGGTGACGATCCACTCCTTGGCGCCCAGCTTCGTCCGGAGGCTGCTGACATGGGTGTCGACGGTCCGCCGGGACCACGAGTCACCCCACACCTGCTGCATGAGCCGCTTCCGGGTGATGACGATGTCCGGGTGCGAGGCCAGCAGGTAGAGCACGTCGAATTCCTTACGGGTCACATCTATATGCCGTCCGCCGAGCCGCACTTCGCGCGATCCGGCGTCGATCCGCAGCGGTCCGCAGGAGATGACCCGCGCGGAGGCGGGTTCCGGGCGGGCGCGGCGCATGACCGCGTCCATCCGGGCCATCAACTCGCGGAAGCCGTACGGCTTGACGAGGTAGTCGTCGGCGCCTGCCTGGAGGCCGAGCACCCGGTCGAGTTCGGTGCCGCGCGCGGTGACGGCGATGACCGCCACGTCGCAGACCGACCGGATGCTCCGGCAGACCTCGAGTCCGTCCAGGTCGGGCAGGTCGAGGTCGAGCAGGACCAGGTCCGCGTCCTCGTACGTCTGGAGTGCCGCGCCGCCCGTGCCGACCGACGCGACCTCGTGTCCGTGCCGCCGTAACCCCCTGACCAGGGATTCGGCGTCGTCTGCATGAGGTTCCACCACAAGTACCCGCCAGCTCACGGACGGCCCCGGCACTCCCCGTACCGGCGATGCGGTACGTATCTCGGTGCGATTGACGTTTGCGGACGCACGTGGGGCTGGTATATGAGGCTTCAGAAGGTCTATCCGGCTCATGGGTCCGCCCTTTGTGACGCTCAGGTCCGACTGCGACCTGGGCCTGATCGGTTCCTTGGACTGCTTGCGAGTCTCCGGTCAACCTCCGGCCGCGAATGCGAGCGCATCGAGAGTCGAGGCACACTGCCGTGAATCGAATGTCGCGAACACCCGTGCTGCCGGGGCGATCCGGCGGCACAGGCCGCCGAGTACCTTTCCGGGTCCGATCTCGATGAAGCGGTCCACGCCCGCCTCCGACATTCCGGCCACGGTTTCGGTCCAGCGGACCCGGCCGGTGAGCTGGCGTTTGAGCGCGGTACGCGCCTCGGCGGCGGTGGTGACCGGCGCCGCGGTGACGGACGAGATCGTCTCGACCACCGGATCGCGGAATTCCACCGCGTCCAGGGCCGCCGCGAATTCGTCCTCGATCTCGCTCATGAGACTGCAATGGAAAGGCGCGCCGACTTCGAGGGGGACCGCCCGGCGCGCGCCGGCGTCCTTGGCGGCGGCCATCACCCATTGGACGGCTTCGGCCTGGCCCGAGACGACCGCCTGCGCCGGTTCGTTGTCGTTGGCGATCTCGACGATCTGGCCGGTGCCGGTGGCGGCCTGTGCGCAGATGGCCTCGACGTCCTCGAGCGGCAGGCCGAGTACGGCCGCCATGGCGCCGGGCACGCGTGCGTTGACCGCGGCCATCAACTGGCCGCGCAGCCGTACGAGTCGGAGGGCGTCGGTCCATTCGAGGACGCCCGCGGCGACCAGCGCGGTGTATTCGCCGAGGCTGTGGCCCGCGACGATGTCGGGGGCGAGACCGCGCGGACGCAGGCTCTGCCAGGTGCACAGGCTGGTCAGGAAGATCGCGGGCTGGGTGATCGAGGTGTCCCGGAGGACCTCGGCGGGTCCCTCCCAGCACAGCCGGGACAGTGGAAGGCCGAGAATCTCGTCCGCGGTGCGGTAGTAGGGGCCGACCAGATCCGGATGCTCTCCGGCGAGGTCGAGCCCCATTCCCACCTTCTGCGAACCCTGGCCGGGGAAGACAAAACCGATCCTGTCCATGCGCCGCAGGCTCCTTTCGGCCTTTCGCGGTGCCGGTGGCGGGCGGTCGGTGACGGCGTGGCCGCCCATGACGAAGCCCCGCGGCTGCACAGCGCACGCGGGGCTCGGTGATCTGAGTGTGATTGCGGCGTCCGGGGTCTCACTGCTGCCCGGATCCGGGCATACCTCGGCCGCCGGAAGTATCGTGACAGTCTCTTGCCGCCGATGTCAACTTCACTTGGTCAGCGGGCTGTTTGCGCAGTTCATCGACGGGTCGGGACTATGCAGTCGGGAAAGATGGTTGCAGTGCCCCTCGAATTTGCGTGACACCGATGAAGTCCGATGATCCTCATAGCATCGCCTCAACATCGAGCATTTCGGAACACTCCGGACCCGAATGACCATGGAGCCTGACGCGCTGTCAGATGGTGATTGTTCGCGGGTTCACGACGGCGTCACGCTAGCGTGTAGTCACATTTTACGAGGCGGCATTCTCGTCAATGAGCCGCCGGTCAGGGCCGCGTGGAGCGTGATCGTCGCAGGTAGATCAGGTGTGGACGGCTCCTGCGTTTGCCTGTATCGTCGCCTGCCAAACGCGAACATCCGTATGCTGTAAGCCGTACATGACTCGGGAGCGGGGGTTCCGGATCGTTATGAACACGGATTTAACGCGACAGGCCCAACTGGACTCATCACGGCCACCACGGCGTTTCCGATCGCCGGTAACCTCGGTCTCGTGCCGGGGTGCTTCAGGCACGGTGGATGAGCCGGTCACCTCATGGCGCCACGGGAGCGTTTCTCCAGGTCACCCTCGGGCGACCGGCGGGGATCCAGCTTTACGAACGGTCCCGGGCACGGCCCAGGGCACCGTCATCCGTCTCCGCCCGAGCCACTGCTCGGACGCGGAGGCCGGCCAGGTCCGCGCACGCTCCGGCGACTCGACGGTCGATTCGGCCGTTGATTCGGCGGCGCGGCGGGCCCCGTCCCGCGTGGCACGGACGATGACGTCCCGCTTAGGCGACGCCACGGCACACGCGCGCCCCACATCATCCCGTACCGGTGCGATCCACTCACGACGCACACCTCCATGATCCGGCGTGCCCCATGGGCCCCACTGGTCTGTGGAGCCCGCGAGCACCGCTGCTCGCGGTATATCCGGTCGGCCCGGCCCTCGCCGACCGTTCTGCACTGCGTTCAGCACTGCGTTGAGATGGTCCAGGCGTTCCACTGAGTAGTTCCCTCGCGCCTGGAGTACGTCGACAGGTTCCGGATCCAGCGGTCGCCGCTGACGGTGCGCCATTCCGTCGGAGGCAGCCGATGCACGGCCATGTTCCGACGGGACGTCGCTCACCTGCACCGACGACGACTTTCGGCATGTCCTGAACAGGGCGCACTCCCCTCGGTCATCGAGTCGATCGACGAGTTCGCACTGCGACAGCCACCTTCCGACATCATGACCAACGGGTGACCAAATGAATTCATCTCCATGTGTGGGCCAAAAATGCGGCAACGTGCCGCACGGGTCGCGACCGCGCCGCACAGCGGCCCCGGGGCTGCGTCTGTGCACCTCGTGCTACCACGATCTCAAGGCGAATCTGATGGAGCTGCCGGAGATCTACGACGACTGCGAGTCGGTGCTCCATCCGCGCCGCAACCCGACTCTCCAACGGGTCAGCGGCAGCAGGCAGTCGACCGGAATACGGCTGGACGAGGCGGCGATCACCGCCCGGTCCGGCATCGTCGGGTTCCTGGCCTCGTGGGCGGCGATGGTCGCCGAGGAGCGCGCCGTCCGCAAGCCGGTCCGCAGGCAGCCGGAGGAGATGGCCGACTTCCTCGTCGTCCACCTCAACTGGCTGCTCGCGCACCCGACCGCCGCGGACTTCGCGGAGGAGATCTCCGAGATAACGCACCGCGCGCGCCGGTCCGCCTACACGCAGCCCGCGTTGCGCATGGATCTCGGCCAATGCATCCATTCCGGTTGCAGCGCGGCGATGACCACGGCGCCGTCGTCGCCCGACGGCCGGCGCACCCGAGAAGTGAGCTGTACCGCAGGACACAGTTGGCAGCCCCACCAATGGCTTCTGCTATCCCGGCAGATTCAGCAGACGCGGCAGTTCGCGCGCGGCACTGCGGGAGCGGCAGCACAATCCCAGCGCCCGGAGGACGCCGCATGAATCCGCCACCGCGCAATAGAAGTCGGCTTGTTCCGACTCAACTCGCCGCACTCGCCGCCGGAGTCTCCGAGGCGACGATCAGGAAATGGGCCAGCCGCGGCAAGATCACCCGCTACGGCAGTCCCGGACGCGCGCAATACGATCTCGACGAGCTACTCGAACGTGTGGCCGCGAAAACGGAAGCGGCGGCTCTGAAGGAATCCACGTGAGCACTTCGGGCCTCGCGTAAAGCAATTGACAGAGGACGAAGAGCCCTGCCTGTCGTGCGGAGCTTTCTCTCGGGCAGGGTTTCCTCCTCGTTCTTCTCGTTCTCACCGTTCGGCCTTCGTCGGGTCCGGCCGCCGTTCACGCCCTCGTACCAGAGAGCCGGACCGCGCGACGGGATGTGACATCCGGTGCGGGAAGTGTGACGCGCGCCTCATTCGGCCGCCGGACAGGGGGCGCGCCGCCCGCGTGCGCCCTTAGCGCAGTCCGGGACCTTCCGCCAGCCCTCTCCTCTGTGTACATTTATGCTCGATAGCTGCTCGTTTCGAGCAGGATCGCGCATCCGCACCGCGCGTCGCATCTCGCACGCCGTATCTCGCACACCGCACGAGGAGCCCCGATGTCCGCGTCCCTCACCACCACCGAGACCGCCTCCCAGCCCGAGTGCTGGCAGCGGGCGGCCGATCTCGCTCCCGCCGAGGCCGGAAAGCTGCCGCGCGACGGCGAGCGGGTGGCGGTGATCGGCTGCGGCACCTCCTGGTTCATGGCCCAGTCCTACGCCGCGCTGCGCGAACAGGGCGGCCACGGCGAGACCGACGCCTTCGCGGCCTCGGAGTTCCCGTTCGGCCGCGGCTACGACCGTGTGCTGACGATCACCCGCTCCGGCACCACCACCGAGGTGCTGCGGGCGAGCGAGCGACTGCGTACGGCGGGCGTCGCGGTCACGGCGATCACCGCCGACCCGCACACGCCGGTGATGGAGGCCGCCGACGAGGTCGTGGTGCTGGACTTCGCCGACGAACAGTCGGTGGTGCAGACCCGGTTCGCCACCACCGCGCTCGCGCTGCTGCGCGCCCACCTCGGCCACGACCTGACCGCGGCCGTCGCCGACGCGCGGCTGGCGCTCGCCCAGGAACTGCCCACCACCGTCACGGCCGCCGAGCAGTTCACCTTCCTCGGCACCGGCTGGACCTACGGCCTGGCGCAGGAGGCCGCGCTGAAGATGCGCGAGGCCGCGGGCGCCTGGACCGAGAGCTACCCGGCGATGGAGTACCGGCACGGCCCGATCAGCATCACCGGCCCCGGCCGCGTGGTGTGGGCCTTCGGCGCCCTGCCCGAGGGCCTGGCGGACAACGTCGCGGGCGTGGGCGGCCTCCTCGAGGCCGGTTCCGCCGCGCCCGCCGACGGCGGTACGAGCGCGGTCGGCGGTACGGGCGCGCCCGTGCTCGACCCGCTGGCCGACCTGGTGCGGGTCCAGCGGCTCGCGGTGGCCATCGCGGAGAACAAGGGGTACGACCCGGACCGGCCGCGCAACCTGACGCGTTCCGTCGTCCTGGCCTGACGCCAACCCCCGCACGGCGCTCCGCTGTTCGGCGGACCGCCGCCCGTACCCCCGCCCGCACCCGTGAAACCGGCACCGCCGTACGTACCCCGAGGAATCCCATGCCTGCCGTCGCCACCGCAGAACTCGTCACCGCAGCCCGGGCCGCGGGCCACGGGGTCGCCGCGTTCAATGTGATCACGCTGGAGCACGCGGAGGCGATCACCTCCGCCGCGCAGGCCGCCGGGCTGCCGGTGATCCTCCAGATCAGCGAGAACGCGGTGGCCTTCCACGGCGGCCGGGTCGAGCCGGTGCTGGCGGGGGCGGCGGCGGTCGCGCGGGGCGCGGCGGTGCCGGTCGCCCTGCACCTGGACCACGTGGAGAGCGAGGAGTTGCTGCGGGCGGGCGTGGCGGCCGGGGCGTCCTCGGTGATGTTCGACGCGTCGAAGCTGCCGTACGAGGAGAATCTGCGGGCCACCGCGCGGATGGTGGAGTGGGCGCACGGCCAGGGCGCCTGGGTCGAGGCCGAGCTGGGCGAGGTCGGGGGCAAGGACGGCGCGCACGCGCCCGGCGTGCGGACCGACCCCGCCGAGGCCGCCGCCTTCACCGCCGCGACCGGGGTGGACGCGCTCGCCGTCGCGGTCGGCAGCTCGCACGCGATGACCGACCGCTCCGCGCGCCTCGACCACGAACTCATAGCCGCGCTGCGCACGGCCGTACCCGTACCGCTGGTGCTGCACGGCTCGTCCGGTGTGCCGGACGACGAGCTGCGGCGGGCCGTCGCCGCCGGGATGGTGAAGGTCAACATCGGCACGGCGCTGAACATCGCCTTCACCGGGGCGGTACGGGAGCACCTGGCGGCGGACCCGGCCGTCGTCGACCCGCGGCGCTATCTGCGGCCGGCCCGCGACGCGATGTCCGCCGTGGCGGAACACCTGCTGCGCGTCGTCGCGGGCCGTCCGGAGTGATCCGTAACGCCTGGTCCCCAACGGCTACTTGGGCATCAGCACCGTGTCGATGATCTGCACGGTGGCGTTGGCGGTGGTGACGTTGCCGCAGACCACGTTCGCGGTGTCGTTGACCTTGTACGCCTCGCCGGAGCCCGAGGTCGTCAGGGTGCCCTTCTCCAGCGTGGTGTAGGTGCCCTTGGACAGGCCCTCGGGCGCCTTCACCGGCTCGCCGACCACGTGGTAGGTGAGGATCTTGGTGAGCATCGCCTTGTCGGCGAGGACCTTGTCGAGGTCGGCCTTCGGGATCTTCGCGAAGGCGTCGTTGGTCGGCGCGAAGACGGTGATGTTCTGGGCGTTGTTCAGGGTGTCGACGAGACCGGCCTTCTGGACGGCGGCGACCAGCGTCGACAGCGCCGGGTTGTGCGAGGCGGCGGTCGCCACCGGGTCCTTGGACATGCCGTCGAAGCTGCCCGCGCCGTTCTTGGGCACGGTGGCGCAGCCGGGGCCGAAGGGCCCGTCCTTCGTCGAGGCGTCACTCGGCGCGTCGCTGGTGGGCGCCATCGCCGGATCGCTCGCCGAGGTGGACGGGCTCGCCGCCGCCGAGTCGTCCTTCTTGTTGTCGTCGCTCGAACAGGCGCTGAGGGCCAGCGGCAGGACGGCGGCGGCCGTCACGACGACGGCGATGCGGCGGGCGCGGAGGTTGAACATGGTTTTTCTCCTCTATATGTGCGGTTCATGCGACATGTGCGTGCGGAAAAGTCGTCTGTGGCGGGGAGTTGGGGCGGCGGATGGTCAGGGGGGCGGATGGCCCGGGGGGGGCGGATAGCCCGGGGGGGCGGCGGGCCGCTCGAAGGCGAACAGGTCGTCGGATGGTCGGCGCGCCGACGGGTCAGTCGACGCTGACCACCACCGAGTGCCAGCCGGTCGCGCCGTTCGGGACGGTGCCGACGCGGTGGTCGGTCTGCGTGTAGCCGTCACGGTCCGTCGCGCGGACCTCCAGCGTGTGACTGCCGGGCGTGGCGTCCCACTCCCACAGCCACTGCCGCCAGGTGTCGGTGCTGTCCTCGTCCGCGAGCCGGGCGGTCTGCCACCGGCCGCCGTCGACCCGTACCTGCACCCGGTCGATGCCCCGGTGCTGCGCCCACGCCACCCCGGCCACCGGCACCCGGCCCGCCTTGGGACTGGCGAACGGTTTCGGGGTGTCGATCCGCGACTCGGTCTTGATCGGCGCCTCGCGCGACCAGCTGCGTTTGACCCAGTAGGCGTCGTAGGAGTCGAAGGTGGTCAGTTCGAGTTCGCGCAGCCACTTGCAGGCCGACACATAGCCGTACAGGCCGGGCACCAGCATGCGGACGGGGAAGCCGTGGGCGAAGGGCAGCGGCTCGCCGTTCATGCCGAGCGCGAGCATCGCGTCGCGGCCGTCGAGCACGGTCTCCACCGGTGAGCCGATGGCCATGCCGTCCACCGAGTGCGCCACCAGCTGGTCCGCCGTGCCACCGCGCGACGGGGGCCGTACCCCCGCCTCGCGCAGCAGATCGGCCAGCCGGACGCCGATCCAGCGGGCGTTGCCGACGTACGGTCCGCCGACCTGGTTGGACACGCAGGTCAGCGTGATGTCCCGCTCGATCAGGTCACGGCGCAGCAGGTCGTCGTAGGAGAGCGTCAACTCCTTGCCCACGCCCATGCCGTGGATGCGCAGCCGCCAGGTGGTGGCGTCGATCTTCGGCACGACCAGCGCGGTGTCGACGCGGTAGAACTTCGCGTTCGGCGTGGTGAACGCGCTCAGGCCGGGGATTCCCAGGTCCGCCCCGCGCGGGACGGCCGCGGCGCGGGAGGCGGGGGCGGGCAGCGCGATGGCCTTCCGTGAGGCCACCGCGACGGCGCCGCGGCGGTTGTTGAGGGTACGGCCCAGGGCTCCCGCACCCGCGGACGCGGCAGCCGTGGCGGCAGCGGCCAGCACGAAGCCGCGGCGGTCGAACGCGGGGCGGGAGGTGGGCCCGGCCTCCGGGGCGGGCGTTTCCGTCCGCGGCAGAGGGGTTTCGGCGGTGTCCTCGTCGTCCTCCACGGTGCGCTCCACGGCGGACGGAGCGGTCGGTGTCTCCGGCGCGGCGGCCTGTTCCGGCACGCGCGCGGCCGGTGCGGCGCGGAGCGTGAGCCGTTGCGTCAGCAGCCACAGCGCCGCCGCTCCGAGCAGCGCGCCGACGATCGACGGCAGCGCGTCCAGCCGGTGGTGGTCGGGACGGCTCCAGGCGGCGACCGCCCCGATGACGCCGAAGGCCAGCACGCCCGCGCAGCCCGTGCGCCGGAAGCGCAGCGCGAACACGCCGAGCACGAAGGCGAAGAGGGCCAGGATCGCGACGATGCCCAGTTGCAGCACCAGTTTGTCGTTGGTGCCGAAGTTCCGTACCGCGTAGTCCTTCAGGGACACCGGTGTGCGGTCGATGACCGCGCCGCCGACCGCCGTCACCGGACTGGCCTCGGGACGGGCGGCCACGGCGACGAGTTCGGCGAAACCGAGCGACGCGGCAGCGGCCAACAGGCCGCTCAGCGCGCCGAGTACGACCCTCAGCAGCCGGCCGGCGGCGCTCGGGCCATGTGGCTGATGAGGCTCCAGCGCACTGCCGGGGCTGATGGTCTCCTGGTCGGTCACATCCCGCATTCGTGGCCACTCGCCCGGCGGATTGGTGCGGGATTCCGCGTCCCCCGGACCGACGGGTTCCGCCGCAGGTGGGGACCGTGAAGATCACCGCCGGAACGTTCCGCTCCCGCACCAATCCGCGGCGGCGGCGGCCACGAATGATCAGTGAGGGCGCACCGGTGCCGGTCGCCGTTCCGGCCGCGCCGGACACCGACCGGGCACGGGGCGCCACCGGGCACCACGGGGTGTCACCGGACATCGAGCACTGACCGAGGGGATCGCATGACGGCCGAACGACGTCGGATCGCGGTGATAGGCAGCGGAGTGGCGGGCCTTACCGCCGCCCATGTGCTGCACCGCGCGAGTGACGTGTCCCTGTACGAGGCGGACGACCGGCTCGGCGGGCACGCGGACACCCACGACGTGGCCGACCCCGACGGCCGGTCCCTGAGCGTCGACACCGGCTTCATCGTGCACAACGCCCGCACCTATCCGCATCTGCTGCGGCTGCTGCGCGAGCTGGACGTCGCCACGCAGGAGTCCGAGATGAGCATGTCGGTGCGGTGCGAGGGCTGCGGCCTGGAGTACGCCGGGGCCCGCGGGCCGCGCGGGCTCTTCGCGCAGCCGCGCAACGCGCTGCGGGGCCGCTATCTGCGGATGCTGACCGAGGTCACGGCCTTCCACCGCGGGGCGCGGCGGCTGCTCGCGGAGAGCGGCGCAGCGGGTTCGGGTTCTTCCGCGGATACGGGCTCGGATACGGATACGGGTGCGCGCGCTGCCGCCACCGACCGCACGCTGCGGGAATTCCTCGCCGACGGCCGCTACTCCCCCTACTTCGTCCAGCACTTCATGACCCCGCTGGTCTCCGCCGTCTGGTCCTGCTCCCCCGCGACCGCGCTGGACTTCCCGGCCCGCTACCTCTTCCGCTTCCTCGACCACCACGGCCTGCTCAGCGTCGGCGACTCCCCCGCCTGGCGCACGATCACCGGCGGCTCCCGTACGTACGTCGAGCGGGTGGGCAAGGAGGTGTCCGCCGTGCACACCTCCAGCCGGGTGACCGCGCTGCGCCGCGTCCCCGGCGGCGCCGAGGTCACCGTCGAGGACGGCACCACCGAGCGCTACGACGCGGTGGTCGTCGCCGTCCACCCGCACCAGGCGCTGAGCCTGCTCGCCGAGCCCACCGCGGCCGAGCGCGAGGTGCTGGGCGCGATCCCGTACACCGTCAATCCCGCGCTGCTGCACACCGACACCGGCGTGCTGCCGCGCGCGTCCGGCGCCCGCGCGTCGTGGAACTACCTGATGCCGTCCTGCGCCTCGGACGCCGACGCCGTCCTGGTCAGCTACGACATGAACCGGCTCCAGCGGCTGGACGGCGCCGACACGTATGTGGTGACGCTCAACGGCGCCGACCGGGTCGACCCCTCCGCCGTACGGGACCGGATGGCGTACGAACACCCGCAGTACACGCCGGAGTCGGTGGCCGCGCAGCGACGGTTGCCCGAACTGAACGGGCCGGTGGTCGCCTACGCGGGCGCCTACCACGGCTGGGGTTTCCACGAGGACGGCTGCGCCTCCGGGGTGGCGGCGGCGCGCGCGCTGGGGGTGGAGTGGTCATGACGGCTCCGGTGCATGACGGGACGGCGCACGACCCGGCGAAAGTGGAAGCGAAGCCGCAGGCGGTGGCGCCTTCGCTGTACGACTGTCGGATCGCCCATGCCCGTAACCGCCCCGTGCGGCACTCCTTCCGTATGCGCACCTATATGTGGCTGGTCGACGTGGACCACATGCCCCGACTGCCGCTGCCGCTGCGCCCGCTGGCCGGTTTCCGGGCGCGGGACCACTTCGGCGGTACGGCGCCCACGGTCAGGGCGGGGCTCGACCGGTTCCTCGCCGCGCAGGGGGCGGCCCCCGCGGACGGCCGCGTGCTGATGCTCACGCACGCCCGTGTCCTCGGCCATGTCTTCAACCCGCTGACCCTGTACTGGTGCCACGCGCGTGACGGCACGCCCCGCCATGTGGTCGCGGAGGTCCACAACACCTATGGCGAGCGGCACTGCTATCTGCTGGCGCCGGACGCCGAGGGCCGTGCCTCGACCGCCAAGGAGCTGTACGTCTCCCCGTTCTTCCCGGTGGAGGGCGACTACCGCATGCGAGTGCCGGAGCCGGGAAACCGCCTTTCCGTGACGGTCCATCTGGAACTGGACGGAAAACGCCCCTTCACCGCGACCGTGAGCGGCGACCGCCGCCCGGCCACCACGGCCGGACTGCTCCGGGCCGCTGTACGCCATCCGTGGTCGACGCTCCTCGTCTCCGCGGGGATCAGATTCCACGGTGTTCTGCTGTATCTGCGCGGCCTGCCCGTACGGCCGCGGCCAAGCCATCACGTTCAGGAGGGAATGCGGTGACCGTGTCATCCACTCCGGCCGCCCCGGTGACTGCCGGGGCCGCCGTCTCGCCCGTGTCGACGTCCAGGGTGCGCGCGGCGGTCGACGCCGAGCGCTGGCCGGACGTCGCGGCGGCGCCCCGCTGTTCGGCCGCGCGCGCGGCCGTCGCGGCCTTCCTCGTCCGCAGGGCGCTGGAGCGGCTGCCGCTGCGGGTGCGGCTGGCGGGCCCGGACGGCGACGACGCGGGCGAGGGCGCCCGCACGCTGGGGCTCGGCGGCCCGCTGATGCGGGTGCACGACCCGCGGTCCTTCTTCCGCCGGATCGGCGCCGAGGGCCTGATCGGCTTCGGCGAGTCGTACATGGCCGGGGAGTGGGACGCGGACGACCTGACCGGTGTGCTCACGGTCTTCGCCGACAACGTCGCCACCCTCGTACCGCCGTCCCTGCAACGGCTGCGCGGTGCGTGGGCCAGGCGGCGGCCGGAGGCGCAGCGCAACACCCGCGAGGGCGCGCGCGACAACATCCACCGGCACTACGACCTGTCCAACGACCTCTTCTCGCTCTTCCTCGACGAGACGATGACGTACTCCTCCGCGGTCTTCCGCGGCTTCCCTGCCGACGAGCACCTGCTGCCCGCCGCCCAGCACCGCAAGATCGACCTGCTGCTGGACGCGGCCGGGGTCGGTCCCGGCACCCGGCTGCTGGAGATCGGCACCGGCTGGGGCGAGCTGGCGGTGCGCGCGGCATCGCGCGGCGCCCGTGTGGTGAGCGTGACGCTCTCGCGCGAGCAGCGTGAACTGGCGCTGGAACGGGTCCGCGCCGCCGGGCTCCAGGACCGTGTCGAGGTGCTGCTGCGCGACTACCGCGAGGTCGAGGGCGAGTACGACGCGGTGGTCAGCGTCGAGATGATCGAGGCGGTCGGCCACGAGTTCTGGCCGGAGTATTTCCGCACCCTGGAGCGGCGGCTCGCGCCCGGCGGCCGGATCGCGCTCCAGGCGATCACCATGCCGCACGACCGGATGCTGGTGAGCCTTCCCACCTTCACCTGGATCCACAAGTACGTCTTCCCCGGCGGCATGATCCCCTCCGCCGAGGCCATCTCCGAGGTGAGCGGCGAGGCCACCGGGCTGCGGATCGTCAGCGCCGAGGCGTTCGGACCGCACTACGCGGAGACGCTGCGGCTGTGGCGCGAGCGGTTCGCGCGGTGCGCGGACGAGGTGGCGGCGCTCGGCTTCGACGCGGTCTTCCGGCGGCTGTGGACGTTCTACCTGGCCTACTCGGAGGCCGGTTTCCGGTCCGGGTACCTGGATGTGCGGCAGTTCGTGCTGGAGGGGGCGGCGGGGGCCACCGGGGAATCGGGGCCGACTGGTGCCGTGCACGCGGAAGACTCGGCGGCAGGCCGGTGAACGGCTTTCCGTGGGGCGCATTCTGCGTGAATCTCGCGGCGGCGGCAGGCGCGGCGCTCGCCGTGATGCTGGTGACCTTCGCGGTCGCGGTGGCCAAGGGCATGCACCGGGTGGTCGACGTGGCGTGGGGCGCCGCCTTCGCGGCGGTCGCCGTCGTGTCGTACGGGTTGTCCTCGGGGCACGGTGACGACGGGCGGCGGCTGCTGGTCCTGGTCCTGACCGTGGTGTGGGGGCTGCGGCTGGCCGGGCACATCGCCTGGCGCGGCCGTGGCCACGGCGAGGATCCGCGGTACGAGAAGATGCTGTCCAAGGTCCCGGCCGACCGCCGCAACGGGTACGCCTTCCGGATCGTCTACCTGCTCCAGGGTCTGCTGGTGTGCGTGGTGTCGCTGCCGGTGCAGGTCGCCTGCTATCTGCCGGGGTCCGTCGGCCCGGCGGCGGCGGTCGGCGCGGCGCTGTGCCTGGTCGGGCTGGTCTTCGAGGCGGTCGGCGACCACCAGCTCGCCCGCTTCAAGGCCGATCCCGCGCACCGCGGTCAGGTGATGGACCGCGGCCTGTGGGGCTGGACCCGGCACCCCAACTACTTCGGCGACTTCTGCGTCTGGTGGGGGCTGTACGTGCTGGCGTGCGACGGCGCCCGCTGGTCGTCGGCGGCGGGCGCCGTCGTACTGGCCGTGCTCGGCCCGCTGACCATCAGCTTCCTGCTGCTGCGGGGCAGCGGGAAGCCGCTGCTGGAACGGCACATGGCGCAGCGGCCCGGCTACGCCGAATACGTCGGCCGGACGAGTGGTTTCTTCCCGTGGCCGCCGCGAAAGGGCGGTGTTGACGGGCGGGCGTAGTCGGCGGCAGCCGGGCCGCTGGGGGCACCGGTCGTGGTGAGTGGGTCGGCTCCGCTCGGTTCGGTGGTTTCGGTGGGCTCGGTGGCTCGGTCGGTTCGCGGGTTCGCGGGTTCGCGGTCAGTCGTCCAGGCCGCGGGCCCGCGAGAAGCGGGCGTGCCCCTCGCTCAGGGCCACGATCGGGTCCGGGTAGTCGAACCGCTTCCGTTCCGGACCCGACAGCTTCCACGGCTGGTGCACCGCCGCCCCCTCCAGCTCGGCCAGTTCCGGAACCCAGCGCCGCACATAGTCGCCGTCCGGATCGAAACGGGCCGCCTGGAGCAGCGGGTTGAGCACCCGGTTGGGCCGGGTGTCGGTGCCGGTGCCCGCCGACCACTGCCAGTTGAGCTGGTTGTTGGGGATGTCGCCGTCGACCAGCAGGTCCAGGAAGTGCCGGGCGCCGATCCGCCAGTCCACGTACAGCGTCTTGGTCAGGAAGCTCGCCACGAGCAGCCTGCCCCTGTTGTGCATCCAGCCCTCGTGCAGCAGTTGGCGCATCGCGGCGTCCACGATGGGGTAGCCGGTGCGGCCCTCGCGCCAGGCGGTGACCTCCTCGGGGGCGGTGCGCCAACGGTCGTGCCGGGAACGGTAGTCGCGGTGCGCCGCGTCCGGCCGCGCGGCGAGCACCTGATGGTGGAAGTCGCGCCAGGCGAGCTGCCGGATGAACGCCTCCGCGCCCCGGCCGCTCACCGACCGCGCCCGGTGGACGAGTTCGGTCGCGGACACGCACCCGAAGTGCAGATACGGCGAGAGCCGGGAGGTCGCGTCGCCCGCCAGGTCGTCGTGCTGGTCCGCGTAACCCTCCAGGCCCGAACGCCACCAACTGCCCGCCAGCTTGCGACCCGCCGTCTCCCCGCCGGGCGGCAGGCCCGGCGACGGCTGCCCGCCGCCCGGCCCGGTCAGCTCGGCGGCGGAGGGCAGCGCGGCGGACTTCACGTCCTCGGGCACGGTGACCTTGCGCGGCGCGTCCAGCACGCGGCGCTGGGGCTCGGCGCCCCAGCGCCGGAAGTACGGTGTGAACACGGCGAAGTGGTCGCGGCCCACGGGGGTGACGGCGCCGGGCGGGGCCGCGGTGACCACGGCCTCGTGCACCACCACCTCGCAGCCCGCCTCCGCCAGGGCCTTGCGCAGCCGGTCCTCACGGCGCAGGGCGTAACCGCTCACCCCGGCCGCGATGTGCACCTGCCGCGCCCCGCTGTCGCCGGCGGCCCGGACGACCTCCTCGACGACGTCGCCGCGCCGCACGACCAGCCGCCCGCCGCGGGCCCGCAGGCCCGCGTCCAGGTCGGCCAGGCAGTCGGCGAGGAACGCCGCCCTGTTCGGCACCGCGAATCCGGCTCGCGCGATGCCCTCGTCCACCACGAACAGCGGGACCACGCTCCCGGCCGCCGCCACCGCCGCGGCCAGCACAGGATTGTCGTGCAACCGCAAGTCCGCGGTGAACAGCGCGATGGACGACCCGGTCCGCGACGTCTCAGGCACGGGCCGCCGCCGGGAACGTCACCAGCGCCAGCGGGGCACTCGTCGGCTGCTGCGAGCCGCCGGCCGGTTCGACCGTCACGCCCACCCCGGAGGCGTTGTCGATCCGCCCCTCCAGCACCACGGCCTGGTCGGTGGCTGACGGGTCCATCAGACCCGCCGGCCGCATCTTCCCGCCGTCGTCGAACCACAGCTCGTACGTCTTCCCGGCCGCCGGCGTCGGCATACCGGCGGCCAGGAAAGCGGCCTTGCCCAGGCTCCGGGAGACCACCACGGTCGCGGTCGTGCCGGTGCTGAGCTTCCGTGTGGTGCTCGCCGCGTCGGGCGCCGAGAGCACCTGGGAGAGCTCGCCCGCCCGCTGCTCGGCCTGATTCGCCCGCTGCCTCGCGTCGTCGGCGGCCTGGTGCTGCCAGACGGCCACCCCGCCGAGCCCTACCACTCCCGCCATGCACGCGGCCAGCGCGTAACGCGGCAGCCGCCGCGCCCCGGCCACCCATCCGGCGAGACCGCGCCGCTCCTGCCGCGTGACGACCGGCGGCTCCTGCCGCACGGCGGCGACCCGGCGCAGCACCTGCTCACGCATGTGCGGCGGCGGCACGACCGAGGCGGCCAGCGCCAGCCGGGTGGCCGTCGCGGATAGCTCGCGGACCTCCTGCGCACAGGCCGAGCAGTCGGCGATGTGCCGTTCGAATTCCTCCCGCTCACCGTCGGGCAGCGCGTGCACCGCGTACGCACCGGTGAGGGTATGCAGATCGGCGGTCGTCATGCGCTCACTCCCAAGCAGTCGCGCAGGCGGATGAGTCCGTCCCGCAGTCGGGTCTTGACGGTCCCCAGCGGAGCCGCGAGCAACTCGGCGACCTCCCGGTAGGTGAATCCCTGGTAGTAGGCGAGCGTCACCGACTGGCGCTGCAATTCGGTGAGCGTCCGCATACAGCGTCGCACCTGCTCGCGCTCCAGCCGTGACTCGACCTGTTCCGCGACCTCGTCGAAGGCGGGGGTGTGCTCAAGCAGCGCGGCCTTGTGCTCCCGGTCGGAGGACGCCTGCGCGGAACGCACCCGGTCCACCGCACGACGGTGGGCCAGCGTCATCACCCAGGTCATGGCGCTGCCACGGGATGCCTGGAAGCGGGTCGCGGTCTGCCAGACCTCGACCAGCACCTCCTGGGCGACCTCCTCCGACTGCGCGGGGTCGCGCAGCACCGAGCGCACCAGCCCCAGCACGGGCCCGGCCACCGCGTCGTAGACCCTGGCGAACGCCGCCTCGTCGCCGCGGGCGACCGCGACCAGCAGCTCCTGGAGGTCGGGGCCGGCGCCTGCGACGCCGTCCAGCCGTACGGCTTCCCTCATCTGCGATCCATCCCGTCCCGACTCACCCGCGCAAGTCTCCGACCGGTATTCGGAGCCGAGGGGTGGGCGGATTGCCCGCTCGCGGATTTCCTCCGGTCTCAGCCCGCCATCGTGCCCCCTTTCACCGCCACGGTCCGGACGACCTGCGCGGTCGTTACCCGTTCGCCACATTTGTCACCGTTACGCGGGTTCCGTGTCACAGAAGATCAACAAGCCCATGCGGTGACGCTCACCTGTCGTTGGCCGGACGAAGGTGCTGATCAACAGCAGCCCCGCCGTACGGAGGTACCTGGGATGACCGACCGGACCCTGTGGTCGTACGCCGAGATCGCCGCGCACATCCGCGTACAGGTCGACACCGTCCGCTCCTACCGGAAGCACGGGCATCTCCCGCCGCCCGATGTCGTCGAGGGCGGCAAGCCCTTCTGGTACGCCGATACCGTCAGGGCCTGGAGTGCCCGGCGGCCGGGAAACCGCGGCCGCCGGGATCCGGACTGAGCCTCAGTTCCGCGTGGCCGGCTCGGGGTCCCGCCGCTCCCGCGAGGAGTGCGGGGCCTTCGTGCCCTCCGCCGCCTCCTGGCCGCCGCCCTCCGATATGCCGAACCGGTCGTGGAAGCGGCGCAGCACCGGCGGCGCCCACCAGGTGGCCCGCCCGGTCAGCCGCATCACCGCGGGCACCAGCAGGGTGCGGACCACCATCGCGTCCATGAGCACCGCGAGCGCGATGCCGAGCCCCAGCATCTTGGTGTTGGCCACCCGCGACGTGCCGATCGCGACCATCACCACGGCCAGGATCACCGCCGCCGCCGTGATCAGTCCGCCGGTCCGCTTGAGCCCGAACTCGATGGACGCCTGGTGGTCGCCGCTGCGGTCGTACTCCTCCTTGATCCGTGAGAGCAGGAACACCCCGTAGTCCATGGAGAGTCCGAAGGCCACGCAGAACATCAGCACCGGCAGGGTCGTCTCGATGCTGCCGGTGGCTGTGAAGCCCAGCAGTCCGGACAGATGACCGTCCTGGAAGACCCACACCACCGCGCCGAACATCGCGGTGAGGCTCAGCGCGTTGAGCAGCACCGCCTGGAGCGGGATGATCACGCTGCCGGTGAGCAGGAAGACCAGCAGCAAGGTGACCAGGGCGATGATCCCGGCCGCCCATGGCAGCCGTTGGCCGATGGTGTCCTTGGTGTCCACCAGGACGGCGGCCTGGCCGGTCACCGAGGCTTTGAAGTCCGTGGGCACGGCGCGGATCGCGCCGACCAGGTGCTGGGTGCCGGCGTCCACCGCCTCGCTCGTGGACAGCACCGTCATGTAGGCGGCGCCTGAGTCCCGGGCAACGACCGGCCCCTCGACCCGGACAACGCCGGGCAGGGCGGCCACCCGCTTCTCGTATCCGGCCAGTTGGGACCGGTCGGCGCCTTCGGCCAGCACCGTGATGGCGCCGTCGGGACTGCCGGGGAACTCCTGGCGGATGTGCTGCTGCACCACATGGGACTCGGCCGCTGAGGGCAACTGCCGGTCGTCCGCGGCGCCGAAGCGCACCTGGAGGAAGGGCAGTCCGAGCAGCAGCAGGCCCGCGACCGCGCCGATCGCGAAGAGCGGCGCCCTGCGCATCACCAGCCGGGCGAAGGCGGCGTATCCCGCGCCGGGGTCGCTCGCGGGCCTGCGGCGCAGTGCCTTGCGCAGATCCAGCGCGTTGACCCGGTCTCCGAGCAGGACCAGGCAGGCGGGCAGCGCGATCAGCGCCGCGGCGGCGGCCAGCAGCACCACGGCGATCCCCGCGTAGGCGAAGGAGCGCAGGAAGTACTGCGGGAAGACGAGCATCGCGGCGAGCGAGGCGGCGACGGTCAGGGCCGAGAAGAGGACGGTGCGGCCCGCGGTGCGCAGGGTCACTCCGACCGCCGCGCGCGGGGTGAGTCCGGTCGCCAGCTCTTCGCGGAATCTGCGGACGATGAACAGGGCGTAGTCAATCGCGAGGCCGAGGCCGAGCGCGGTGGTGAGATTCTGCGCGAAGACCGAGACGTCGGTGAACGAGGTGATGGCGCGCAGCACCGCGTTGGTGCCGAGGATCGCGATGATGCCGACGCCCAGGGGCAGTAGTGCGGCGATGGCGCTGCCGAAGACCATGACGAGCAGTATCAGGGTGACGGGCAGGGCGATCATCTCGGCCTTGACCAGGTCGTCCTGGATGGTGCTCTGCAATTCGTGCCGGACGGCGGCAGAGCCGCCGACGCTCACGTGGACCGGTCCGTGCTCCCCGCGGTAGGCGGGGGCGATCCGTTTGACGGCGGTGGCCACCGCGTCGTCGTCGCCCTTGAGCCGGGCGGTGATCATCGCCGAGCCGTCGTCCTTGGCGCGCAGCACCGGCGCGTGGGTGCCCCAGTAGGAGGTGACGCCGGTGACGGCCGGATCGGCGGCGAGCTTGCGGGCCAGCTCCTGCCCCTGCGCGGCAACGGAGGGGCTGTCGACTCCCGCGCCCTTGGCGTCGACCAGCAGGACCAGATTGGGCTGGGAGGCGGGGAAGTGGTCGGCGAGCGCCGCGGTCGCGTACGAGGACTCGGAGTCGGGCGCTTCCCAGCCGCCGCTGGCCAGCCGGTCGGCCACGCCTCGCCCGGCGACGACCGCGAGCGCGGTGAAGAGGAGGGCGAGCAGCAGCGTCAGCCTGGGCCGGGCCGTGACGGCCCGCGTCCAGCCCCCGACCTCGGAGTCGTGGTTGACATCAGCCATGACAAAAGGTGTCCTCTCCCCGTAGTGCGACGTAGAATCGCAAATGCGAACTGTCGCTCGCGTTTCAAGAATGCGAGTGACCGCTCGTGTTTGTCAATACCCCTGGGGAGTCACCGTGTCCGAGGCGGAAGAGCGGCAGCCGCGCCGTCGGCAGGCCCGCGGCGAGCGGCGTGTCACACAGCTCCTCCAGGCCGCCGCCAGCGTGTTCTGCGCGCTGGGCTACACGGCGTCCAGCACCAACGCGATCGCCCGCGAGGCAGGGGTGTCGCCGGGCACGCTCTACCAGTTCTTCCCGAACAAGGAGGCCATCGCCGTCGAGCTGGGCAGCCAGCTCGCCAAGGAGATGGAAGCCACCCACGGCCGGGTCTTCACCGTCGAGAACGCCCTGCTGCCGCTGGACGAGATGATCGACGCCGTCGCCGGCCCCTTCATCGAGTTCAACTGCGCCAACCCGGCCTTCCTCGCCCTGATCAAGGGCCCGGACACTCCCGGCAAGGTCGCCGAGGGCCACGACGAGCTGCACGCGTCACTGCTCGCGCGCCTCACCGAACTGCTCGGCGTCCGTCAGCCGTCGCTGTCCACAGCGGAACGCACGCTTGTAGCGCAGATGTCCTTCGCGATGTTCAAGGCAGGACTCGACCTCGTCGTCCAGCACGAGGGCGAGGAACGGGACGCGTACGCGCGGGAGATGAAGGGGATGCTCTACCGCTATCTGGCGCCCTACCTGGGCACCGGGGCGGTCACCGCCCCGGACACGGCCGCCGCCCCCGCCGCAGCCGCCGCCCCGGACAAGGGCGCCGCCCCGGACAGGAGCCCAGAAGACAGCACGGACACCGCCGCCGCGCGCTGACTCCGGGTCCGGGGACGCGGCCGACGGCTACTTGCCGCGGCCGGCCGAGAAACAGGGAAATCCGCCCCGGTCCTTGCCCGGTGGCGGACTTGTGCGCGCGACAGTGGCGCCTGTGACGGATGTCGACGTGGTGGTGGCCGCTGCCCCTGGTCCCGCGGGCAGGCCACCGGCCGGTCCCGTACCACCACCGCCGGAGGGTCCCGGTACGGCCACCGCGTCACCCGCGAAGGACGCCCGTACCACCATCGAGGGAGGCCGGGGCGCCTCGCGCTCCCCCACCAGGCGTGGATCGCGGCGCTCACGCGCTCGCGAGACCCACTGCACCAATGTGCCGATACCGGCGACGAGCATCGATATACCGAGCCCCAGGCAGAGGGCGAAGAACGAGTTGGAAGCGGCTTTGCCGCTGAAATAACCGGCTCCGACGGAATAGCTGGCCCAGACGGCCTCCGCGACACCCGCGCCCACCGCGTAACGCCGGGCGGGATAGCGCACGACACCCGCCGCGAGACCGCCTATCACTCGGCCGCTGGGCAGAAAGCGCACGCCGATCACAAAGGGCACACCGTGTCGCTGTATCCGCAGGGCGGCCCATCTGAGCAGCGCCGCCCGGCGTTCGTTGCGCTCCATGCGGGCCAGGACACGGCCGCTGAGCGCCCGGCCGGTGCGGTGGATCAGCATGTCGCCGAGGACCGCACTGCCCGCCACCACCAGCAGCACGAGGGCGATGTCCAGCCGTCCCTCGGCCGCCATCACTCCGCCGGTCACGAGCAGCACGGAGTTGGGCACGAGTGGCGGGGCCGTGGTGAGGGCCAGTACCGCGTATGCCCAGAAGACGTGTCCACCTCGCAGGTACTCAGCGAGACCCGAGGTGAAGTCCAGTGACGACACGTTCAGTGCAACGTCCATTCCACCGCCCCTCTTCCCGCCCCCGGGCTTCAAAACTGACAGCGGCCGGTGGGACGGGGCAAGGGGGTTTCCCGTGGATCAGGGGATTCCTCGGGGGCTCCCAGGAGAATTCATCCTGAGGGTCCAGTCGGGCTACTCCTCAGGGAGTACGGGCGCGCCTGTCACGGAACGCGGAATGCTCCCGGCGCACTGGACCTCCGGGTCACCGGGTCACCGGGTCACCGAGTCAGCGAGTCAGCGGCCGAGCAGTTCGCCGCCGTTGCACTGAAGGATCTCGCCGGTGATGAAGCCGGCCTCGGGGGACGCGAGGAAGAGCACGGCCGCCGCCACGTCGGCGGGGTGGCCGACGCGGCCCACGAGCGTGCGCCCGGCCCGCCGGGTCAGCTCGGCGTCATTGAGCCGCGAACCGAAGAATTCGGTGCCCGCCACGGTGCCGGGCGCCACGATGTTGCATGTGACGCCCTGCGGGCCGAGCTGGGCGGCCAGCGAGTGGTTCCAGGCGTGCAGGGCGGCCTTGGAGGCCCCGTAGGAGCCGCCGCCGCGCAGCGCGGCCACCGAGGTGACCGTGACCACCCGGCCGCTGTCGGTGAAGCGGTCCCGCAGCGATTCGGTCAGCAGCACCGCGGTCAGCACATTGCGCTCGAAGTCGCCTCGCCAGCGGGCGAGCACCCCGTGCGGGCCCGCGCCGATCGCCAGTTCCCGGCTGCCCGCGTTGTTCACCAGGACGTCGACCTGCTCGGGCAGGTGCCGGAGCGCCGCCTCGACGTCGTCGGGGTCGGCCAGGTCGCAGGCGACCGGGGTGACGTCCAGCCCGCGTTCCCGGCGCAGCTCCTCCGCGGTGGCGTGCAGGACCTCACGGCGACGGCCGACGATCGTGACGTGGTGGCCCTCCTCGGCGAAGCGGATCGAGATCGCCCGACCGATGCCCGTACCCCCGCCGGTCACGACGACGCTGCGGCCCGCTGTCCCGTTCTGTGCCATGTACTCCGCCCCTCATGAGGAGACAGCACGCTACGGGATCGCCCCATACCGCCCGCGAGCGGGGTAGCCTGCGAAAACGCCCCCATTCGAAGAGACGTAGATCACAGGGCTTGGAACGTAACCATTACGGTGGTTCGTGGGTCTTATGTCTTGAGCACCGCGCTCCCGGCGGAGCCGGTGGGGGGCTGCGGAACGGGCTGTCTTGGGGGACGGCCCGGGAATGCGTCGCCGGGGCGATGTCCGGGGAGCTTTGAGCGGCCCTCCCGGGCCGCAGTCGTCCCGGCACGGCGCAGCCGCCGAAAGACGCCCGGTCGGACCCGTGGGGGGATCCGTTCCGGGAACGGGAGCGCCCCGTGCCGGACCCGTGGGGGGATCCAGCGCGGGGCGCTTCTTCATGCGTGGTGGGGCCAGGCTCAGCCCGTGGTTCAGCGGCCCTCGACGGGCACGTAGTCGCGGATCTCGACGCCCGTGTAGATCTGCCGCGGACGGCCGATGCGGGAGCCGGGCTCCTTGATCATCTCGTGCCACTGGGCGATCCAGCCGGGCAGCCGCCCGATGGCGAACAGCACGGTGAACATGCTGGTCGGGAAGCCCATGGCCCGGTAGATCAGGCCGGTGTAGAAGTCCACGTTCGGGTACAGCTTGCGCGAGACGAAGTAGTCGTCGCCGAGCGCGTGCTCTTCGAGCTTGAGCGCGATGTCCAGAAGCTCGTCGGACTTGCCGAGCGCCGACAGGACGTCGTGCGCGGCCGACTTGATGATCTTCGCCCGGGGGTCGAAGTTCTTGTAGACGCGGTGTCCGAAGCCCATGAGCTTCACACCGTCTTCCTTGTTCTTCACCTTGCGGATGAAGGCGTCCACGTCGCCGCCGTCGGCCTGGATGCCTTCCAGCATCTCCAGCACCGACTGGTTGGCGCCACCGTGCAGGGGGCCCCACAGCGCGCTGATACCGGCCGAGATCGAGGCGAACTGGTTCGCCTGCGAGGAGCCGACCAGCCGGACCGTCGACGTCGAACAGTTCTGCTCGTGGTCGGCGTGCAGGATGAAGAGCTTGTCGAGGGCGCTGACCACGACCGGGTCGAGCTCGTACTCCTCGGCCGGCACGGAGAACGTCATGCGCAGGAAGTTCTCGACATAGCCGAGGTCGTTGCGCGGGTAGACCACCGGCTGACCGACGGACTTCTTGTACGCGTACGCCGCGATGGTCGGCAGCTTGGCGAGCAGCCGGATCGTGGAGAGGTGGCGCTGCTCGGGATCGAACGGGTTGTGGCTGTCCTGGTAGAAGGTCGACAGCGCGCTCACCACGGACGACAGCATCGCCATCGGGTGGGCGTCACGGGGGAAGCCGTCGTAGAACCGTTTGACGTCCTCGTGCAAAAGGGTGTGCTGGGTGATCTCGCCCTTGAACTCGGCCAGCTCGTCGACCGTCGGCAGTTCGCCGTTGATCAGCAGGTAGGCGGTCTCCAGGAAGCTTCCGCGCTCGGCGAGCTGCTCGATCGGGTAACCGCGGTAGCGCAGGATGCCTTCCTCACCATCGAGGAAGGTGATCGCGGACTTGTAGGCCGCAGTGTTGCCGTAACCGCTGTCCAGGGTGACCAGCCCGGTGTCGGCGCGCAGCTTGCCGATGTCGAAGCCGTTGTCACCGACGGTGCTGTCAACCACCGGGTAGCTGTACTCGCCGTCCCCATACCGCAGTACTACAGACTTGTCGCTCACGTCATTCCCTCACCGACGGTGTTGCCTCTTCTTCGAGGTGCCCTGACGAGGTCCACTGTCCCCCATTTGGCACTGGCGTGTGCACTCGGGGTCGGCCATCGGGCCGAAAGGTGGCACTCAGTGCCTATTTTGCGCCCCTGGACAGCCGGTGGTCGAGAGCCGTGAAGCGCTTTCCCGCCGACACCGTCCGCACCGCCTGACCGATGGCGCGACGCGATCCGACCAGCACGACGAGCCGCTTCGCCCTGGTCACAGCGGTGTAGAGCAGATTGCGCTGCAGCATCATCCAGGCACTGGTGGTGACAGGGATCACCACGGCCGGATACTCACTGCCCTGCGAGCGGTGGATCGTCACCGCATACGCGTGGGCCAGCTCGTCCAGCTCGTCGAAGTCGTACGGGATCTCCTCGTCCTCGTCGGTGTGCACGGTGAGGCGCTGCTCGACGGTGTCCAGCCCGGTGACCACGCCGACCGTGCCGTTGAAGACGCCGTTCGCGCCCTTGTCGTAGTTGTTCCTGATCTGCGTGACCTTGTCGCCGACCCGGAAGGTCCGGCCGCCGAACCGGCGCTCGGGCAGGTCGGGCCGCGCCGGGGTGACGGCCTGCTGGAGCAGTCCGTTGAGCACGCCCGCGCCCGCGGGACCCCGGTGCATCGGCGCGAGCACCTGGACGTCCCGGCGCGGGTCGAGCCCGAAGCGGGCCGGGATGCGGCGGGCCACCACGTCCACGGTCAGCCTGGCCACCTCCTCCGAGTCCTCCTCGGCGAAGAGGAAGAAGTCGGGCAGGCCCTGAGTGAGCGGCGGGACACCGGAGTTGATCCGGTGCGCGTTGGTCACCACCCCGGACTGCTGGGCCTGCCGGAAGATACGTGTGAGCCGCACGGCGGGCACGGGGCCGTCCGCCGCGAGCAGGTCACGCAGCACCTCACCCGCGCCGACGCTCGGCAACTGGTCCACATCGCCGACGAACAGCAGGTGCGCGCCCGGCGGCACCGCCTTCACCAGCTTGTTCGCCAGCAGCAGGTCGAGCATCGACGCCTCGTCGACCACCACCAGATCCGCGTCCAGCGGCCGGTCCTTGTCGTACGCCGCGTCGCCGCCCGGCTTCAGCTCCAGCAGCCGGTGCACGGTCGAGGCCTCGGCGCCGGTCAGCTCGGCCAGCCGCTTGGCGGCGCGGCCGGTCGGGGCGGCCAGCACCACCTTGGCCTTCTTCGCGCGCGCCAGCTCCACCACCGAGCGCACGGTGAACGACTTGCCGCAGCCGGGACCGCCGGTGAGCACCGCGACCTTCTCGGTCAGCGCCAGCCGTACCGCCTCCTGCTGTTCCGGTGCGAGATCGGCCCCCGTCCTGGTCGCCAGCCAGGCCAGCGCCTTGTCCCACTCCACGTCCCGGAAGGCGGGCAGCCGGTCCTCCGGTCCGCGCAGCAGCCGCAGCAACTGGGCGGCGAGCGATATCTCGGCCCGGTGGAAGGGGACCAGGTAGACGGCCTTCACCTGTTCCTCGTTCCCGTCCGGCGAGGGCACGCTCTCCCGGACGACGCCCTCCTCCTCGGCCAGCTCGCCCAGGCAGTCGATCACCAGCCCCGTGTCGACCTGGAGCAGCTTCACCGATTCCGCGATCAGCCGTTCCTCGGGCAGATAGCAGTTGCCGCCGTCAGTGGCCTGCGACAGGGCGTACTGCAATCCCGCCTTGACCCGCTCCGGGCTGTCGTGGGGTATCCCGACCGCCTGCGCGATCCGGTCCGCGGTCAGGAAGCCGATCCCCCAGACCTCGGCGGCCAGCCGGTACGGCTGGTTCTTCACCACGGAGATCGACGCGTCCCCGTAGCCCTTGTAGATCCGCACGGCGATGGAAGTGGACACCCCCACTCCCTGGAGGAAGACCATCACCTCCTTGATCGCCTTCTGCTCCTCCCACGCGGCGGCGATCAGCTTGGTGCGCTTGGGGCCAAGCCCCGGCACCTCGATCAGCCGCTTCGGCTCGCCCTCGATGATCTCCAGCGTGCCGGTGCCGAAGTGGTCGACGATCCGCTCCGCGATCCTCGGCCCGATGCCCTTGATCAGCCCCGATCCCAGGTAGCGGCGTATCCCCTGGATCGTGGCCGGCAGCACCGTCGTGTAGTTCTCGACACTGAACTGCTTGCCGTACTGCGGATGCGAGCCCCAGCGGCCGTGCATCCGCAGCGACTCCCCCGGCTGCGCCCCCAGCAGCGCGCCGACGACCGTGAGCAGATCCCCCGAGCCACGGCCGGTGTCCACCCGCGCGACCGTGTACCCGGTGTCCTCGTTGGCGTACGTGATCCGTTCCAGGACGCCGTCCAGCACGGCCAGCCCCGACTCGCCCATGCCCGGCCTCCCTTCCCGGCCCTCCGGTTGGTGATCTGTTCCGAAGGTACCGGTTGGCTCGGACACCCCGTTGCCGCCCTGTGGATAACTCTCCGGCGGCAACTCCCCCTGTGGACAACGCCGCTCGGGCCACCCGGCTGCGGCCCTTCACGCGTTCGGCCGAACTCCAGGGGCCGCCGCTCGCGCGCCCGCGTAGCGTGCGGCACATGAGCGACCGACCGCTGCAGGACGAAGTCCTGACCGAGCTGGGTGACGAGCGGCTTCAGGAGATGGCCGATCGGCTCGGCACGGACACGGACGCGGCTCGGCAGGTCGTGGGCGCCTCGGTCGGTTCGCTGACCGGTGTGGTCACGGACGAGGCGGTGACACCGGGCGGGACCGCGGAGTTGAGCCAGGCGCTGGAGCAGGCCGCCTCGGAACCGGAGCCGCTCACCGGGGTCGCCGGTTTCGCGGGGCTCGGCACGGGCGTGGGCGGCGGTCTGCTCACCACGGTGCTGCGCAAGGCGACCGCGCCGACGGCCCGCGCGGTGTCGAAGCGGACGGGTCTTCCGGTGGCGGCGGTCACGGGGGCGCTGGAGACGCTCATTCCCGTGGTGGCGACGGTGCTGGCCAAGCGGGCCCGCCGGGCGAAGTGAGGCGGACGCGGCGAGCCGCCCCGGCGGTCACAGCGTCCGCACAGAGATACGAAAGAGGTCCGGCACAAGGCCGGACCTCTTTCGTTTCCCCCCTGCTACCCCCGAAGCCCCCCTCGGGCGCATTTCCCTCTCGGCTCCGTGAAACCCCTCCCAGGAGCCTTGATGCCCAGTAAGACCACCGACCCCCCGGAAGGGTTGTACGACGGATGCGTAATCTCTCAAGTTTTTTTCAGAGAACGTGCCGGAGGTACCGATCGGCGATCTCGGCGACCAGTTCAGCGCCGTCCCTGGCCCACAGCGCGGGGTTGAAGATCTCCACCTCGACCGGCCCGCGAAAGCCCGTCGCGTCCACCTGCTCACGCAGTCCCCGCAGGTCGACGCAGCCGTCGCCGAGCTGTCCCCGCCCCAGCAGCACCCCCTCCGGCAGCGGTGTCACCCAGTCGGCGACCTGGAAGGAGGCGATCCTGCCGCCCGCTCCGGCCCGGACGATCTGCGTAGGCACCATGTCGTCCCACCACAGGTGATAGGTGTCGACCACGACACCCACGTGGTCCGCGGGGAAACGTTCGGCGATGTCCAGCGCCTGGCCGAGCGTGGAGACCACACACCGGTCGGAGGCGTACATCGGGTGCAGGGGCTCGATCGCGAGCCGTACCCCGTGCTCCGCCGCGTAGGGCGCCAGCTCGCCGATCGCGTCGGCGACCCGCTCCCTGGCGGCGGCGATGTCGCGGTCGCCCGCGGGCAGGCCGCCGGAAACCAGCACCAAGGTGGCCGTTCCCAGCGTCGCCGCCTCGTCGATCGCCGCGCGGTTGTCGTCCAGCGCAGTCGCCCGCTCCGCCGGGTCGGTCGCGGTGAAGAATCCGCCGCGGCACAGCGATGTCACGGTGAGCCCGCTGTCCCGCATCAGGTCCGCTGCACGCTCGACGCCGTACTCCCGCACCGGCGCCCGCCACAGCCCCACCGAGCCGATCCCGGCCGCCACGCACCCCTTGGCCAGCTCGGGCAGCGACCACTGCTTGACGGTCTCCTGGTTGATGCTCAGCCGCGAGAGGTCGCAGGTCACGTCGCTGTGCACGTCGTCGTGAGAGGCGGATGCGGAGGACTCGGGGTCGGGCGACGTCGGTACGGTCATGCGTCCACTCCGTATACGGCGAGCAGGCCGCGCATCCGAGCCTCGGCGAGTCCGGGGTCGGGGAACAGGCCGATCCGGTCGGCCAGTTCGTAGGCGCGGGCGAGATGCGGCAGGGAACGGGCCGACTGGAGACCGCCGACCATGCTGAAGTGCGACTGGTGCCCGGCCAGCCAGGCGAGCAGGACGACACCGGTCTTGTAGAAGCGTGTCGGTGTCTGGAACAGGTGCCGGGACAACTCGACGGTGGGGTCGAGAACGCGGCGGAAACCGGCGGCGTCCCCGGTGTCGAGGGCGCTGACGGCAGCCGACGCCAGGGGCGCGAGCGGGTCGAAGATGCCGAGCAGCGCGTGGCTGAAGCCCTGTTCGTCGCCCTCGATCAGCTCGGGGTAGTTGAAGTCGTCGCCGGTGTAGCAGCGCACGCCCTGCGGCAGGCGGCGGCGCAGTTCGACCTCGCGCCGCGCGTCGAGCAGCGAGATCTTCACGCCGTCGATCTTGTCCGGGTGGGCCTTGATGACGTCGAGGAAGGTGTCGGTCGCCGCGTCCAGGTCGTCGCTGCCCCAGTACCCGGCGAGCGCCGGGTCGAACATCGGGCCGAGCCAGTGCAGGATCACCGGGTCACCGGCCTGACGCAGCAGCCGCCCGTACACCTGCAGATAGTCCTCAGGGCCCTTCGCGACCGCGGCGAGGGCGCGGGACGCCATGAGGACGGCCTGCGAACCGGTCGCCTCGACGAGCGCCAACTGCTCCTCGTAGGCGGCGGCGACCTCGTCCAGTGTGGCGGCGGGACCGGTGAGCTGGTCGGTGCCGACACCGCAGGCGATCCGGCCGCCGACGGCGCGCGCCTCGGCCGCCGACCTGCGGATCAGCTCCGCCGCGCCCGCCCAGTCGAGCCCCATGCCGCGCTGCGCGGTGTCCATGGCCTCGGCCACGCCCAGCCCGTGCGACCACAGATGGCGGCGGAAGGCGAGAGTGGCGTCCCAGTCGACGGCCGCGGGCTCGTCCGCCGCCGTCCGCAGCGGGTCGGCCACGACATGGGCGGCGGAGTACACGACACGGCTGCGCAGCGGAAGATCCGCGCTATAGGTGACGGATTCCGAACGCGGCACATAGGTGCGCGTTTCACCGGACGCGTCCGGCAGCAGGATGCTCACAGGGCCAGCTCCGGAACCTCGAAGCGGCGGCCCTGCGCGGAGGAGGCCAGGCCGAGTTCGGCGAGCTGGACGCCCCGGGCACCGGCCAGCAGGTCCCACTGCCAGGGCTCGTCGAGCGCGACGTGCCGCAGGAACAGCTCCCACTGGACCTTGAATCCGTTGTCGAAGTCGCCGTTGTCCGGGACCTCCTGCCACTGGTCCCTGAAGGACTCGGTGGCGGGCAGGTCCGGATTCCACACCGGCTTCGGCGTGGCGGAACGGTGCTGGACGCGGCAGTTGCGCAGCCCGGCGACCGCGGAGCCGTGCGTGCCGTCGACCTGGAACTCCACCAATTCGTCGCGGTTGACGCGCACCGCCCAGGAGGAGTTGATCTGTGCGACGGCGCCGCCCTCGAGTTCGAAGACACCGTAGGCGGCGTCGTCCGCGGTGGCGTCGTACGGCTTGTCCTTCTCGTCCCAGCGCTGCGGGATGTGGGTGGTGGCCAGCGCCTGGACGGTACGGACCCGGCCGAACAGCTCGTGCAGCAGGTACTCCCAGTGCGGGAACATGTCGGCCACGATGCCGCCGCCGTCCTCCGAGCGGTAGTTCCAGGAGGGGCGTTGGGCGCTCTGCCAGTCGCCTTCGAAGACCCAGTAGCCGAATTCGCCGCGGATGGACAGGATCCGGCCGAAGAAGCCGCCGTCGATGAGCCGCTTGAGCTTCAGCAGGCCCGGCAGGAAGAGCTTGTCCTGCACGACGCCGTGCTTGACGCCCGCGGATGTGGCGAGCCGGGCGAGTTCCAGCGCTCCGTCGAGTGAGGTGGCGGTGGGCTTCTCGCAGTAGATGTGCTTGCCCGCGGCGATGGCCGCCTTCAGCGCGGTCTCGCGGGCCGCGGTCACCTGCGAGTCGAAGTAGATGTCGACGGAGGGGTCGGCGAGGACGGCGTCGAGGTCGGTCGACCAGTGCTCGATGCCGTGCCGCTCGGCCATGGCCCGCAGCGCGTGCTCGCGCCGGCCCAGCAGGATCGGCTCGGGCCACAGTGTGGTGCCGTCGCCGAGGTCGAGTCCGCCCTGCTCACGCAGGCTCAGGATGGAGCGGACCAGGTGCTGCCGGTATCCCATCCGCCCGGTGACGCCGTTCATGGCGATCCGCACTGTCCTGCGTGTCACGTGACAAGTCCTCTCGTCGCTGCCGGGTGCAGGGAACGCGCCCACGGTCACCAGCACGGCGATAGCAAGCGCTTTCTTCTCGTTCACGCTAGCTGCCACGGCCTGCGTTCGACAAGAGTCTCCTGGTGGTGAATGGAAGCGCTTTCTCTCACATGCGCCACCGCTCCCCCTCGCGTCCACGAAGTGAGACCATGTGCCCCTGCGAGCGGGAACGCGCACCTCACGGCGCCCCTCACGCCCACCACCCCCTACAGAAGGACCGGACCGAGATGGCAGTGACTCTGGCCGATGTGGCGGCGCGCGCCGGAGTGTCGTCGGCGACCGTGTCCCGTGTTCTGAACGGCAACTACCCGGTCGCGGGAAGCACTCGGGAGCGGGTCAGGCGCGCCGTCGCCGAACTGGACTATGTCGTCAACGGCCAGGCGCGGGCCCTCGCCGCCGCCACCTCCGACCTGGTCGGCGTCCTCGTCAACGATGTCGCCGACCCCTTCTTCGGGCTCATCGCGAGCGCCGTCCAGGCCGAGATCAGCGCGGGCGCGGCGCCGGGCGGCGGCAAGCTCGCCGTCGTGTGCAACACCGGTGGATCCCCCGAGGCCGAACTCACCTATCTCACGCTGCTCGAACGCCAGCGCGCGGCGGGCGTGGTCCTCACCGGGGGCGCCGTGGAGAGCGCGGAGCACACGGCGGCGGTCACCGCGCGGCTCACCCGGCTCGCCGCGTCCGGCGCCAATGTCGTGCTGTGCGGCCGTCCCCCGCTGACCCTGCCGGACAGCGGGCTCGTCGCGGCCACCGTCGCCTTCGACAACCGCGGCGGCGCGCGGCGGCTGACCGAGCACCTGCTGTCCCTGGGCCACCGCAGAATCGGTTACGTGACGGGGCCGGTCGAGCGCAGCACCTCCCGGCACCGGCTGGAGGGCCACCGTGCGGCCCAGGCCGCGAGCGGCACCCGGATCACCTCGGATCCGGAGGCGTACGCGGAGCGGCTGACGGTGCACGGGACGTACGACCGGGCGTCGGGTTACGACGCCGCGCTCGAACTGCTGCGGCGGGACGCGGGTCTGACCGCGATCGTGGCCGCGAACGACACGGTCGCGCTCGGCGTGTGCGCGGCGCTGCGGGACCAGGGGCTGAGCATTCCCGGTGACGTGTCGGTCGCCGGATTCGACGATCTGCCGTTCAGCGCCGATGTCTCCCCGGCCCTGACGACGGTCCGCATTCCCTTGCAGGAGGCGGGCGCGCGAGCCGGGCGGTTGGTGATGGGGCGGCTGTCCCCGCCGCCGGGCGGGGTCGCCACGATCCGTACGGAACTCATGGTCCGCGGGTCGACCGCGCCGCCGTCGGGCCGGTCCGACTGAAGTTATCCACAGGTTTCGGAGGGGTCTTCCGCCCGGCCCCGCGTCCGCCTACCTTTGACTCAGGCAAAGGAAATGGGGGATTGATCATGGCCGTCCGGGAGATCCGCGAATTCAACCGCTTCTACACCAACCTGATCGGCGCGCTCGACTACAGCCGCCACCTGCACACACCGTTCACCCTCACCGAGGCGCGCGTGCTGTACGAGCTGGCGCACGCCCCGCGGACCGACGCGGCCGACCTGCGGGTGGAGTTGTCGCTGGACGCGGGCCATCTCAGCCGGATGCTGGCCAAATTCGAGGAACGGCAACTGGTCACCCGCGGCCCGTCAGAACAGGACGCCAGGCGGCAGCGGATAGAGCTGACCACGCACGGGAGGCAGGCCGCGTCGCTGTTGGAGGAGCGGTCGGAGGAAGCCGTCGGCTCGCTGGTGGACCGCATACGTCCGCAGGACCGGCCGCGGCTGTCCGAGGCGATGCGGACGGTTCGGGAAATACTGCGCGACAACACCGTCAGCGGCGACAGCGGTGGCGACGGCCGTGCCCCGGCCACCGGCGGCGAGCCGTCCGCGTCGCGGGTCGTGCTGCGCGGCGCGCGCCCCGGCGATCTGGGGTGGTCCATCGAGCGCAACGCGGAGGTCTACGCGACGGAGTTCGGGTGGAACGAGGAGTACGAGGCGCTGGTCGCCCAGATCGTCGCGGACTTCGCCGCCCATCGCGATCCGGAGCGCGACGCGGTGTGGATCGCCGAACTCGACGGACAGCGGGCGGGCTGCGTCTTCTGTGTACGCGACAAGGAGCCGGACACCGCGCGGCTACGGCTGCTGCTGGTCGATCCGGCCGCCCGGGGACACGGCATAGGCAAGTTGTTGGTGGACGAATGCATCGCCTTCGCCCGCTCCGCCGGCTACACCGATCTGGTCCTGTGGACCAATGACATACTGGCCGGCGCCCGAACGATCTATCAGCGCGCGGGATTCGAACTCGTCGCGGAGCAGCGGCATCACAGCTTCGGCCGCGAACTCATGGGGCAGGACTGGCACTTGGCGCTGTAGGGGACAGCGCCGCGGGGCCGACACGACATCGCAGACACGGTACAGGGGGATTCCATGGCGATTTCGATGCAGAAGGTGGAGCAGACCGCGCCCGGTCTGGTCAGCCTCTACAAGCAGGCGGCCGTCAGCCTGGACAAGCACCGACTGTCGGGCGAAAGCGCCGCGGTCTATCTGGTGCTCGACCGCTCGGGCAGCATGCGGGAGTTCTACAACGACGGCACCGTCCAGCATCTCGCCGAGCAGACACTCGGCCTGGCCGCGCATTTCGACGACGACGGCATCGTCCCCGTCGTGTTCTTCTCCACCGAGGTCGACGGTGTGGACGAGGTGTCGCTGACGCGGTACGGCGGCCGGATCAACAAGCTCAATGAGGCGTACGGCCATATGGGTCGCACCAATTACGCGGCTGCCATGGAAGCGGTCATCGAGCACTATCAGCGGTCGGGGTCGACGGCGCCCGCGTTCGTGGTGTTCCAGACCGACGGCGGGCCGATCAACAAGGGCGCGACCATCGAGGTGCTGTGCAAGGCGGCGAAGCTGCCGATCTTCTGGCAGTTCGTGGGATTCGGGGACGACGAATTCCGCTTCCTGCGGCGGCTGGACGAACTGCCGGTACCCGCCAAACGGGTGGTGGACAACGCGGGGTTCTTCCCCGCGGGCAAGGACCCGCGATCGATATCGGACGCGGTGCTGTACGACCAGCTCATGGCAGAGTTCCCCGACTGGCTGGCGGCGGCCCGCGCGCAGGGCATCGTCGGCGGCTGAACAGGTGCCGAGCAGGGGCTGAACACGGGTCGGGCGGGGCCGAACGCGGTTGACCCGGCAGGAAGCGGTGCCTAGTGTCCGGCGAATGAAACTCGCCTTCTCCACTCTCGGCGTCCCGGCCCTGCCCATCGAGCAGGTGGTGCGGCTCGCGACGGAAAACGGCTTCCACGGCGTCGAATTGCGCGCCAGCGACGAGGAACCGGTCCACCCCGGTCTCTCGGCAGGTGAACGCGCCGACGTGGTCGAGCAGTTCGGCAAGGCCGGGGTCGAGATCCTCACCGTGGCCGCCTACGCCAAGGTGGCCGCGCCCGGGGACGACCAGCCGGTGCTCGACCAGATCGGCGCGGCGATGACCCTCGCGGCCGATCTGGGGGCCTCCTACGTGCGGGTGTTCCCCGGCGGAGGCGACACCGAGTCGCAGGAGGCGGACGCGGTCGCCGCGCGCAGGCTCGCCGCGGTGGCGCCGGTCGCCGCCGACCTCGGGGTGCGGGTGCTGCTGGAGACCCATGACTCGCACCGCGGCGGCGCCGATGTCGCGCGGATCCTGGGCCTGGTCGGACACCAGGGGGTCGGCACGATCTGGGACGTAATGCACACCTGGCTGGCGGGAGAGCAGCCGTCCACGACCTATCCGGCACTGGCCCCGTACCTGGGCTATGTCCAGGTCAAGGACATCGCTTCGGCGGCGGACACCACGCCGCTGGCGCTGGGGGCCGGGGTGCTGCCGCTGGCGGAGACCGTCGAGGTGCTGAGCCGGGCGGACTGGGACGGCTGGCTGTGCTGGGAGTACGAGAAGCGCTGGTATCCGCAGGTGCCGGAGTTGGCGGGGCTGCTCGGCCCGGCGCGCGAGCACCTGTCCCGGTTGCTGGCCGACTCGGCCTGAACGGCATGCTCGATCTGGCGCGGCTGAGGGCGCTGCACGCGGTGCACGTCCACGGGTCGGTGGGCGCGGCGGCCGAAGCGCTCGGCTACACGCCGTCGGCGGTCTCGCAGCAGATCTCCAAGCTGGAGCGGGAGACCAGGTCCGTGCTGCTGGAGCGGCACGGGCGCGGGGTGGCGCTCACGGACGCGGCGCATCTGCTGGTGGAGACCGCGCAACGGCTGATGTCGATCGTGGAGGCGGCCGAGGTCACGCTGGAGGAGCAGCGCGGACGACCCACGGGACGACTGACGCTGGCGGCGTTCCCGACGGCGGCCTGCGGGCTGCTGCCCGGAGTGCTGGCGGAACTGACCGCGGCGCACCCCGCGTTGGAGCTCCGGCTGCTGGAGGTGGACGCGCATCTGTCGGTGGACCTGGTGGCGCGCGGGGCGGTCGACCTGGCCGTGGCGCACGACTGGGACATCGCGCCCCTGCCCGCCCCGCCGGGCTTGGAGCGGGCGGTCATCGGGGACGACCGGTGCGACGTGCTGGTCCCTGCCGGGCACCGGTTGGCCGAGCGGGCGTCGCTGACGCGGGCGGATGTGGCGCACGAGCGGTGGATCTGCCAGCCGCCGGGGTCGGTGTGCCACGACTGGCTGGTGCGGACGTTGCGGGAGGCCGGGACGGAGCCGGACATGGCCTTCCAGGTTGGCGAGTACGGGACGCAGTTGGCGCTGGTGGGGGCGGGGCTCGGTATCGCGTTGGTGCCGAGGCTGGGGCGGGGACCGGTGCCCGAGGGCGTCGCGGTCGTACCGCTGGAGCCCGCTCCGGTGCGGCGGCTGTACGCGCTGTGGCGGACGGGGGCCGCGCGCAGGCCCTCGATCGTCGCGGCAGTCGACACGTTGAGGTCGCATTGGGCGGCTGGGCCCGGATCGGCCGCCGAGGACGGATGATCGGGGCATGCGCCCACGATTTCCGCACCGTCCGCCGCGCCCGCAGCCGGGCGGTGACCATGCCCCTGAGGCCATCGCGGAACCGGGCGGGGTCGGGGACCGTCACACCGGCATGCTGACCGTGAAGGTGAATCAGCGCGGAGCGGCCTGGGCCGTGGCACTGGCCGTTTCGCTGACCTTGGGTGCCGTCGCCTGCGGGAGCGGCACCTCGGACGCGGCGGACGGCGCGCCGTCCAGCACGACCGGGCCCGTGACGCCGAGCGGCGACACGGCCACCGCGCCGCCGACGACCACCGAGCCGACGACCGCGACGCCGACGACCGGTGGCCCCACCACGGGTGGGGTGACGCCGGGGACGGGGTCGATCGCCAGTCGCGTCGTGTACTTCTCGTCGTCGGTGCGGGCCGTCGCGGGGACGCACGAGGTGCTGCGCGACCGGGGCGAGTTGGACCGTTTCGCCACCACCGTGGCGCACAACGACGGGAAGACGGCGGCGGAGATCTCGGCGGGCGGGGCGGCGACGGACTTCGGGCGGTACGTGCTGGTCGGCTGGACCGAGTCGACCGGGTGCAGCGCGGCCACGTCGGCGACGCTCGGCGTGGCGGGCAACTCGCTGAAGCTGCGCGTCGAGCAGCCGACGCCGACGGCGGAGTGCCTGACGGACTTCCGCGTGACGGTGGTGTTCGAGGTGCCGAAGGACCGGATCCCGGCGCGACCCGCCTTCGGCTGACCGAAGGCGGGATGCCAGGAGCCCAGAAGGGCAGAAGGGCGGCAGGCCAGGAAGGCGGGACCCGCCGGTTCCGTCGCACGGGCGACGGGTCCTCCCGTCACGCCACCGCGCGCACCTCGCCCGTGAAGGTGCGCCACAGCTCGGCGTAGCGGCCGTCGCGGGCCAGCAGCGCCGCGTGGGTGCCGTCCTCGATGACCCGCCCGTGGTCGAGGACGACGACCCGGTCCGCACGGGCCGCCGTGCTCAGCCGGTGCGCGACGACCAGCGTCGTACGCCGGGTGGCGAGCCGGTCGGCGGCCTGGTTGACGAGGGCTTCGGTGGCCAGGTCGAGGGCCGCGGTCGCCTCGTCGAGAAGCAGGACGGCGGGGTCGACCAGTTCGGCGCGGGCCAGGGCGATCAACTGCCGCTGTCCCGCCGACAGATTGCGGCCCCGCTCGGCGACCTGGTGGAGATAGCCGCCCTCCAGCGTCGCGATCATCGCGTGCGCGCCGACGGCTCGCGCCGCCGCCTCGACCTCCGCGTCGGTCGCGCCCATCCGCCCGTACGCGATGGCGTCGCGCACCGTGCCCGCGAAGAGGTACGGCTCCTGGGGGACGACGCCGAGGCGCTGCCGGTAGGCGGTGAGGTCGAGTTCGCGGATGTCGGTGCCGTCGACCAGCACCGCGCCGTCGGTCGGGTCGTAGAACCGCGCGACCATCTTGACCAGGGTGGACTTGCCCGCGCCGGTCTCGCCGACGAAGGCGACGGTCTGTCCGGCGGGGATGCGCAGATTCACGCCGCTGAGCGCCTCCGCGCCCTCGGCCCCCTCGCCGCCGTACCTGAAGTGCAGGTCGCGGAAGGCGATCTCGCCGCGCAGCCTTCCGACCTCACGCGGCCGGGCGGCGGCCGGGGTGGCGGTCGGCTCGTGCAGCAGCTCACGGATCCGGCCGAGCGACACCGACGCCTGCTGGTAGCCGTCGAAGACCTGCGAGAGCTGCTGCACGGGCGAGAAGAACAGGTCGATGTAGAGCAGATACGCCACCAGCGCGCCCGCCGTGAGCGTCCCCGCGCTGATCCGGTGCGCGCCCACGATCAGGACGAGCGCCGCCGCCACGCTGGACAGCAGCTGAACGAAGGGGAAGTAGACGGAGATCAGGAACTGGCCGCGCACCCGCGCCGTCCGGTAGTCGTCACCGCGTTCGGCGAATCGTTCCGCCCCGCGCCGCTCCCCCCGGAACGCCTGCACGATCCGCAGACCCGCGACGTGCTCTTGGAGGTCGGCGTTGACGACGGCGATCCGCTCGCGCGCCAGCTCGTACGCCTTCACCGACTTACGGCGGAAGACCCAGGTGGCGACGATCAGGATCGGCAGCGTGGCGAAGACCATCAGGGCGAGCTGGACGTCGATGGCGAGCAGCGCCACCAGGATGCCGAGGAAGGTGAGGACGCTGACCAGCGCCGTGACCAGCCCGGTCTGGAGGAACGTCGACAGCGCGTCCACGTCCGTGGTCATCCGCGTCATGATGCGGCCGGTCAGCTCGCGCTCGTAGTAGTCGAGGCCGAGCCGGTGCAGGTGCGCGAAGATCTTCACGCGCAGGGTGTAGAGGACGCGTTCGCCAGTGCGGCCGGTCAGCCGGGTCGAGCCCCACTCCGCCGCCCACTGCGCGATCACCAGGACCAGGCCGAGCAGCGACGCCACCCAGACCGCGCCGAGCGCCGCCTGCCGGACGCCCGCGTCGATGCCGTGCCGGATCAGCACCGGCAGCAGCAGTCCCGCGATGGCGTCCACGGCCACCAGCGCCAGGCTGAGCAGCAGCGGGGTGCGGAAGCCGCGCAGCAGGCTGCCGAGGCCGAACTTCTCCTCGGCGGTCCGCGCCCGGTCCTCGTCGACCTCCGGGGTGTCCAGGGCGGGCGGCAGCGCGGCGACTTTGGCGAGCAGGTCGGGAGTGGCGGGCATGCCCGCCAGCGCGCCCGCCATGCCGCCCTGGGCGGGGGCGACCCGCGGCGGCCCGGAGGCGCCCGCGCCGGCGCTCCGCCGGTCGTCGTCCTCGGCCGCGGCGCGCCGGTCGGCAGGCCACAGCTCCGGAGTCACCGCCCCCGGAGTCGCAGCATCGAGAGAAGCGCCGTCGCCCCGCGCCAGGTCGTCCTCGTCGAGCGGGCACTCGAAACCGTCGAGGCCGTCCGTACAGCCCTCGGTCCGCGCACCCGCGAGTTCGGCCTGCGCCGCGGCCATGTCCGTCTGCGCCGCCTCCCACTCGATCCGCCCCGCCGGGTCGAGGTCGACCACGTCGGCGCCGAGCGCGTCCGGGTCGGTGAGCAGCGCGCGGTAGAGCGGGCAGCGCTCCTGCAACTCCTCGTGCGTGCCGACGTCCGCCAGGCGTCCCGCGTCCAGTACGGCGATCCGGTCGGCGAGCGCCAGCGTGGAGCGGCGGTGGGCGATCAGCAGCGTCGTACGGCCGCGCATCACCTCGCGCAGCGCGTCGAAGATCTCCGCCTCCACCCGGGCGTCGACCGCCGAGGTGGCGTCGTCGAGCAGCAGCAGCCGGGGGTCGGTGAGGATCGCGCGGGCCAGGGCGACGCGCTGGCGCTGGCCGCCGGACAGGGTCAGGCCCTGCTCGCCGACGACCGTGTCGTAGCCGTCGGGCAGGTCTGAGATGAAGCCGTCCGCCTGCGCGGCGCGGGTGGCGGCGAGCATCTCCTCCTCGGTGGCGTCCGGGTGGCCGTAGAGGATGTTCGCCCGCACGCTGTCGGAGAACAGGAAGCTGTCCTCGGGGACCATGCCGATCGCGGACCGCAGCGATTCGAAGGTCAGCTCCCGTACGTCCACGCCGCCGACGCGTACGGCGCCGCCGGTCACGTCGTACAGCCGCGGCAGCAGCAGCGAGACCGTGGACTTGCCGGAGCCCGAGGAGCCGACGACGGCGACGGTCTCGCCGGGCTCGACGCGCAGGTCGAAGCCGTCGAGGACCGGCCGGTCCTCGGTGTAGCCGAAGGTGACGTGGTCGAAGTCGACGGTGGCGGGGGCGTCCGCGGGCAGCGTCCTGGTGCCGTCGGTCAGCGTGGGCTCGGTGTCGATCAGTTCGTAGACCCGCTCGACCCCGGCCCGCGCCTGCTGGCCGACGGTGAGCATCATCGTCAGCATCCGGACCGGGCCGGTGAGCTGCGCCAGGTAGGTGGAGAAGGCCACGAAGGTGCCGAGGGTGATCTGGCCGCGGGTCGCCATCCAGCCGCCGAGCGCCAGCATGCCGATCTGGCCGAGGGAGGGCACCGCCTGGAGCGCGGGGCTGTAGCGGGCGGTGAGGCGGATGGTACGGAGGCGGCCGGCGAACAGCTTGCGGCTGACCGTCTCCAGCTTGTCCATCTCCTGCTGCTCCTGGCCGAAGCCCTTCACCACGCGCACACCGGTGACCGAGCCGTCGACGATGCCCGCGACGGCCGCCGCCTGACCTTGCGCGTACCAGGTCGCGGGAAACAGCCGCTTACGCGACCGGTCGGCGATAAACCACAGGGCAGGGGCGACCGCGAGCGCGACCAGGGTGAGCAGCGGCGACAGCGTGAGCATCACCACGAGCGAGAGCACGAACAGCAGCAGATTGCCGATCATCATCGGCAGCATGAAGAGCAGACCCTGGATGAGCTGGAGGTCGCTGGTGGCGCGGCCGACGACCTGGCCGGTGCTCAACTCGTCCTGGCGGCGGCCGTCCAGGCGCATGATCGAGCGGAACATCTCATTGCGCAGGTCGTACTGGACGTCCAGGGCGAGCCGTCCGCCGTAGTAGCGCCGCACATAGGTGAGCACATAGACGACGACGGCCGCCGCGATCAAGGTGAACGCCCAGGGCGCGAGCGGCTTGTCGTGTTTGACGATCACGTCGTCGATGATCAGCTTCGGCACCAGCGGGACCAGCGCGGTCACCGCCATGCCGCCGAGTGACGCGCCCATCGCGAGCAGCACATTGCGGCGGTAGCGCCAGCAGTACGTGGTCAGCCGCCACAGCCAGCCCCGCTCCTTCGGCGTCCGCGCCGCCGCCCCCTCACCGGGGACAGGACCTTCCTTCGTCGTCCTCGCCCTGGTCAACGACCTTGCCACCCGCGTCCTCCAGCCCGTCCGTCCACCCGTTGCCGCCGGAGGCTGCAACGCTCCGGCGTGCGCGTTTCATCCTCCCGCAACAATTGGGAGACCAAGGTCGTGGGGCGGTGCGACCTTGGTCGTAGTCCCCGGGGCGACGCCGGCCAGGCCGCCGAGGGGCCGCGGACAGGCCCGCGGGGCGGCCCTGGAGGGGCCGTCAGCGGGCCGCGGCGACCTGCCGGGACATGATCGTCGTCAGCTCGTAGGCGGTGTGCGAGGCCGCGACCGAGGTGATCTCGGCGTGGTCGTAGGCCGGGGCGACCTCGACGACATCGGCCGACACCAGGTGGCAGTCGGCCAGGCCCCGCAGGATCTCCAGCAGCTCGCGGGAGGTGAGCCCGCCGGCCTCCGGGGTGCCGGTGCCGGGCGCGTGTGCCGGGTCGAGCACGTCGATGTCGACCGAGATGTACAGCGGACGGTTCCCGACACGCTCCCTGAGCTGCTGCGCGACCTCGTCGACACCGCGCCGCATGACGTCGGCGGACGTCACGATCCCGAAGCCCATCTTCTCGTCGTCGTCCAGGTCCTTCCTGCCGTACAGCGGGCCGCGCGTGCCGACGTGCGACAGCGCCGACGTGTCGAGAATGCCCTCCTCGACCGCGCGCCGGAAGGGCGTGCCGTGGGTGTACTCGGCGCCGAAGTAGGTGTCCCAGGTGTCCAGGTGCGCGTCGAAGTGCAGCAGCGCCACCGGGCCGTGCTTGCGCGCGACGGCGCGCAGCAGGGGCAGCGCGATGGTGTGGTCGCCGCCGAGCGTCATCAGCCGGGCACCGGTGTCCAGCAGGTCGTCCGCCGCGGCCTGGACGGTCTCCACGGCCTCGTTGATGTCGAACGGGTTGGCGGCGATGTCGCCCGCGTCCGCGACCTGGGCGAGCGCGAAGGGCGACGCGTCCTGCGCCGGGTTGTACGGGCGCAGCAGCCGTGACGCCTCGCGGATCGCGTTGCCGCCGAACCTCGCGCCGGGCCGGTAGGAGACGCCGGAGTCGAAGGGCACGCCGACGACCGCGACGTCGGCGGCACCGACCTCGTCCAGGCGCGGCAGGCGCGCGAAGGTGGCCGGTCCCGCGTAGCGCGGGATACGCGAGGAGTCGACGGGGCCGCGCGGCTCTGCGCTGCTCATGGGTGGTTGCCTCTTTCGTTGGGGATCGCCCGCCTGAGGGGCGAGGCCGACCCTACGTGGCCGCCGGAAGCCACCGGAATGTACGTTTCCTCCAATCGGGGGTTCCGATTACGCCTCGGCGTCGATCCCCGGCCGGACGCACGTCCGAGCGGCGGAGCGGGACAATGTGCGCATGCCCATGGATCCAGCTGCCGCAGCACCCACCCGCCAGGCCCTCGTCGCCCATCTGACCAGCACCCGGATAGCCGGCGACGTGGCGACCAGCCGCGAGAACAACCTCGACCACTTCCGGGCGCTGGCCGAGGGAAATCGCTACTACTGGTTCGGCCTGGAGCTGGGTGACCGCTGGGACGACCAGGCGGCGGTGCTGGAGCTGATGGCCGAACGGTGCGGTGTCGTCGCCGATCCCGGGCACCGGCACGGGCAGGACACCATCGATCCCGAGCTGACGATCGACGCGCTCGACCGGATGGCCGATGTGCTGCACAAGGCGGCGGAAAACGGCTCCAGGGTGCTGGTGGCGACCGGTCACCCGGCGGGTCTGTTCGCCGTCCACTGGGAGTTGGCCGCCGCGCTGCGCGAGGCGGGCTGCACGCTGATCACCCCGTCGGAGCGCCTGTACGCGGACGGCGGTGAGATCCGGCACCTGGCGTCCGTTTCCATGGTCCACCGGGCGGGCGGTCTGGTGCACACCCACTCGCCCGACCCGATGCGGGAGATCCTGGACGCGCTGGAGCGCGACGGCGAGCCGCTGCCCGATCTGGTGATCGCCGACCACGGCTGGGCGGGGTACGCGGGCGAGCGCGGCATCGACACGGTCGGCTTCGCGGACTGCAACGACCCGGCCCTTTTCGTCGGCGAGGCGGAGGGCAGCCTGCTGGTGACCGTCCCGCTGGACGACAATGTGCCGCCGCAGCACTACGCGCCGCTGACCGCGTATCTGCTGGCGACCGCCGATCTGACCGCCGCAGGTCAGGCCGCGCGGAACTGACGCGGTCCCGGTCCGTCGCTACGCTCGCTACCATCAATGAAGGAACAAAAGGAACATCAGGGTCAAGAGGGGGCGAGGAAGGCAGGCGCAGTGGTCCAGGTCGTGATCGTCGATGACGAAGCACTGGTCAGGGCCGCCCTGCGAAGCATCCTCGAATCCTCCGGCGACATCCGGGTGGTCGCGGACTGCGACGGGCACGACGCCGTCGGGACGGTGACCGCGACGCGTCCCGGCCTCGTCCTGCTGGACGCGGTGATGCCGCCGCCCGACGACGGACTGACCGTCCTGCGCGCCCTGCGGGCACTGCCCTCGCCGCCCGCCGTCGCCATGCTGACCGCCTTCGACACCAGCGCCCATCTGCGCGCGGCGATGGCGGCGGGCGCCACCGGTTTCCTGCTCAAGGACACCGCGGTCGGCACCCTGATCGACGCGGTACGCGTCATGGCGCGCGGCGGCACCGTCTTCACCCCCACCGTGGGCCGCGCGGTCGTCGACGGCTTCCTGGGCGGTCCGCCCGGCTCCGACGGCGCGAAGGGGCCCGGTACGCCCGAGGCGTCCGCCCACGCCGCGGCCCTGGCGCCGCTGACCGACCGCGAGACCGAGGTGCTGCGGCTGCTGGCGGCCGGGCTGCCGAACGCCCGGATAGCGGCCGAGCTGGGGATCTCGGTCGGCACCGTCAAGGACCATGTGCGCGCGGTGCTGCGGAAGCTCGCCGCGCCCAACCGGGTGGCCGCCGCCGTCGTCGCGCACCAGGCGGGGCTGGTACGGGTGCCGAAGTGATCGTGAAGCCACGTGTCGCCCTGCCGGACGCCGCGCTGTTCGCCCTCTCCGCGACCGAGGTGTGGGCGACGCGCTCCTTCGGCGGCCCGGTCTCGTTCGCCTTCGCGGCCCTGGGCACGCTGGCGCTGCTGTTCCGGCACCGCTTCCCGCTGATCGCCTTCGCCGCGACCCTGCCCGCCCTCTCGCTCGGCTACATCTGGTTCTCGCCGATGGGCGCGCTCTACGAGATCGCCGCGGGCGGCCCCGACCGTCACCGCGCACAAGGGTGGCCGTTTTCTCCGGCCCGGCCCTCGAAGAGCGCGCCTTCCGGTGCGCCGCCCGCCACGTCCTTCGCCTCGGCGGCTCTCCTACCACCCGGGACGACGGCCGCTACCTCATCGGCCACGCTCACCCGTTCGGGTGAGCGCGTGATATCTCGCCGCGCCCTGCTGATCGGTGGCTGCGCGCTGCTCGCGGCGACGGTCTCCTGCGTGCCCTGGCCGTTCCGCGCCCCGGCGCCCTGGGGGCTGTCGGACACGATCCTCGCGGTGATGCTGTCCTCGCTGCTGGCCCTGGCGCCGACCGCGCTGGGCCTGTTCGCCGCCTCGCGGCGCGAGCTGGCCGGGCGGCTGGAGGAGCTGGCGGCCAGCAGGGAACGGGAGAGAGAGCTGGCCGCGGAACAGGCGGTGGTACGGGAGCGGGCCCGGCTCGCCCGCGAGATGCACGACACCGTGGCGCACCACATCAGCCTGATCGCCGTGCAGTCCGGCGCCCTGGAGGCGACCGCGCGGGGACCGCAGGGGCGGGCGGCGGCCGGGGCGGTGCGCGAGCTGAGCCGGGACGCGCTGGACGAGCTGCGCCGGATGGTGGGGCTGCTGCGGCTGCCGGTGACGTCGGGGCAGCCGCTGGATGCGGGCCCCGGCCTCGCGGGCATCCCCGCGCTGGTCGCCGCCGCGGGACCCGGCACGCACGGCGAACTGCCCGGCGCCATGGCCCCGGCCGACGCCGCCCGCCTGCCGTCGGACGTCCAGCACGCCGCGTACCGCATCGTGCAGGAAGCGCTCACCAACATCCGCAAGCACGCGCCCGGCGCGGAAACCCGCGTCCTGGTGCGGCACAGCGGCGACGTGCTGGTGGTGGAGGTGCGCAACGGACCCGCGTCGGCGGCGCCGGGACCGGCCCTGCCCTCGGGCGGCCACGGTCTCGCCGGGCTGCGCGAGCGGGCGGTGCAGCTCGGCGGCGAATTCATCGCGTCGCCCGCGGCGACCGGGGGCTTTCTCGTACGGGCGACGCTGCCGGTCGGACCGGCGGTCGAGGCGGCGTAGGCGGAGCCGCGCGATCAGAGCCCGCGCGCGGCTCCGAAACCGCCGAGCCGCAACGCCGCGCGTGTCTCGTATCCGGGAGCGGAAATCCGCGCTCACCCGAAAGGGTGAGCGTCAGTCGCGCGGCACCCGCACCAGACCCTCCTGGATCACCGAGACGGCGAGCTGCCCGTCGCGAGTGTAGATCCGGGCGGTGCCGAGGCCGCGACCGCCGAAGGCGGACGGGCTCTGCTGGTCGTAGAGCAGCCATTCGTCGGCCCGGAAGGGCCGGTGGAACCACATGGCGTGGTCCAGGCTCGCGCCGACCACGTCGCCGACGGTCCAGCCGCCGCGGCCGTGGGCGAGCAGGACCGAGTCGAGCAGGGTCATGTCCGACACATAGGTGGCGAGACAGACGTGGAGCAGCGGGTCGTCGGCCAGTTTGCCGCGGGCGCGGAACCAGACCTGGGAGCTCGGTTCGCGGATGACACCCGCGGTGAGGAACGGCGGGTACTCGACGTAACGCAGGTCGACGGCCGCGCGGGTCTCGAGTATCCGGTCGACCACGGTGGGGTCGGGGAACCGCGCGGCGTGTACGGGCAGCATCTCCTCGGCCGTCGGCAGCGTCTCCGGGTCGGGCGCGTACGGCATCGGCTCCTGGTGTTCCAGGCCCTCCTCGTGGACCTGGAAGGACGCCGAGAGGTGGAAGATCGGCTGGCCGTGCTGGATCGCGACGACCCGCCGGGTGGTGAAGGAGCGGCCGTCGCGGATCCGGTCGACCTGGTAGACGATCGGCGCGCCGGGGTCGCCGGGCCGCAGGAAATAGGCGTGCAGCGAGTGCGCGCCGCGGTCCTCGGGCGCCGTGCGGCCCGCGGCGACCAGGGCCTGTGCGGCGACCTGGCCGCCGAAGACCCGGGGCACCACGGCCGACCGGCTGACACCGCGGAAGATGTCCCGCTCGATCCGCTCCAGGTCGAGCAGATCGAGCAGGGACTGGAGCGGATCCCGGGAGTCGTTCACGGGTCTTTCGGCATTCACGCGTCCGCCGGCTTTCTCACGGATGGGTCTACGGTCACAGGCCCATCGACTTAGCGATGATGGACTTCATGACCTCGCTCGTGCCGCCGTAGATCCGGTTGACGCGGTTGTCGGCGTACAGGCGGGCGATCGGATACTCGTTCATGTAGCCGTAGCCGCCGTGGAGCTGGAGGCAGCGGTCGATGACGCGGGCGGCGACCTCGGTGCAGAAGAGCTTGGCGGAGGCGGCGTCCGCTGCCGACAGCTCCTTCTTGTCGTGCGCTTCGAGGGCGCGGTCGACGACGGCCTGGGCGGCGTCCACCTCGGCCTTGCAGGCGGCGAGTTCGAACTTGGTGTTCTGGAAGGACGCGACGGTCTGGCCGAAGACGGTCCGGTCCTGGACGTACGCCTGGGCGAAGCGGATCGCGGCGGCGGCCTGGGCGTACGCGCCGACGGCGATGCCCAGCCGCTCCTGCGGGAGATTCTGTCCGAGGTAGGAGAAGCCCTTGCCCTCCTCGCCGAGCAGGTCCTCGAGCGGGACCTTGACGTCGGAGAAGGAGAGTTCTGCGGTGTCGGAGGTGCGCAGGCCGAGCTTGTCGAGCTTGCGGCCGACCGCGTATCCGTCGGCCTTGGTGTCCACGACGAACAGGGAGATGCCCGCGCGGCGGTCCTCGGGCGTGGCGGGGGCGGTGCGGGCGCAGACGATGACGCGGTCGGCGTGGACGCCGCCGGTGATGAAGGTCTTGGCGCCGTTGAGCACGTAATGCGTGCCGTCGGCGGAGAGCTTGGCCGTCGTCTTCATGCCCGCGAGGTCGGAGCCGGTGCCGGGTTCTGTCATGGCGATGGCGAACATCGTCTCGCCGCTGACGAAGCCGGGCAGCCAGCGCTTCTTCTGCTCGTCGGTGGCGTAGGCCATCACGTAGGGCAGGCAGAGGCCGACGTGGACCCCGCTGCCGCCGAAGCTGACGCCCGCGCGGGCGCACTCCTCGCTGATGACGGCCTGGAATTTGAAGCTGTGCTCGCCCGCGCCGCCGAACTCCTCGGGCACCTCGATGCCGAAGACGCCCAGCTCGCCGAGCTTGTAGTAGAAGTCGCGCGGGACCAGGCCAGCCGCCAGCCACTCGTCGTGGACGGGGACGACCTCGGCCTCGATGAAGGCACGTATCGTCTCGCGGAACGCTTCGTGGTCCTCGTTGAACACCGTACGACGCACAGCGCGCCTCCCATCCGCGACCGGGTCCGCTGCCGGGGCGGTCGACAATCGAGCATTAAGCAAGCGCTCAGTAAGTTACCCGCCAGTCGGCCGTGCTGTCCAGACCGTCCAGCGCGTCCAGCGCACCGAGGGCGAGCCGGTGCAGCAGGGCCGCCATCGCGGTCCTGCCGGGCAGTCCGCCGCGCTCGCCGAGGTGCGGAGTGGAGTTGAGCAGACCGAAGACGGCGTGCACGGCCGCGCGCACCTCCAGCTCGGTGGCGCCCGGATGCACCAGCCGCACGACCGCGACCCACTCCTCGACGTACTGCCGCTGGAGCTGGCGGACCAGCTTGCGGTCGGAGTCGCGCAGCCGGTCCAGCTCGCGGTCGTGCAGCGTGATCAGCGGCCGGTCGTCGATCGCGAAGTCGATATGGCCGCGGACCAGCGCGTCCAGCGCCTCGACGGGCCCGGTCGCCTCGGCGACCCGCATCTTGCCCGCGGTCAGCAGCCGGCCGCTGATGCCCACCAGCAGCTCGGCGAGCATGGCGTCCTTGCCCGCGAAATGCCGGTAGAGACCCGGGCCGCTGATGCCGACCGCGGCGCCTATCTCGTCGACACCGACCCCGTGGAAGCCGCGCTCGGCGAAGAGCCGGGCGGCCTCTCGGAGAATCTGCTCGCGACGGTTCTCCGCCGTCTTCGTCGGGTTCATGAGATCGAGTCTAGACAACCGAGTTAGCGAGCGTTAACGTGGAGTCATCACGTTAACGCTCGCTAACATCCGGGGGGCCGAACCATGGCAGCACCCGCCCTGTCCAGCGCCGCAGATCCGGCGTCAGAGGCGTATCAGGCCAATGCGCAGGCTCATGCCGCATTGACCGCGGACCTGCGCGACAAGCTGGCCGCCGCGCGGCTCGGCGGCGGCGAGAGAGCCCGCGCCCGCCACACCGCGCGCGGAAAGCTGCTGCCCAGAGACCGGGTGGACGGGCTGCTCGACCCCGGCTCGCCCTTCCTGGAGCTGGCGCCGCTGGCCGCGGACGGGATGTACGACGGGCAGGCACCGGCCGCCGGGGTGATCGCCGGGATCGGCCGCGTCGCGGGACGTGAGGTCGTGGTCGTCGCCAATGACGCCACGGTCAAGGGCGGCACCTATTACCCGATGACGGTCAAGAAGCATCTGCGCGCCCAGGAGATCGCCCTGGACAACCGGCTGCCGTGCGTCTACCTGGTCGACTCCGGCGGCGCCTTCCTCCCCCGGCAGGACGAGGTCTTCCCCGACCGCGACCACTTCGGCCGGATCTTCTACAACCAGGCCACCATGTCCGCGCGCGGCATCCCGCAGATCGCCGCCGTCATGGGCTCGTGCACCGCGGGCGGCGCCTACGTCCCGGCGATGAGCGACGAGGCGGTGATCGTACGGAATCAGGGCACGATCTTCCTCGGCGGTCCGCCGCTGGTGAAGGCGGCCACCGGCGAGGTCGTCACCGCGGAGGAACTGGGCGGCGGCGAGGTGCACTCCCGGGTCTCCGGCGTCACCGACCACCTCGCCGAGGACGACGCCCACGCGCTGGACATCGTCCGCGACATCGTCGCCACCCTGCCCGCGCGCGGCGCGCCGCCGTGGACGGTACGGCCCGCGGAGCCGCCCGCCGTGGACCCGGCCGGGCTGACCGGCGCGGTACCGGTCGACTCCCGCACCCCGTACGACGTCCGCGAGGTCATCGCGCGGCTGGTGGACGGCAGCCGCTTCGCCGAGTTCAAGGCGGAGTACGGCACCACGCTGGTCACCGGCTTCGCCCACATCCAGGGCCACCCGGTCGGCATCGTGGCCAACAACGGCATCCTGTTCGCCGAATCCGCCCTCAAGGGCGCGCACTTCATCGAGCTGTGCGACCAGCGCGGCATCCCGCTGCTGTTCCTCCAGAACATCTCCGGCTTCATGGTCGGCCGCCAGTACGAGGCGGGCGGCATCGCCAAGCACGGCGCGAAGATGGTCACGGCGGTCGCCTGCGCGCGCGTGCCCAAGCTGACCGTGGTGATCGGCGGCTCCTACGGTGCGGGCAACTACTCGATGTGCGGCCGGGCCTACAGCCCGCGCTTCCTGTGGATGTGGCCCAACGCCAAGATCTCGGTGATGGGCGGCGAGCAGGCCGCGTCCGTGCTGGCCACCGTCAAGCGCGACCAGCTCGCCGCCGCGGGCGAGAAGTGGAGCGAGGAGGCGGAGGAGGCGTTCAAGGCCCCGGTCCGCGAGCAGTACGAGACGCAGGGCAACGCCTACTACGCCACCGCCAGGCTCTGGGACGACGGTGTGATCGACCCGCTGGAGACCCGTACCGTCCTCGGCCTGGCCCTCACCGCCTGCGCCAACGCCCCCCTTCCGACCGCCGATCCGGGTGCGCCCGGCTACGGCGTCTTCCGGATGTGAGGGGCGTGCCGACCATGAACACCGCAACCGCCGGGAGCGCGAGCCCCATGTTCGACACCGTCCTGGTCGCCAACCGCGGCGAGATCGCCGTCCGCGTGCTGCGGACCCTGCGGGAGCTGGGCGTCCGCTCGGCCGCCGTCTTCACCGACGCCGACGCCGACGCCCGGCACGTACGCGAGGCGGACACCGCGGTACGGATCGAGAACTATCTGTCGGCCGCCGAGCAGGTACGGGCGGCCGTGGAGGCGGGTGCCCAGGCGGTCCACCCCGGCTACGGCTTCCTGGCGGAGAACGCGGCCTTCGCCCGCGCCTGCGCCGAGGCGGGCCTGGTCTTCATCGGACCGCCCGCCGAGGCCATCGAGCTGATGGGCGACAAGATCCGCGCCAAGGAGACGGTCCGGGCCGCGGGCGTCCCGGTCGTGCCCGGCAGCACGGGCAGCGGGCTCACCGACGACCAACTGGCCGACGCGGCACGGGAGATCGGCCTGCCGGTGCTGCTCAAGCCCTCGGCGGGCGGCGGCGGCAAGGGCATGCGGCTGGTGCGCGACGAGGCCCTGCTGGCCGAGGAGATCGCGGCGGCCCGGCGCGAGGCGCGCGGCTCCTTCGGCGACGACACGCTGCTGGTGGAGCGGTGGATCGACCGCCCGCGGCACATCGAGATCCAGGTCCTGGCCGACGGCCACGGCTCGGTGGTGCACCTCGGCGAGCGCGAGTGCTCGCTGCAACGACGGCACCAGAAGGTGATCGAGGAGGCCCCCTCGGTCCTGCTCGACGAGGCGACCCGGCAGGCGATGGGCGAGGCCGCGGTGCAGGCCGCCCGCTCCTGCGGCTACACGGGCGCGGGCACGGTGGAGTTCATCGTCCCCGGCGCCGACCCCGGCGCGTACTTCTTCATGGAGATGAACACTCGCCTCCAGGTGGAGCACCCGGTGACGGAGCTGGTTACCGGGCTCGACCTGGTCGAGTGGCAGCTCCGGGTGGCGTGCGGCGAGCGGCTGGGCTTCGGACAGCGGGCCATCGCCATGACCGGCCACGCCATGGAGGCGCGGATCTGCGCGGAGACCGCCAGAGCGGGCGACGGCCGGGTGGACTTCCTGCCGTCCGCGGGCACCGTCGTGGCGCTGGCCGAACCGACCGGCCCCGGAGTGCGCGTCGATTCGGGTCTCGCGGTCGGCACGGAGGTGGGCACGGCCTACGACCCGATGCTGGCCAAGGTGATCGCCTACGGCCCCGACCGGGCCACGGCGCTGCGACGGCTGCGGGCCGCGCTGGCGGACACCGTCGTGCTGGGCCTGGACACCAACACCGGTTTCCTGCGCAGGCTGCTGGCCCACCCGGCGGTGGTCGCGGGCGAGCTGGACACCGGGCTGATCGACCGGGACGCCGCCGAGCTGCTGCCGCCCGGCGTGCCGGACGAGGTGTACGCGGCGGCGGCGCTGCTGCGGCAGGCCGCGCTGGCCCCGGCCCCGGACGCGGGCGGCTGGACCGACCCCTTCTCGGTGCCGAGCGGCTGGCGGCTGGGCGGCGAGGCGGCCTGGACGGTGCACCACCTGCGGGTTCCCGGCCGGGAGCCGGTGACGGTACGGGTCCGTGACGGCCTGGTGCGGATCGGCGAAGGACCGGCCACGGCGGCCCGGTTGACGCTGGACGGACCGCGCGCGCTGCTCCACCGCGAGGGCACGGTGACCGCTTTCCGGCACGCGGGCGAGTGGCTGGGCCGGGACGGCGACGGCTGGTGGGTACGGGCGTACGACCCGGTGGCCGCGGCCCTGCGCGGCGCCGCGGGCGGGGGCGGGGGCGGCGCGCTGACCGCGCCGATGCCCGGCACGGTCACGGTGGTGAAGGTCGGCAAGGGGGACGAGGTCGTGGCGGGCCAGAGCCTGCTGGTGGTGGAGGCCATGAAGATGGAGCACGTGATCACCGCCCCGCACGACGGGACGGTGTCCGAGATCGACGTCACCGCGGGCAGCACCGTGGCGATGGACCAGGTGCTGGCGGTGGTCGCCCCGTCGGCCGCGCAGGACCCGGCCGAGGCGGCAACACCCGCGGCAGCCGCCGGAACAGCGCCCGAGCCGCCCGCCGGACCGACCGCCGCGCGGACCACCGCATCCGACGCCGCGCGGACCACCGCACCCGCTGCCGGTCAGACCACCGCGCCGGCTGCCGCACCGACTGCCGGGGAGGCGTCATGAGCACCGCCGACCGGAGCCCGGCCGCGTCCGGGACACCCACCAGCGCCGCCGCGGGTACGACGACGGACGCGACCGGCGGCGCGCTGCCCGCCGGACTGCCGATGGCCGTACCCGCGGCCGGGCTGCCGACGGCCGTGCGGATCCACGAGGTCGGCGCGCGGGACGGATTGCAGAACGAGAAGGCGACCGTGCCGACCGCCGTGAAGGCGGAGTTCGTGCACCGGCTCGCCGCGGCCGGGCTCGGCACGATCGAGGCGACCAGCTTCGTCCACCCCAAGTGGGTGCCCCAACTGGCCGACGCGGCCGAGCTGATGCCGCTGCTCGCGGACCTGGACCCGGCAGTGCGGCTGCCGGTGCTGGTGCCGAACGAGCGGGGTCTGGAGCGGGCGCTGGAGCTGGGCGTGCGGGAGATCGCGGTCTTCGGCAGCGCCACCGAGTCCTTCGCCCGCGCCAACCTCAACCGGACGGTGGAGGAGTCGCTGGCGATGTTCGCCCCGGTGGTGACCAGGGCCAGGGACGCGGGCGCCACCGTCCGCGGCTATCTGTCGATGTGCTTCGGCGACCCCTGGGAGGGCCCGGTCCCGATCGGGCAGGTCGCCGCCGCGGCCCGGCGGCTGTACGAGCTGGGCTGCACCGAGCTGAGCCTCGGCGACACGATCGGGGTGGCGACGCCCGGCCATGTCACGGCGCTGCTGGACGAACTGACCGGCGGCTCCGGCGGCAACGGCGTCCCGGTCGACAAGCTCGCCGTGCACTTCCACGACACCTACGGCCAGGCGCTGTCCAACACGCTGGCCGCGCTCCAGCGGGGCGTCACCGTCGTGGACGCCTCCGCGGGCGGCCTCGGCGGCTGCCCGTACGCCAAGAGCGCCACCGGAAACCTCGCCACCGAAGACCTCGTCTGGATGCTGCACGGCCTCGGCATCCGTACCGGGGTCGATCTGGACCGCCTCAGCGCCACAAGCGTGTGGATGGCGGAGCACCTGGGACGGCCGAGCCCGTCCCGTACCGTCCGCGCCCTGACCCACCAGGAGCAGTAGCCATGTCGATCGACCACCGTCTGTCCGCCGAGTACGAGGAACTGCGCGCCACGGTCGCGGAGTTCGCCAAGGACGTGATCGCGCCGAAGATCGGCGAGTTCTACGAGCAGCAGGAGTTCCCGTACGAGATCGTGCGGGAGATGGGGCGGATGGGCCTGTTCGGGCTGCCGTTCCCCGAGGAGTACGGCGGGATGGGCGGCGACTACTTCGCGCTGTGCATCGCGCTGGAGGAGCTGGCCCGCGTGGACTCCTCGGTGGCGATCACCCTGGAGGCCGGGGTGTCGTTGGGCGCGATGCCGGTGTTCAGGTTCGGCACCGAGGAGCAGAAGCGCACTTGGCTGCCGAAGCTCTGCTCGGGCGAGATGCTGGGCGCGTTCGGGCTGACGGAGCCGGAGTGCGGTTCCGACGCGGGCGGCACCCGTACCACCGCGCGGCTGGACGAGGCGACCGACGAGTGGGTGATCAACGGCACCAAGTGCTTCATCACCAACTCGGGCACCGACATCACCGGGCTGGTCACGGTGACGGCGGTGACCGGCCGCAAGGACGACGGCAGGCCGCGGATCTCCTCGATCATCGTCCCGTCGGGGACGCCCGGCTTCACGGTGTCGAAGAAGTACAGCAAGGTCGGGTGGAACGCGTCGGACACCCGCGAGCTGTCCTTCGCCGACTGCCGGGTGCCCGCGGCGAATCTGCTGGGCGAGGAGGGCCGGGGCTACGCGCAGTTCCTGCGCATCCTGGACGAGGGGCGGATCGCGATCTCGGCCCTGTCCACCGGTCTGGCGCAGGGCTGTGTGGACGAGTCGCTGTCGTACGCCAAGACCCGGCACGCCTTCGGGCGTCCGATCGGTGACAACCAGGCGATCCAGTTCAAGATCGCGGACATGGAGATGCGGGCCCACACGGCGCGGCTGGCGTGGCGGGACGCGGCGTCGCGGCTGGTGCACGGCGACGAGTTCAAGAAGGAGGCGGCGCTGGCCAAGCTCTACTCCTCCGAGATCGCGGTCACCAACGCCCGTGAGGCCACGCAGATCCACGGCGGCTACGGCTTCATGAACGAATACCCGGTGGCCCGTATGTGGCGGGACTCCAAAATCCTGGAGATCGGCGAAGGCACCAGCGAGGTGCAGCGCATGCTGATCGCACGGGAGTTGGGGCTGGTGGGCTAGAACACCCGCCTGCGGGGAAGAGTGATCCCTGAGACAAATGGGACACAGGACCGTTGAAGCGGTGAGTTAGGTTAGGCTAACCTAACTCAGCCGCTCAACGAGAGGTCTGCCCATGCGCTCACACCTGCTCAACGACGCCACGACGGAGCACTATCTGCGCTCCGTCTCCCAGGGAGTCGAGCGGGTGGCGGCCACCCTCGCCGCGACCGACCGGCCTTTCACCGGCATCACCCCGGAAGCCCTCGCGCCCCGGATCGACGCGATCGACCTCGCCCAGCCGCTCGGCGACACCGCCGCCGCGCTGGACGAACTCGAAGCGGTCTATCTGCGCGACGCCGTCTACTTCCACCACCCCCGCTACCTCGCGCACCTCAACTGCCCGGTCGTCATACCGGCCGTCGCCGCCGAGGCCGTGCTCAGCGCCGTCAACTCCTCTCTCGACACCTGGGACCAGAGCGCCGGCGCCACCCTCATCGAGCGCCGCATGATCGACTGGACGGCCGAGCGCGCGGGCCTCGGCCCGGCGGCCGACGGCGTCTTCACCAGCGGCGGCACCCAGTCCAACCTCCAGGCTCTGCTGCTCGCCCGCGAGGAAGCCGTCACCCGCGGCGCCGCCTCCTCGCGGCTGCGCATCCTCGCCTCCGAGTGCGGCCACTTCAGCGTCCAGAAGTCCGCGAAGCTGCTCGGCCTCGGCGCCGACGCCGTCATCGCCGTCCCTTGCGACCAGAACAAGCGGATGCAGAGCCTCGCGCTCGCCCGCGAGTTGGACCGCTGCGCCCGCGAGGGCCTGACCCCGATGGCCGTCGTCGCCACCGCGGGCACCACCGACTTCGGCTCCATCGACCCGCTGCCCGCCATCGCCGACCTGTGCGAACGCCACGGCGTGTGGCTGCACGTGGACGCCGCGTACGGCTGCGGCCTGCTGGTCTCCCCCACCCGCCGCCACCTGCTCGACGGCATCGAGCGCGCCGACTCGGTGACCGTCGACTACCACAAGTCCTTCTTCCAGCCCGTCAGTTCGAGCGCCCTCCTGGTCCGCGACCGCACCACGCTGCGGCACGCCACGTACTACGCCGACTACCTCAACCCGCGCCGCACCACCACCGAGCGCATCCCCAACCAGGTGGACAAGTCGCTCCAGACCACACGGCGGTTCGACGCCCTCAAGCTGTGGATGACGCTGCGCGTGATGGGCGCCGACGGTGTCGGCCAGCTCTTCGACGAGGTCGTGGACCTGGCCGCCGAGGGCTGGAAGCTGCTCGACGCCGACCCGCGCTTCGAAGTGGTCGCCCCGCCGACCCTGTCCACGCTGGTCTTCCGCTGGATCCCGGCCGCCGTCACCAGCCCGGCGCTGATCGACCGCGCCAACCTGCACGCCCGCAAGGCGCTGTTCGCCTCGGGCGAGGCCGTCGTGGCGGGCACGAAGGTACGCGGCAGCCACTACCTGAAGTTCACCCTGCTCAACCCGCGCACCACCCCCGCCGACATCGCCACCGTCCTCGACCTGCTCGCCGAGCACGCGGACCAGTACCTGGGAGACGCACTTGTCCACGCCTCGTGACCCGGACTCGGCATCCGAACCCGCCGCGCCGGAACCGGAGTTCGACTTCATCGCGATCGGCCTCGGCCCGTTCAATCTCGGCCTGGCCTGCCTGACCGAGCCGATCGACGATCTCAACGGCCTCTTCCTGGAGGCCAAACCGGACTTCGACTGGCACTCCGGCATGTTCCTGGAGGGCAGCACCCTCCAGACGCCGTTCATGTCGGACCTGGTGACCCTCGCCGACCCCACCTCGCCCTTCAGCTTCCTCAACTACCTCAAGGAATCGGGGCGGTTGTACTCCTTCTACATACGCGAGAGCTTCTATCCGCTGCGCGAGGAGTACAACGACTACTGCCGCTGGGCCGCGGCCCGCATCCCTTCGATCCGCTTCGGACAGACGGTCACCGAGGTGACCTACGAGGACGGCGCAACGCACGACGGCACGCACGAGGACACGCACGGCGGGACCTACGTCGTACGGACCGCGAGCGGCGCGGCGCACCGTACGCGCCGACTGGTCCTCGGCACCGGCACACCGCCGTACGTCCCCGCCGCCTGCGAAGGGCTCGGCGGCGACCTCATCCACAACTCCCGCTATCTGGCGGCCAAGAGCGACCTCCAGCGCAAGCGCAGCATCACGATCGTCGGCAGCGGGCAGAGCGCCGCCGAGATCTACCACGACCTGCTCCAGGACATCGACGCGCACGGTTACGCGCTGAACTGGGTGACCCGCTCGCCGCGCTTCTTCCCGCTCGAATACACCAAGCTCACGCTGGAAATGACGTCGCCCGAATACGTCGACTACTTCCATTCCCTGCCGTCCCCGGTCCGCGACTCGCTCAACGTCTCGCAGAAGAACCTCTACAAGGGGATCAATTCGGAGCTGATCAACGACATCTTCGACCTGCTCTATCTGAAGAACCGGCGCGGCAAGGTCCCGACCCGGCTGCTCACCAACACCTCGCTCGACAGCGCGCGGTACGACGCCGACAGCGGCACGTACACCCTCGGACTGTGCCAACGCGAGCAGGGCGGGGAGTTCACGATCGACACCGAGGGCCTGGTCCTCGCCACCGGCTACCGCTACCAGGTGCCGGAATTCCTCGCCCCCGTCCGGGACCGCATCCGCTGGGACGAGCAGGGCCGTTACGACGTCACCCGCGACTACGCCATCGACGTCACCGAGCGCGCGATCTACGTGCAGAACGCCGAACTGCACACGCACGGCTTCGTCTCCCCCGACCTCGGCATGGCGGCCTACCGCAACTCCCGCATCATCCGGGAGCTGCTCGGCCGCGAGCACTACCGCGTGGAAAAGGCCATCGCCTTCCAGGAGTTCACCGCATGAGCAGCACGAACAGCGTGAGCGGCGCAAGCACCGCGAGGACCGCAACCACCGCGAACAGCGCGGGCAGCACCCGCACAGACCTCGACTTCACCTTCCGCCCGGTCGACCCCCTCGCCGACGCCGACCTGCTGCACACCTGGGTAACGCACCCGAAAGCCGGTTTCTGGCTGATGGGCGACGCGAGCCGTTACGATGTCGAGCGCGCGTACACCGAGATCGCGCAGGCCCCGTACGAGGAGGCGTTCCTCGGCCTCCAGGACGGACGGCCCGTCTTCCTGATGGAACGGTACGACCCCGCGCGGGTCGAACTCGTCGGGCTCTACCCGGCGCGGCCCGGTGACGTCGGCATGCACTTCCTGGTCGCGCCCTGCGACACCCCCGTGCACGGCTTCACCCGCGCGGTGATCAGGGCGGTGATGGCCGAACTCTTCGCCGATCCCGCGACCCGCAGGGTGATCGTGGAGCCCGACGTCCGCAACACGGCGGTGCACGTACTCAACGAGACGGTCGGCTTCGAGATCATCGAGCGGATCAAGAAGCCGGAGAAGGACGCCTTCTTGAGCATCTGCACCCGCGAGCGCTTCGAGGCCGCCCGATGACCGACGTCGACCACCTCACCCCGGAGCTGTGGGAGCGGGCCACCCGCCACCTGGTGGCCAAGGCCCTCGCCGAATTCACCCACGAACGGCTGCTCACCCCGGAGCCCGCGAGCCAGGACGCCCAGCACGGCCAGCACGGCCAGGACCGTCAGCACGCCCAGGACGCCCAGCACGCCCAGGACGCCCGGCACGGTCAGAAGGACCACGACAGCTACCTCGTCCGCAGCGACGACGGCGCCACGACGTACCGTTTCGCCGCCCGCCGCCTGGCCCTCGACCACTGGCGGATCGACCCGGCGAGCGTCACCCGCCACCGGCAGGAGGCCGAACTCCCCCTCGACGCGCTCGACTTCATCACCGAGCTGCGCACCACCCTCGCCATCAGCGACAGCGTCCTGCCGGTCTACCTGGAGGAGATCAGCGCGACCCTCTCCGCCGCCGCCTTCAGGCTCGCCGCCCGCGACCGCGCGCCGGTGAGCGCGGCGGAGCTGACCCGCGCCGGATTCCAGGCCATCGAGACCGGGATGACCGAGGGCCACCCCTGCTTCGTCGCCAACAGCGGCCGGCTCGGCTTCGGCGCGGACGACCACCCGCGGTACGCGCCCGAGGCCGCCTCCCCCGTCCGGCTGATCTGGCTGGCCGCGCGCCGCGACCGCACCACCTTCAGCGCGGGCGCGGGCATCGACTACGAGGACTTCCTCACCGCCGAACTGGGCCGCGAGCAGCTCCGGCGCTTCGCCGCCGCGCTGACCGGCCGGGGCCTCGACCCGGCCGCGTATCTGCTGATCCCGGTCCACCCCTGGCAGTGGTGGAACAAGCTCTCGGTCACCTTCGCGGGCGAGGTCGCCCGGCAGCACCTGGTCTGCCTCGGCCCCGGCGACGACGCGTATCTGGCGCAGCAGTCGGTCCGTACGTTCTTCAACACCACCGTCCCGACCAGGCACTATGTGAAGACCGCGCTGTCCGTCCTCAACATGGGCTTCATGCGCGGCCTGTCCGCCGCGTACATGGCGGCCACCCCGGCGATCAACGACTGGCTCGCCGAACTGATCGCCGCCGACCCCACCTTCACCGCCGCCCGCTTCTCGATCATCCGCGAGCGGGCGGCGATCGGTTACCACCACCGGCAGTACGAGGCGGCCACGGCGTACGGCTCCCCGTACCGGAAGATGCTGGCCGCGCTGTGGCGGGAGAGCCCGGTCGCGGACCTGGAGCCGGGCCACCACCTGGCCACGATGGCGTCGCTGCTGCACACCGACGCCGACACGAGCGCGGGTACGGACACAGGTACGGGTACGGATCCGGATACGGACACAGGCACCGGCACCCGCACGGACGCGGGCACCTCCTTCGCGGGCGCCCTCATCGCCCGCTCCGGCCTCCCCGCCGAGACCTGGCTGCGGCGCTACCTGGACGCGTATCTCGTCCCGGTGCTGCACAGCCTCTACGCCTACGGGCTGGCCTTCATGCCGCACGGCGAGAACGTGATCCTGGTGCTGGACGAGACCGGGACGGTGCGGCGGGCGGTGTTCAAGGACATCGCGGAGGAGATCGTGATCATGGACCCGGAGACGCCGCTGCCGCCCGAGGTGGAGCGGATCAGGGCCGAGGTCCCGGAGGACGAGCGGGTGCTCGCCGTCTTCACCGATGTCTTCGACTGCTTCTTCCGCTTCCTCAGCGCGATCCTCCACACCGGGAAGATCCTGGACGAAACGGTGTTCTGGCGGACGGTCGCCGAGTGCGTCGCCGACTACCAGGCCGCCCACCCCGACCTCGCCGACCGGTTCAAGCGGTACGACCTCTTCGCGCCGGAATTCACCCTGTCCTGCCTCAACCGGCTCCAGCTCCGTGACAACCAGCAGATGATCGACCTCGCCGACCCGTCGGCCGCCCTCCAGTTCGCGGGCACCCTCCCCAACCCCCTGGCGGCCCACCGGCCGCACCCGTAACCGGGCCAACCGGGCCAACCGGGCCGACCGGGCCGTCCGCGCCCGCAGAAGTGCCGTCTTCGTCCGTAACGGCCGAATTTTCACCCCCCTGGCCGCTTTCCCTGCCCGAAATCGGGCAGGATTCTTGCAAAGCGCAGATGATCACATCAGTATCGACGGGTGCTCGAACGCCGGACGTCCTACGAGGACCTGATCGACCACCTGGTGCGCTCCACGCCGCTGCACCGCGGCGAGGCGAGCCGGGTGGTGCTGGACGTGCTGGCGTACTTCGACGAGACGACGGAGGAGTTCGTCCGCAGGAGACACCGCGAGCTCCAGGCCAAGGGCCTGGTCAACGCGGACATCTTCGAGCGGATCGCCGAGGAGCTGCCGCACCGCGCGGTGGCCCCCTCGGCCCTCTCGCAGCGTCAGCTCCGCCGCATCGTCTACGGCTGAGCGACCGAGCCAACGATGCGGCCGAGCGACCGAGCGACCGAGCCGACAATGCGGTCGAGCGGCTGAGCGGCTGACCGGCCGAGCACCGTCGGCCACCGGGACAGGGCACCCGGGGGCCGAAAAGAACAGAACAGAACACGGACAGACACAGGGACGAGGGACGACCATATGTGCGGAATCGTCGGATACATCGGCAGGCGTGACGTGGCACCGCTGCTTCTCGAAGGGTTGCAGCGGCTGGAGTACCGGGGTTACGACTCCGCGGGCGTCGTGATCACCGGAAAGTCCGGCGAGCTGAGGACCGTGAAGGCCAAGGGCCGGGTGCGCGAGCTGGAAGCCCGCATCCCCAAGCGCTTCGCGGGCACCACCGGCATCGCGCACACCCGCTGGGCCACCCACGGCGCCCCGAGCGACCACAACGCGCACCCGCACCTCGACGGGGACAGCAAGGTCGCGATCGTCCACAACGGGATCATCGACAACGCGTCCGAGCTGCGCGCCAAGCTCTCCGCCGACGGCGTCACCTTCGCCTCGGAGACCGACACCGAGGTGCTGGCCCACCTGATCGGCCGGGCCCAGGCGGAGACCCTGGAGGAGAAGGTCCGCGAGGCGCTGCGCTCGGTCGAGGGCACCTACGGCCTCGCCGTCCTGCACCGCGACTTCGCCGACCGCATCGTCGTGGCCCGCAACGGCTCCCCCGTCGTCCTCGGCATCGGCGAGAAGGAGATGTTCGTCGCCTCCGACGTCGCCGCGCTCGTCGCCCACACCCGCCAGGTCGTCACCTTGCAGGACGGCGAGATGGCCACCCTCAAGGCCGACGACTTCCGCACGTACACCACCGAGGGCTCGCTGACCACGGCGACGCCGACCACCGTGGAGTGGGAGGCCGAGTCGTACGACATGGGCGGCCACGACACGTACATGCACAAGGAGATCTCCGAGCAGGCGGAGGCGGTCGACCGCGTGCTGCGCGGCCGGATCGACGACCGGTTCTCCACCGTGCACCTGGGCGGCCTGAACCTGGAGCCGGGCGAGGCCCGCCGGGTGCGCCGGATCAAGATCCTCGGCTGCGGCACCAGCTACCACGCGGGGCAGATCGGCGCCGGGCTGATCGAGGAGCTGGCCCGTATCCCCGCGGACGCCGAGCCCGCCTCGGAATTCCGCTACCGCAACCCGGTGGTCGACCCCGACACCCTCTATGTCGCGGTCTCCCAGTCCGGCGAGACGTACGACGTGCTGGCCGCCGTCCAGGAGCTCAAGCGCAAGGGCGCGCGGGTGCTGGGCGTGGTCAACGTGGTCGGCTCGGCCATCGCCCGCGAGGCGGACGGCGGCACCTATGTGCACGCCGGGCCCGAGGTCTGCGTGGTGTCCACCAAGTGCTTCACCAACACCGTGGTCGCCTTCGCGCTGCTCGCCCTGCACCTGGGCCGGATCCGCGACCTGTCGGTCGCCGACGGCAAGCGGATCATCGAGGGCCTGCGCCGGCTGCCCGGCCAGATCGACGAGATCCTGAAGACCGAGCCGGAGATCAAGGCGCTGGCCAGGCGGTACGCGGACGCCAAGTCGATGCTGTTCATCGGGCGGGTACGCGGCTACCCGGTGGCCCGCGAGGCGTCGCTGAAGCTCAAGGAGGTCTCGTACATCCACGCGGAGGCGTACCCGGCCTCGGAGCTGAAGCACGGGCCGCTGGCCCTGATCGACCCGTCCATGCCGACGGTCGCGATCGTGCCGGACGACGACCTGCTGGAGAAGAACCGGGCGGCCCTGGAGGAGATCAAGGCCCGCAGCGGGCGCATCCTCGCGGTGGCGCACCAGCCGCAGGAGAAGGCCGACGACACCATCGTCGTACCGAAGAACGAGAACGAGCTGGACCCGATCCTGATGGGCATCCCGCTCCAGCTCTTCGCGTACCACACGGCCCTCGCGCTGGGCCGGGACATCGACAAGCCGCGTAACCTGGCGAAGTCCGTGACCGTCGAGTAGCCGAGCGATCGGCTCGTCGCCGGTCGCGCATACGGCGAAGGCCCCCGCCAGCCTGGCGGGGGCCTTCGTAAACGTCCGTTCGGGACGATCCCGCACGGAACGTGCGACCGCCCTCCGCGAGCCTCCGCGAGCCGCCACGACCCTCCGTGAGCCGCCGCGACCCTCCGCGCCCTACGGAATGACCACCACGGGCCGCTGCGCCCGCCGCGCGAGCCGCCCGGCGACCGAGCCGAAGATCCGGCCGACCAGGCCGTGCGTACCGCCCACCACGATGGCGTCGGCCTCGTACTCCCGGCCGACCTCCTCCAACTCGTGGCAGATGTCGCCGCCGCGCTCCACCAACACCCAGGAGATCTCGGCGAGGTGGTCCGCGCAGGCCAGTTCGAGGCCGAGGACTTCGGTGCGGTGGTCGGGCACGTCCACGAAGACCGGCGGTTCGCAGCCCGCCCACACGGTGGCCGGAAGCCGGTTGGCGACATGCACGATGATCAGCGCGGAGTGCGTCCTGCGGGCCATGCCGATGGCGTAGGACAGGGCGCGCTCGCTGGAGAGGGAACCGTCGAAGCCCACCACGACCCCGTGCCGGAAGGCAGGATCGCAGGCGTGCCGCAGCGCTGGAGCCTGCTCGGGCAGCGCCGCCGACTCGGCGAGCGGCCTGCCGTCGGCGGGCTCGGGAAACTCATGACCGGCCATGATGCGGATTCTCGGCGAGGGCGGCGCTGACGCGCCGAGCGGCGGACAAGGACGGTGCGCGCGGGGCGGGCCGCCGGAACCAGCCGGTTTCGGCCAGTTCGCCACTTCCCGTCCCACTGACTCCAGAGTACGGCCGCGGAGACCGCCTGCACAGGCTTGCCGGGGCTCCACAGCCCTGTCGTACCCGGCAGGTACCCGGAGTTTCCGGAAGAATGCCGGAGCCGGGCCCAGAGTGCAACGCCATCACGCCAACCGGCGGCACGGTTCAGCGCACCGGCGCACCGTGGGGGCGCATCGGGATCACCCGTCCGTGGCTCTTCCGGAACGCCTCGGAACCCCGCCGCAGGGACCTCGGACCGGTGCGCAGGACACCTCCGGCGCACGTGAACGACGTGTTCGGGCTCCGGCAGGCGCGCGGGCCGGCCGCGCGCCGCGCACCGCTCCCCGCACGCGGTGGGCGCACCACCCGGCGCCCTTTACGCACACCGGCCCGCCGAACGACGTTTTTCGGCCAACTTCTCTTCCCTGCGCGCCGATTGGGCTTCCGGATCATTAACACCCCCACCACCTGCGGTTCTACGATGCCCAAAGACGCGGAGGGGGCGTTTGGTGGCCCGTGTGGCGGGAGGCGTACTTCCCAGCGGGCTCAGCGAGTGAAACGCTTCGTGATCGAATGCTTTACGCCACGTTGTCTTGTCGACTTAGCGTCAGATGGTGAACTAGTCACTAACGCCCCACCTGACACAGTAGATTTGATCATGGGTGGCCTCATGGGGGAAAACATGCAGGACCGAGGGGACGACGCGTCGATTCGAGGGGGGCTTGAGCTCCATGAGCCAGGAGTCCAGTTCCGTTACGGCGGCGGACAGTCCGTCGCAAGCACCATCGGCATCGCCTCGCGCCATTCGTAAACTTTCCGCGCGACGCCGACCGGAAGTCGTCGCCGTGCTGCTCTTCAGCGGCGGACCGATCTTCGAGAGCTCCATACCGCTCTCGGTCTTCGGCATAGACCGGCAGGACGCGGGCGTGCCCCGCTACCGACTGCTGGTCTGCGCCGGGGAGGACGGCCCGCTGCGGACCACCGGCGGACTCGAACTGACCGCGCCCTACGGCCTGGAGGCACTCTCCAGGGCCGGCACGGTCGTCGTGCCCACCTGGCGCTCGATCTCCCAGGCACCGCCGCCCGAGGCGCTGGACGCGATCCGCCGCGCCCACGAGGAGGGTGCCCGGATCATCGGACTGTGCACCGGCGCCTTCGTGCTGGCCGCCGCCGGGCTGCTGGACGGCCGCCCGGCCACCACGCACTGGATGTACGCGCCCACGCTCGCCAAACGGTATCCCTCGGTGCACGTGGACCCCAGGGAACTGTTCGTGGACGACGGCGACGTCCTCACCTCCGCGGGGACCGCCGCCGGGATCGACCTGTGCCTGCACGTGGTGCGCACCGACCACGGCGGCGAGGCCGCGGCGGCGCTGGCCAGACGCCTGGTCGTACCGCCCCGCCGGGCGGACTGGCAGACCGGTCAGCGACACCTCGACCGGTCTTTACCCGAGGAAATCGGCGCCGACCCGCTGGCCGAGGTCGTCGCCTGGGCGCTGGAGCATCTTCACGAGCAGTTCGACGTCGAGGCGCTGGCCGCGCGCGCGTACATGAGCCGTCGGACGTTCGACCGGCGGTTCCGCTCGCTCACCGGCAGCGCGCCGTTGCAGTGGCTGATCACCCAACGGGTGCTCCAGGCGCAGCGGCTGCTGGAGACGTCGGACTACTCGGTCGACGAGGTGGCGGGCCGCTGCGGCTTCCGCTCGCCCGTCGCGCTGCGCGGGCACTTCCGGCGGCAGCTCGGCTCCTCCCCCGCGTCCTACCGGGCGGCCTACCGCGCCCGCAGGCCGCAGGACGAGCCGGACCGCACGCCGCCCGCACCCGACCTGCCGCCGCCCCGGCGCGGCCCGGTCTCCCAGATCCTGGCCGCCCCCGGCAAGACGGACAGTGACGCCTATGTCGCCGCCCGTGTGCCCGAGCAGCCCGGCAGCAGGGCCGAGGCGGCCGAGAGCGCGTCCCGGGGGCGGCTGCGCGCCCCACGCAGCCTGGGCGCCGCACTGCCCGGCTCACGGGATCGCCCCGTAGGGTGAGGCGTATGAACGACCGGATGGTGTGGATCGACTGTGAGATGACCGGGCTGTCACTGGCCCACGACGCGCTGATCGAGGTGGCCGCGCTCGTCACGGACTCCGAGCTGAATGTGCTCGGGGACGGGGTGGACGTGGTCATCCGGCCGCCCGACGAGGCGCTCGTGACCATGCCGGACATCGTGCGGGAGATGCACACCTCCTCCGGTCTGCTGGAGGAGCTGCCCGGCGGGATCACGCTCGAAGAGGCCGAGAAGATCGTGCTGGGGTACGTGCGCGAGCACGTGGCCGAGCCGCGCAAGGCGCCGCTGTGCGGGAATTCGGTCTCCACCGACCGCGGCTTCCTCGCGCGCGACATGGGGACCCTGGAGCAGCACCTGCACTACCGGATCGTGGACGTCTCCTCGATCAAGGAGCTGGCCCGCCGCTGGTACCCGCGCGCGTACTTCAACAGCCCGGAGAAGAACGGCAACCACCGGGCGCTGGCCGACATCCGCGAGTCGATCGCGGAGCTGCGCTACTACCGCGAGGCGGTCTTCGTCCCCCAGCCGGGGCCGGACACCGACACCGTGCGGGCCATCGCGGCCAAGCACGTCCTGCCGGCGGAGTAGCGCGGCCGGAAGGCCCTGCTGAGCGGCCAGGAAAGGCCGCGGAGAGCGGCCGCGAAAGCTCGCCAAAAGGGATGCGCGAGCACGCCCCCGCACCCTGTACACTTCTTCAGGTCGGCGCCTGAAAGCGCCGGACATGGTGGGTGTAGCTCAGTTGGTAGAGCACCTGGTTGTGGTCCAGGTGGCCGCGGGTTCAAGTCCCGTCACTCACCCCATACGAGAGGCCCGGCCCGCGGAAGCGGACCGGGCCTCTCGCGTGACTCACGTCACATCAGGGGTGGTCGTACGCCGCCTCACTCGTTGAAGAGCAGCGCGTACGAGCCCATCGCCAGCGCGATGTCCGCCTGGGCCCAGAAGCGGTGGTAGGTGAAGGTCGGGGCGGCTCCTCCGCCGAGGTAGGTGGCGATCTTGGACCAGTTGGGGTCGTTCTTGTAGAAGGAACGCAGCTCCAGGAAGGTCGAGCTGGAGTTGATCTTGTCGCCGTTCGGCATGGCGCCGGAGAAGGTGGACGGGACGTAGACCGGGTCGTTGAAGCGGGAGAAGTCCGTACGGGTCTCCGGCACCGCGATGCCCAGGGCGTCCTGGTTGTTGCTCCACATGCCGTCCAGCAGCGCCTTGGCCGTGGTCTTGGCGGCGGCGTTCCCGGACTTGGCGCCGTAGTACGACAGGGTCTTGGCCAGGGCGGCGGCGACACCGAGGTCGTTGCCGTAGGACGTGACCGTGACGTGCAGGTTGGCGTTGGCACCCGGCGAGGCGGCGTTCCAGGTGTCGGGAGCGCCGGTCCAGGCCAGGTCGGACGGGATCTTGAAGGTGCCGTCGGGGTTGATGGTGGTCTGGGAGATCGCCCAGGTCACCCACTTGTCGAGCACCGCCTTGGCCTTGGCGTCACCGGTCTGCTGGTAGTACTCGGCGACGCGCTCCATCGACCACGCCTGCATGCCGAACCACTGGTTCGACGGCGGGTCGTGGTAGACGGGCTCCCAGTCGTACGCCATCCCGTAGAAGGTCGGCGTGCCGACCGGGGGCTGGGCGTAGGCGCCGTCCCAGCTATTGGTGGCACCGCCCGCGATGCCGCCCTCCTTGGACTGGAGCCAGGTGTAGAACTCCAACTGCCGGGTGAGGCTGGTCGACCAGTCCTGCTTGCCGGTGGCCGACTTGGGGGCCATCGCCGGGTCGGTGGTCAACGCGTAGGCCGCCAGCGGGTTCTGGTAGCCGAAGTGCGAGGCGCCGTCACCGATCCGCCAGGACCAGCCGCCGCCCGTACCGCTGGAACCGCCCCAGGCGTAGTACCAGGACAGCAGGTAGTGCTCGCTGTCCTTGCCGGTGCCCGCTGGGCAGGACGGACTCGTGCAGTTGCCGATCTTCTTGAAGTACTTGTCGAAGAACGAGTACCGCAGGTAGTCGCCCATCTTTCCGGCCTTGGCGACCGTGGTCGCCACATCGGCGCCCTTGCCCTGCGCCTTGGCCCAGGTGTCCGCCCAGTAGGCGGCCTGGATCGCGCGCGCGTCGGCATCCGGGGCGTCGGTGTACTTCCACTGCTTGGCGTACGACGAGTCGCCGGTGAACAGGTCCAGATAGCCGTTGGTGCCGCCGTACTTGAAGGCGTCGCAGGTCGGCTGCGGCACCGTCTCCCACACCGACTCCTGCGCGCCGCGCTGGAAGGTGTTGATGTACGAGGGACCGGCCGCCGTCGGGCCCAGCTCGCAGCCGCCGCCGGGCGTGTCACCGAACCCGTAGGTGTTGTCCACGTCCTGGAGCCAGTGCATGCCGTAGATGTCGGACGTGCCGTACGCCGACTTCAGCTCGTTCGCGATCGGGTCCTGACCGACCGGGACGCTCGTGTCGAGCTTGGACGGGTAGTCCGAGGGCAGCGGGTGCTCCGGCGCGTACGTGGCGGGCTTGCTCGGGTCGTAGAAGCTGTTCGTGGGCTGGTCGGCGGAGGTGGGGATCATGTACTTCTCCATCAGCGCCCAGGCCCCGTTGAACTTGCTCCAGTCCTGGGTGATCCGGCCGTACATCGCCTGGAGCCAGATCAGGTACGAGTACGCCTCCGACGTCGTCTCGTGCCCGTAGTCCGGCGCCTCCACGATCAGGGTCTCCACCGAGTGGTAGGGGATGCCCTGCGGGGAGAAGTAGCCGTTGGCCGGGTCGGTGATCTTGCCGTAGAGGTTCAGGAAGCGGGAGTCGTACGTGCCGCTGGTGCCCGTCACCTCCGTCACCGTGACGTCGGCCTTGGCGAAGCCGGTGGCGGTCGCGGAGAAGGTCGCCGCTCCGCTGCCGGTGGCCGCGGCGGCGACGGTGACCGTCTGCGCCGTGCTCCAGTTGGCGGGGGTGAAGGTCAGGCTGGCGCCGGACTTCACGGTCAGCGAGGTGTTCCCCGAGGTGCGCGCGACGGCGACCGTGACATTGGCCGACGGCGCGCCGGACAGCTTGACACCGAAGGTGCCGGTGCCGCCCTGCGTGACCGAGACCTGCGTGGGCGAGGCGACGATCGAGGGCCCGGCGGCCACGTGCACGCCCACCGGGGTCGATTCGCCGGACGCGCCCAGGCTGTCGTACGCCTTGGCGTAGACCGAGTAGTCACCGGCCGCGACCGCGGGCCAGGTGAAGGTGTAGGGGGAGGTGGTGTCGGTGCCCAGCAGCGTGGTGTCGCTCCAGAACTCCACCTTGCTGACGGTCGCCGAGTCCGCCGCGACCGCGGTGGCCGCCAGCGGGATGCTGGCGCCGGCGGTGTACGTGGCCCCGGCCGACGGGCTGGTGAGCACGGTGAGCGGTGGCTGGTGAGCGCCCCCGCATACGGTGCCGTTGACGGCGAAAGCGGTCGGCGCCGCGTTCGTGCCGCTGTAGTTGAAGTTGGCGCTCGTGGTCACACCGGCGTTCGGCGCGATCGTCTTGTTCCAGTCGAGCGATTTGACGGTGACGTTCTTCCCGGTCTGCGACCAGGTGCCGTTCCAGCCGCTCTGGAGCGTCTGGTTGCCGGCGTAGGCGTACGTCAGTGTCCAGCCGTCGATCGCGGCCGTACCGCGGTTGGTGATGGTGGCGTTGGCGGTGAAGCCCGAACCCCAGTCGTTGGCCGAGTAGTCGACGCTGCACTGGAGAGTGGCCGCGTGGGCGACGGTTCCGCCGCCTGCCACGGTCAGGGCGAGCGGCAGGGACAGCGCGACGGCGAAAGCCGTCACCAGCCTGCGGATCCGCTTGCTGATCGGTCTTCCTCTGGGCATGCGAGAAGCCCTCCTCGCGGTTCTGTGGGGGGATGGAAACATCTGAACCAGTGGGAGCGCTCCCACAATCAAGGCGCTGTGAGCGCACTGTCAAGAGGTGAAACAGAACGGCATGTTCATGCCGCTATCACCGGAGAGTCGCTACAGAAGTCGACACGGTCGTCACCGAACCCCTACCGCCCTCGCCGACTTGCCGCTATGGTCTGCGGCGGACCAGTGGGAGCGCGTCCACTTCTCGATCCCCCCACTTACGAGGAGTCGCACATGCGACGACCCACGCGCACCGCGGCATTCGGGATCGCGGCCGTCACGACGGCCGCGACCGCCGCCGCGCTACTACCCGCCGCGCTCGGCGCGACCGCGTCGGGTGCCGCCCCCGCCTGTTCGGTGGCCTACTCGGTGACCAGCCAGTGGGACGCCGGATTCCAGGGCGATGTGGTGATCACCAACAACGCCGCCGCGACGACCAGTTGGAATCTGAGCTTCGACTTCCCCGGCAGCCAGAAGGTCACCCAGGGCTGGAACGGCACCTGGACCCAGTCCGGCAAGACCGTCAGCGTCGCCTCGATGTCGTACAACGGGACGATCGCCACGGGCGGTTCGGTGAGCGCCGGATTCCTGGCCAACTGGTCGGGCTCCAACCCGGCGCCGACGGTCTTCAAACTCAACGGGACCACGTGCAATGTGAACGGCACGACGCCGCCCACCACGCCCACGACGACCCCGCCCACGACACCGCCGACCACTCCCCCGACCACACCGCCCACGACACCTCCGACAACGCCGCCGACGACTCCGCCGACGACTCCGCCCGGTGGTGACACCGCGCCGCCCAAGCTGCACGTCTCCGGCAACCAGCTCGTCGACTCCACCGGCAAGAACGTCGTGCTGCACGGCGTCAACCGCTCCGGCACCGAGTTCATGTGCGCGCAGGGCTACGGCGTCTTCGACGGCCCGGTGGACGACGCGGCGATCGACGCGATCAAGAGCTGGCACGTCACGGCGGTCCGCGTCCCGCTCAACGAGGACTGCTGGCAGGGCCTTTCGTACGTGCCCGCCGCGTACGGCGGCGCCAACTACGTCTCGGCGATCACCGGCTGGGTCAACCGGCTGGTCGCGCACGGCATCACGCCGATCGTGGAACTGCACTGGAGCCACGGCACGTACACCGGCAACTCGGCGGGCTGCTCGGACGTCAACGCGACCTGCCAGAAGCCGATGCCGGACGCGCAGTACGCGATCCCGTTCTGGACCGGCGTGGCCAACGCGTTCAAGAACAACACCTCGGTGGTCTTCGACCTGTTCAACGAGCCCTACCCGGACCGCGCCACCTCCACCACCGAGCAGGCGTGGACCTGCTGGCGGGACGGCGGCACCTGCCCGGGGATCGGCTACCAGGTGGCCGGCATGCAGTCGATGATCAACGCCGTACGCGGCACCGGCGCGCAGAACGTGATCCTGGCGGGCGGTCTGGCGTACTCCAACGACCTGACCGGCTGGCTGGCGCACAAGCCCACGGACCCGACGGGCAATCTGGGCGCCTCGCTCCACGTCTACAACTTCAACACCTGCTCCTCGGCGGCCTGCTGGGACTCGCAGGTCGCGCCGGTCGCGGCGCAGGTCCCGCTGGTGGCCGGTGAGATCGGCGAGAACACCTGCTCGCACGGCTTCATCGACCAGTTCATGAACTGGCTGGACGCGCACAAGCTGTCGTACCTGGGGTGGACCTGGAACACCTGGGACTGCTCCTCGGGACCGTCGCTGATCTCGGCGTACGACGGGACGCCGACGGCGTACGGGATCGGGCTGCGCGATCACCTGGCGTCGCTGGGGTAGCCCGGTGACGTGACGAGCCGGAGCGGTCCCGCGCATGGATGGCGTGTGCGGGGCCGCTCCTTCGCGCCGCGCGGGAGTGCGAGGCGCGAACGACGGCGCGCGGGGTGTGAGCTGCGGGTTCGGCGTCCGCTCGCGTTCGGTTCTCGAAATCGGGCACGGGGCCAACTGACCATTATTGAACAACTCATTGACGCGGCTGTTCGGCGCTTGTAAACATCACCTCGCCGGGAGAGCGCTCTCAATGCACTCCGGCTCCCTCCGGCCTCCATCACGGACCCCCACCCGGTTGAGGAGAACACATGTCAGGCAGCACTACCCTGTCGGTGCGCCAACGGCCATGGCGCGGCGGGCGCCGGCCGGTTCTGATCTTCACCGTCCTCGCGGCCCTGCTGGCGAGCCTGGCGCTCGTCTGGACCCAGTCTCCGGCCCGCGCGGCGGACACCCTGCTCTCCCAGGGCAAGCCGGCCACCGCGTCCTCGACGGAGAACGCGGGCACGCCCGCGTCGGCCGCCGTGGACGGCAACACCGGCACCCGCTGGTCGAGCGCCGCCGCCGATCCGCAGTGGCTCCAGGTCGACCTCGGCTCCTCGCAGACGATCACCTCCGTCGCCCTCAACTGGGAGGCGGCGTACGCGAAATCCTTCAAGATCCAGACGTCGGCCAACGGCACGACCTGGACCGACATCTACTCCACCACGACCGGAACGGGCGGCAACCAGACGCTGACCGTAAACGGTTCCGGGCGCTATGTCCGGGTGTACGGCACGGTCCGCGCCACTCAGTACGGCTACTCCCTGTGGGAGTTCCAGGTGTACGGCAACGGCGGTACGACGCCGCCCGCCGCCTGCGGCACGGCCAACGCCGCGCTGAACCACCCGGCCACCGCGTCCTCCACCGAGAACGCGACCACCCCCGCCTCGGCGGCGGTCGACGGCAACACCGGCACCCGCTGGTCCAGCGCCTTCGGCGACCCGCAGTGGCTCCAGGTCGACCTCGGCTCCTCGCAGACCATCTGCAAGGTCGGCCTCAACTGGGAGGCGGCGTACGCCACCGGCTTCCAGATCCAGGTGTCCGACAGCGGTACCGGCGGTTGGACGAACATCTACTCCACCACCACCGGGACCGGCGGCGTCCAGGCGCTCAACGTCACCGGCACCGGCCGCTACCTGCGGGTCAACGGCACCGCCCGCGCCACCGCGTACGGCTACTCGCTGTGGGAGCTGACCGTCAACACCACCGGCGGCGGCACCACGACTCCCCCCACCACACCGCCCAGTGACAGCTTCTGGGGCACGACGGACGACATTCCGGCCGCGCACAATGTGATGGAACTGAAGATCCTCAACCGGACCAACGGCCAGTACCCGGACAGCCAGGTGTACTGGAGCTTCAACGGCACGGTCCACTCGATCGCCGAGCAGCCGTACTTCGACATGCCGGCGAACTCCTCGGGCCGGATGTACTTCTACCTCGGCTCGCCGAACAGCCAGTACTACGACTTCATCGAGTTCACCATCGGCGCCAACGTCTTCAACGGGAACACCACCCGGGTCGACGCCTGGGGCCTGCCGCTGGCCATCCGGCTGCACACGCACGACGGCCAGGACGTCCAGCTCGGTGACAGCCAGGACCTGTTCAACCAGAGCCGGGAGGCGACCTTCGCGCAGTTCCAGGCCGCCGTACCGCAGCAGTTCAAGGTGCTGGCCCAGACCCAGGCCCCGTACCGGATCATCGCGCCGGGCAGCGACCCCAGCTTCCGCGCGGGCGGCGCGAACGCCAACTACTTCACGGCGTACGCCAATTCGGTCGGTGTCAACGAGCCCACGTCCAACATCTTCGGCTGCGCGGGCTCGCTGGCGGGCAACCCCGGCATGTGCGCCGCGCTCAACCGGCACACCGCCAACCTCCCGTCCAGCCAGTGGGAGGACCCGACCAAGTTCTACACGGGCGGCGACCCGGCCAACTGGTACGCCAAGTTCTGGCACGACCACGCGATCAACCACCTCGCCTACGGGTTCCCGTACGACGACGTGGCCGGGCAGGCCGCGTACGCCTCGCTCCAGAACCCGCAGTGGATGGAGATCGCGGTGGGCTGGTAGCACCCGCTGCCGCTCCTTCCTTCTCACCGTTCTTTTCTCCTCCCCCCCACAAGCCGGGGGCGGGCGGCGGCCGTTCATGGCCGCCGGCCGCCCCCGGCGGCATGTCCGGGTCCGGACGCGCGTCCGGGTCCCGTGGCGTGTCCGGGTCCGGCGGCACGTCCGAGGCCCGTGGCGGGTCCGGGTCCGGCGCGCGGGTCCGGCTTCTTTGCGACTCGGATATCTCGCCATGGCGGACGTTTTACCTCCGGATATCCGTGGACGAAACGGGTGTTACGCGTGAGGCGGTGTTGACATGTGCTCGACATCGTTTGATGGTGGGGGACGGCCGGTGGTGAGAGCGCTCTCGTGCGGTGGAGGCGCGCTGGACTGCCGGGCGCTGTTCGAGTGTGTTGTCCCCCCACGATTTCTCGCTCGCGAGAAGGTGCAAAGGAGCGCGTCGATGCGACGTATGACTCGTACGGGCTGGTGTCTGTCCGCCGTAGTGGCTTTGGGAGTAGGGGCGTTGGGGCTGGCGCCGGTGACCTCGGCGTCGGCCTCCGAGCCGTTGTCGCCGGGACTGGTGAGCGCCATGCAGCGGGACCTGGGGCTGACCCAGACGCAGGCGACCGCGCGGCTGAAGGCCGAGGCGACGGCGACCACGCTGGCGCCCACCGCCCGGCGCGCGGCCGGAAAGGCGTTCGGCGGCGAGTGGTTCGACGCCGCCTCCGGCAAGCTGGTGGTGGGGGTGACCGACAGCGCCGCGACCAAGGCCGTACGCGCGACCGGCGCTTCGACCGTGAAGGTCGCGCACACCGCGGCCGCGCTGGACTCGGCCAAGGCCGGGCTCGACACCGCGGCCAAGTCGTCGGCCGGTGCGCCCGCCGCGGTGCGGAGCTGGCGCGTCGACGTCACGACCAACCGCGTCGTCGCCGACGTACAGGCGGGGGCGGAGAACCGCGCGGACGTGGCGGCCTTCCTCGCGCCCGCCCGCGCCGCCGGGCTGCTGACCGTCAAGGCCGACAGCTCCCCCGCGCCCCGCACCTTCTCGGCCGGGACCGTCGGCGGTGACCCGTACTACATCAACGGCAACACCCGCTGCTCCATAGGCTTCTCGGTGGTCGGCGGCTTCGTCAGCGCCGGGCACTGCGGCACGCCGGGCAGCTCCGTGGCCGGCTGGGACGGCTCGGCGATGGGCACCTTCGTCGGCTCCACCTTCCCCGGCAACGACTACTCCTACATCTCCATCGGCAACGGCTGGTGGACCGTCCCGGTCGTCCTCGGCTGGGGCACCGTCAGCGACGTCCTGGTCCGCGGCTCCAACGTCGCCCCGGTCGGCTCCTCCATCTGCCGCTCCGGCTCCACCACCCACTGGCACTGCGGCACCGTCCTGTCCCAGGGCGACACCGTCAACTACGCCCAGGGCGCGGTCTACAGCCTGACCGGCACCAACGTCTGCGCCGAACCGGGCGACTCCGGCGGCTCGTTCATCACCGGCGACCAGGCCCAGGGCGTCACCTCCGGCGGCTGGGGCAACTGCGCCAGCGGCGGCCAGACCTGGTTCCAGCCGGTCAACCCGATCCTGAGCCGCTACGGGCTGACCCTGGTCACCGCCTGACCGGATACGGGACCCGTCGCGGTCCCGGTGATGCGTGACAGGTGATGCGTGACAGCTGCGCCTGGTGCGAAGTCGGCGAGGACTTCGGCCGGGTCGGCGGAGTCGGTCGCATGTCGTGTGTCCATGCCTCTAGGGGCGTGTGAGGCGCCGGATTCTTGAAGCCCAGCCCCTTCGGGGGCGGTGGAAAGAATCCGGCGCCTCGCGCGTCCTACTCCATGTCCGGCAACGCGGGGCGACCCGCAGATCGAATGGAGCGGAGGACATGGGACAAGGCTCGGGGGCCATGACGACGAGCGCCGTACCGCCGCCGAAACGGCTGTCGGAGGAGCTGGAAGGGCTCATCGAGGCAGAACTGAAGGAGGTACATCCCCGCCTGCTCAGGGCGGTCAGGCGACTGACCCGGGACGCGGTCCTCGCCGAGGACATCACGCAGGAGGCGTGCATCGCCGTCATCCTGGAGTACCGCAAGGGCACCGTCTTCGAGAAGCCGGTGATCGTCTTCGCGACGGTGGTCGCCCGCAACAAGCTCAAGTCGCACTACAACCGGCTCGGTACGCGCTACGAGGACCCGACCGGGGAACTCCCCGAAGGCGTCCCGTGGCCCGGCGTTCCCGGCCGCCCCGCCGCGGACCATCTCACGGCCTCACTGGAGTTCATCGAACTCCTCGCCGCCGTACGAGCCGCGATCGGCCACGAACGCCCGTACACCATATGGGAATTGACCCATGTGTGGGGCCTGAGCGGGGTCGAGATCGCCGCCCACCTGGGCGTCTCGCCCGCGACCGTCAGCAAGGACCTGAAGAAGGCCACCCGACTGGCCTTAGGCATCGGCCCGGAGGAGGAATGGCGCGCGGAATAGGTCTGCTTCTCGGGACCACGGATCACTTTCACCGTGGTCCCGAGTCGGGATCTAATCCCGACACGAAGAACAGGGGGAGACAGGGAGGATGCACGTGTCGAAACCGAATCGAGGGGATTCACCGCACGAAAGGATGCTGGCATACCTGAACGAGAGTGACCGCACGATGAACGACCCGCCCGAGCCCGAGGGGGGCAAGGGCGTTGGGGGCACGACCGGTTGGCATGAGCTGTACGGGGGACTCATGGCGACCGCGGAGGCAGTCCGGATCGTGGCGGGGGCCACGGCGGACGCGCCGACGACCGGGGAGGACGTCGCCGGCGCACCACGGGAACACCCGGGGGAACACCAGGGGGAATGGGTACCGGTCGGCGGCACGCGGGGGCGCTGATCCGTATCCCGAACGTGCCCGTTGCCCGACGCGAGGGGGTCGTCGAGCAACGGGCACATCGACGGATGGCAGAGCTCACGTCAGACGTGACGACACGAAGTGTCAGCAAGGGCCAAATGTACTTCAGACCCGTTGACGGGGAATCCAATGGGCGGCTCCAATCACCGCTGTCCCCACCTATTGGTAACCTCATAGCGACTCACGCCATGTCGAACGGCCAACTCGTCGGCACCGGCCTCCTCGGCCACGCCCCCCGCAACCCCGCCGAGCAGCAGTTCCACGCTACAGAATTCCCGTGATAGTGAAATCCGATGAGCCGTTCACAGGGAAATTCTATTCAATTGCGCACCGCGCTTGATCCCGAACCTGCACGGACAACACCTCAGAGGTTTCCATCTCACGGAGAATCCCTCGGACGACGTCTTGATCGAAATCCTCTCGGCGAGACATTTCAATGACCCACGGAGCAGCCAGTTGCATCCAATACGAACGGCCAGACCTCCACGCCGACTCGACCGTCAGCTCAATTAGCCTCTCGGGAGTCGATACGCCGCCCCGACTGAGCTGCTCCCACGAGCGGGCATATTCAGCCAGGGATTCGGGCAGATCACGCTCCAGGTAGGGCCACATGGGAACGAAACCGGAGCTCACAAGCGTAGCTCGCCCTTCCGAATCCACCCCGACCCCAATACGGCCGTCAGGCATGATCCCAATCCATGCCCCGTCCCCTCGGTCCACCACCGGAGTCCAATTACTCATCTGAACTCCGGGAAGCGGGTGCCCGCGTAGGGCGCGGCGTCCTCGGTGAGGGCCGAAGCGGCCTTTCCCTGCGGGGACTTCTCCGCTGTCTGCGAAGGAGGAGCGGCGAACGCCTGCCCGCCCGCACCCAAGGGCGCGAGGCCGCCCGTCACCATTACCGCCGCCACGGCAGCAATCAACGACCTGCGCGCATGTCTGCTCAGCACAGAGCTCTCCCCCGCCCCAGCCCCAAAGTCCCCACCCGGAGCCACAGAATTCCCACAAGTTCGCAGATCTTACATGTGATGTACATGCTCAGGTCAAGGGTGCATAAAGGGGTCTTCTGGCGGGTGGGCGGACGATGGAGACCACGGGCATATCCGGAGGGAGTCCTTCCATGCGGAGGGGGCGATCACTCGTGGGCATAATCTGCTTTACTCCACGCCGTGGATGACAGAGGGGCGTCTCAGCCTGGCGGTGGAAGTAGCGGCGGAACGGGCGTGGACGGGGTGCTTGCGCCGCAACAACCGGGCTCGGGAAATGAGTTGCCGGAATATCCCCGTGGGGGGCCTACGGATCAGGCTGTGTACGGGCAGGTGCCGGTGGGCGGGATGCCGCCACTGGCGTCGTGGGGCCGACGGGTAGCGGCGGCACTGATCGACGGCATCATCGTGTACGTGCCCGAACGCATCGTCTGGTACGCGCTGGGCAGCACGCCGGCAGCCGCCCAGTGGGGCGCACTTCTCGTCCTCCTGATTGCCATCGGCCTGAGCTACGTGGCGGGCACCACCGGGCAGACCCCCGGAAAGAAGGCGGTCGGCATCCACCTCCTACGCGAGGCCGACGGGCAAGTCCTCGGCGTCGGGAGGGCCTTCGGCCGCTGGCTCCTGCACATCCTCGACGCCGTCTGCTGCGGGCTCGGCTATCTGTGGCCGCTGTGGGACGAAAAGCGGCAGACCTTCGCCGACAAGATCGTGCGCTCCGTCGTCATCAAGCCCTGACAGCCGCAGGCGCGACAGCGGGGGCCACGGCGATGCCGCCGTGGGCGCGACGCCGGGCCTGAGTGACGAGCCGGGGCCGGAATCGAGCCGTGGCGACGACCTTGGTCGCGATGACGAGTCTCCGCTTCACGACGCCGAAGGCGGCCTGGGGGCGGGGCGGTTGGTCCGGTAGCGGCCGGGGGTTGTGCCGAGGACGGCGGTGAAGGCGGCGATGAAGCCGCTGGGGTTGGCCCATCCGCAGGCGGCGGCGGTGCGGAGGGTGTCGTTGCCGTCGGCGAGGAGTACGAGGGCGTGGTGGATGCGCAGTTGGGTGCGCCACTCGTAGAAGGTCATGGCGAGTTCGTCGTGGAAGAGCCGGCTGAGGGTGCGGGGGCTGGCGCCGATCGTCCTGCCGAGTTCGGCCAGCGTGGAGTTGTCCGCCGGGTTCTCGTAGAGGATCCGGGCGACGGCTCGCAGCCGGTCGTCCGCGGGCTGCGGCAGGTGCAGGGGCTGTTCGTGCGCTTCCTGGAGGTCGTCGACGAGGACGCGCAGGAGGCGGGAGCGCGCGGCGGGGCTGTGCGCGGGCACGTCGGCGTCGTGCGCGCGGGGTCCGGTCAGGGCGAGCAGGACCTCGCGGGCGAGGCCGGAGGCGAGGAACACGGCGGGGTGGCCGGGCAGGAGCCGGGCGAGGGACGGCGTGAGGAAGACGATCCGCATGTCGGTGACGCCGTGGGCGCGGTGGTGGTGCGTGAACCCCGCCGGGGTCCAGGCGACTCGGTCGGCGGGCACGATCGAGGTGCCGCGCTCGGTGTGGACCGCCAGGACGCCGCTGGCCGCGTACACCAGGTGGCCGCGTGGGTGCGACCGCGCCTCGCTCGCCTCGCCGGACGGCCAGAGGTGGCGCCCGCCGGACGGCCACACATGGGACGTCACACCGGCGGCCGGGCGAGGTTGGCGGCGAACGGGCATGACTTGGCATCGTAGCGGTACCACGCCACCGCCTGCCCCCGTGAGACTGGCTCTGTACGCAGTGGTCCCGCGGCGCGCCGAGCGCCTGACCGGGCCGCGTGTCACCCGGAGAAGGAGAAGCACATGGCGACGTTCGTCCTCGTACCCGGCGCGTGGAAGGGCTCCTGGTCGTTCGAGGCGGTGGTCCCGCTGCTGGAGCGCGCCGGGCACACCGTGCACGCCCTGACCCTGACCGGTCTGCGGCCGGACGACGACAGCGCGACGGTCGCGACCGCCGGTCTCGACACGCACGCCGATGACGTGCTGCGGTGCCTGGACCGTCACAGCGTCACCGGCGCGACGCTGGTCGGCCACAGCTACGCCGGGATGGTGGTCGCCGCCGCGGCCGACCGCGCGGAGGGCCGGATCTCCCGGCTGGTGCACCTCGACGCCTACGTACCGCGCGACGGTGATTCGTGCTGGTCGTCGACGAACGACCACTTCCGGGAGGTGTTCGCCGCCGGCGCCGCGGCCACCGGCTACTCCGTCCGGCCGCCGGACGGCGGCGATCCCCGCCGCCGCCCCCATCCCCTCGCCGCCTTCCTCCAGACGGTCCGGCTGACCGGCGCGGTCGCCCGCGTCCCCCGCCGCGAGTTCGTCTACTGCTCGGGCTGGGAGAACCGGACACCCTTCGCCGGCCTCCGCGCCCGCCTCCAGGCCGACCCCGCCTGGCGGGTCCACGACCTCCCGACCGGCCACGACGCCATGCACGAGGCCCCGGACGCCGTCGCCGCGATCCTCCTCGCCGACGCCGACGCCAACGCCGACGCGCACACCGCCGCCGACACCACTGCCACCGCCCACCCGAGCGCCTGAGCCCGGCGCATGTCGCATCCCGCAGCCGAGCTCACGGCGTTCATGGCGCGGTATGAGCAGGCCAACAACAGCCACGACATCGCACGCGTGGTGCAGCCCCGGTCAGGGGAGGGACGGGGCACGAACGTGATCGTGAAGCGGGACGGGGCGTGGAAGATGCTGCACGAGACCTGAGTTCCTGACCCGCCGGTGGGCCGGTGGGGGTCCTTGGGGCCGGGATCCGGCGTCGCCGCCCGGGGCGGAAACTCGGGTGCGGGGGCCGGACGGGCGTGTCTAGGGTGCGGCTCGGACGTCGAGGGATCGGAGAGGTACGGGGTATGAGCAGTGAACTGTTCGCGATCTGCTTCAACGCGACGCGGCCGACGGGGCTGGCGAGGTTCTGGTCCGGGGTGCTGGGCTGGGAGGTGATCCCCGGTGAGGACGAGGACGCGCAGGGCGGTGTCGCGATCGTGCCGCCCGCCGCGGACGGGGCGACCGGCGGCTTCCGTATCCGCTTCCTGCCGAGCCAGGAGCCCAAGTCCCGCCAGAATCAAGCGCACTTCGACCTGACGAGCGCCTCCGCCGAGGACCAGCGGCAGACGGTGGCCAGGGCGCTGGAACTGGGCGGACAGCACATCGACATCGGCCAACTCCCCGAAGAGGGGCACGTCGTGCTCGCCGATCCTGACGGCAACGAATTCTGCGTCATCGAGCCCGGCAACACATTCCTCGCCGACACCGGCGTCATCGGCGCCCTGGCCTGCGACGGCACCCGCGAGGTCGGCTGCTTCTGGAGCGAGGCCCTGCGGTGGCCCCTGGTCTGGGACCAGGACGAGGAGACCGCGATCCAGTCCCCCGAGGGCGGTACGAAGATCACCTGGGGCGGCCCGCCCGTCGCCCCCAAGACCGGCACCAACCGCCTCTTCTTCGAACTGGCCCTCCCCGCCGGCGCCGACCGCTCCGCCGAGGTCGACCGCCTCCTCGCCCTGGGCGCCACGCGCCCCGAGGCCGCGGAGACCGACGGCGGAGCCCACGTCCTGCTCCTCGACCCCGACGGCAACGAGTTCTCCGTCCGGAGGCCCGGATAGGCCGTCCTGCCCGGATGAAGCCGTCCTGCCCGAGCCTGCCCCGGCCCGGCTCCCGCCGCGGCTCGCCGCGGTCAGTCCGCCGTGACGCCCCAGTAGCCGATCGAGACCGGCCTGCCGTCGGCGTCGTAGAGGACGGTGCGGTTGCCCGCCGCGCGGTCGGGGTAGAGGTCGCCGCGGTCCGACACCGCGGCGGTCCACTCGGCCTCGGTGGGACGGCCGCCGGGGCACCAGGCGCGGACCTCCGCGTCGGCCAAGGGGCCCGTGAACGGCCCCTCTTCGTCATCGTCCCGAACCCGTGGTCGTCCTCGGAGAGTTCGCGCTCCTGCTCGGCCCGGAACGCCGCCGCCGGATCCGGGCGGTGCGGAACCCCGTGGCCGAGGCGGAGGGGGAGCGTCGGCCACGGGGCACGGGGGTCAGATTCCGCAGGAGGAGGCGCTCCAGTAGCGGGAGCTCTGGTCGCCGAGGTGGGCGTGGGTGCTGTGGCCCGGGTAGCCGGGGCCGAGGATCTCGTTGAAGCCGTGGTAGCGGGCCTCCTGCACGATGCGGCAGTAGCTCGGCGAGCCGATCAGGTCGACGGCACGGCCGTACATGTGGTTGCTGTTCGAGGCCCCGCCGACGGCACTGTTGCACGAAGCTGAGCGGAAGCCGCTGCTCGTGTTGAGCGGCTGGTCGCCCAGCGCGTGGCGCAGCGCCTCCAGCTTCCACATGAGCCGCAGGGCGTTGTCACGGGCGGTGGCCGCACTGACCGCGCCGCCCGCCCAGGTGGTGTTGCAGCGGTTCATCTCGCCGAAGGTGAAGTGGATCGGGGTGCAGTCGGTGTCCTGGAGCGCGCCGATCTTCGCGAAGGTCTGCGGCCCGGCGATGCCGTCCGCCGTGAGGCCGTACGCCTGCTGGAAACGCACGACGGCGGACTTGGTCGCCGGCCCGAACTGGCCGTCGGTCGCCAGCACCGCGCCGTAGCCGGGGTACCCGGCGATCCGGATCTGGAGCTGGCGGACGTCCTCACCGCTCGCGCCCTGGCTGAGGGTGCGGCCCCAGGAGTAGCAGCCGGCCGCATGGGCGCTGCCCGCCGTCACGGCGGTTCCGACGAGGATAGCTGACGCAAACATGACAATAGCGAGTAATGCACGGACGTACCGTCTCAACATCACGCCTCCCATGGGGGGTTCACGGACTCATGAGACTGCCCGACGTTGTCTATGCGCGTCAACCACTCCTTGACCTGGCATATTCGCCTGGCGCACCTCGCCCGCGAACGCCGGCGGGGCCGCGCGGACACGGTGTCCGGGCGGCCCCGCCGAAGCAGGCACAGCCGAAGCAGGCACAGCCGAAGCAGGCACGCGGGCCGAGGGTCAGGACCCCTGGGTGAACGTGTAGTGCGGGGAGTCGTACTGGGGGCCGTTCTTCTCGTACGTGAACCAGTACGTGAGAACGCTGCCGGTGGAGAGGCCGTTGACGGTCTGGGTCCAGGTGCCGGAGGAGTTGGTCATGCGGAAATTCTGCTGACCCGCGCCGTTGACGAGGTAGTGGACGTCGACGTAGGCGGCCGGGGTGGTCGGGGTGAAGGAGATGCGGGCCTGCGTGGAACTGGTGGAGGTGACACCGGCGGTGTAGTCGGGCGTGGTGGTGCTGCCGCCCGTGCTGCCCGCGCTCGAACCGGAGCTGGTGCCGGAACTCGTACCGGAACTCGTACCGGAGCTGGTGCCGGAACTCGTACCGGAACTCGTACCCGTGCTCGTACCGGACGACGTACCGCCGTTGTTCGTGCCGCCGACCGTGCCGCTGCTGCCGCCGGTCGTCTGGTACACGGCGAACCAGTCGACGCTCATGCCCGCGCCGGAGCTGATGTCGGCGGACGGGGAGGTGCAGCCGCAGACCTTGTTGGGGTACGAGCCGCCGATGGCGACGTCGAAGATGGCGAAGAAGCCGTGGTCGACGGCGGCCTGCCAGGTGGCGACGGAGACCTGGTTCTCGTTGACGGTGTAGGTCAGATTGCCGTCGAGGTAGAAGCGGAGCTGCTCGGCGGAGGTGTTGGTGCGGTCGATGACGGCCGAGTACTTGTGGAAGCCGGTCTGGCAACCGGCGCACGGCTGGAGGTCGCTGGTGATGCCGTCGGGGTCGTGGCACTCGCCCGCCCACTGCCCGCAGTGGAAGGTGGTGGAGTGCTTACTGAGGGCGTTGACGTCCTCCATGATGTCGATCTCGCCGATGCTGGGCCAGTTGGTGGCGCTGACCGGGCGGGCGGCGGCGCCCATCGCCCAGAAGGCGGGCCAATAGCCGAGCCCGCTCTGGGGGTTGGGCTGCTGGATCGAGGCGCTGATTTCGAGCTGACCGCCCGCGGGGGCCGCGAAGTCCGTGCGCTGGGTCTCCACGCGGCCCGAAGTCCAGTGCCCCGAGGCGTCCTTGACCGGCTTGATCACCATGTGGCCGGAGCCGTCCTGGTAGACGTTCTGCGTCGAGTCGGTGGAGGTCTCGATCTCGCCGGTGCCCCAGTTGCCCGCGCCGCCGGGGTAGCTCGTGCCGATGTCGTAGAGCCAGTTGGACCGGTTGAGGCCGCTGCCCGCCGCCCCGTTGAAGTCGTCGCTGAACACGGTCGTCCACCCCGCCGCGGGTCCGGGAACGGCCGCCGACGCCGAACCGCCGGACAGCACAAGGCCGGTGATGCCGGTCACGAGGAGGAGCAGGGCGCTGAGCACGGCCGTGGGACGTCCGCTGACGAAGCGGCGGGCGGCCGATGGAGGGGATGTCGTCATGGGCAGGTGCTGCCTTTCGGTCGTGGGGGGGACAGCTGCCGTGGGGGCGGGGCGCTGAGCGTGAGCCGTAGTCCGTGGTACGTGGTCCGTCGTGCCTGGTACGTGGTCCGTCGTGCGTGGTACGTGGTACGTGGTGCGTGGTCCGTCCTGCTCGTGCGCGACCCGCCGCCCGTGGTGCCGTACTCGATATGCGTGATGCGGGCATGACATATCGGGAATCCTGAGAGCGCTCTCAGAGCTGCGTGCGAATGGAGTGTCGGGCGGAACGGCGGGGGCGTCAAGGCATCGCACACAGATCCGCCGGGTGGGGGGCGGCGGCGGACGGGGCCGGGCACGCGTCACGGCCCCCGCCCGGGGAGGGCGGAGGCCGTCACAGGCACCGGGGCCGCGGGGCCCGCTCGATCACCTCTGCGAGGCGACCGGCTCGCGGTCCAGGTCGGGACCGGAGGCCGGCTCGCCCTCGCTGAGCCCGAACCGGTCGTGGAATCTGCGCAGGAAGCCCGGCGCGTACCAGGCCGATCCGCCGAGCAGGCGCATCGCGGCGGGGACGAGGACACCGCGGATGGCGACGGCGTCGATGAGGATGGCCAGTCCGCTGCCGAGGCCGAACATCTGCATGAAGCTGAGCTTGGCCGTGCCGAAGGCGAAGAAGCTCACGGCCAGCAGGCAGGCCGCCGCGGTGACGATGCGCCCGGTGTGCCCGAGGCCGTTGACGACGGCCGACTCGGTGTCCTCGCCCTGGTCGTGGAGTTCCTTGATCCGGCTGGTGACGAAGACCTCGTAGTCCATCGAGAGTCCGAAGACGATGCAGAACATCAGCACGGTCATCGACATCTCCATCGGCTGCGCGGTGAAGCCGAGCAGGGAGGAGAGATGGCCGTCCTGGAAGATCCACGTCATGACGCCGAGGGTCGCCACCAGGGTGATCGCGTTGAGCAGCAGGGCGCGCAGCGGCTGCACAACGCTGCCGGTGAACAGGAAGAGCAGGATGAAGGTGGTGAGGACGACCAAGCCGATGGCGAGCGGGAGTTGGCCGCCGATGGAGTGCCTGGTGTCGACCAGTTCGGCGTCGGTGCCGCCGACCAGCGGGTGCGTTCCGGCGGGCGGCGCGAGGTCCCGTACCGCGCCGACCAGGTCCTGGGCCGCGTCCGACCTCGGCGTCAGGGAGCTGGTCACGCTGATCCGCTGCCCGTCGGGGCGGCCGAGGTTGGCGCTGCCCGGCCCGGCGGCGGAAGCCTGCCCGTCGGCGTAGGTCCCGGTGCTGGTCTCGACCCGTACGACACCCTTGAGCTGCGACAGCCGCTGCGCGTACGACCCCAGGGGGCCCTTGTCCACGGCCTGGCCGAAGACGATCTGGAGGGCGGAGTCGTCGCTGCCGGTGAAGTCGCTCCTGAGCGTCGCGGAGACCTGGCGGCTCTCGGCGTCCTTGGGCAGCACGCGCTCGTCCGGGGTGCCGAAGACGATGCCCAGCAGGGGGCTCGCCGCCGCCAGCAGGACCACGAGCACGGGCAGCGCGGTGAGCGCGGGCCGCCGCATGGAGGTACGGGCCAGCCGCGCCCACACGGAGACGCGGGCGGTGGAGTCGGCGGAATCCGTGGAGCTGGCGGAAGTCGTGGCGCTCGCGGCGCTCGCAGAACTCACGGCCTTCGTGTCGTTCGCGGCGCTCGCGGCCTTCATCCAGGGCATCCGCCCGCTGTTGACCCGGTGGCCCAGGACGACGAGCAGCGGCGGCATGACGAACAGCGCGCTGACGGCCGCGATGGCGACGACCCCGACGCCCGCGAAGCCGAACGAGCGCAGGAAGTACTGCGGGAAGACCAGGAGCGCGGCGAGCGCGGCGGCCACGGTCGCCGCGGAGAACGCGACGGTGCGGCCCGCGGTGTGGACGGTCCGGCGGACGGCGTCGTCCACGCTCGCGCCCGTCGCGAGCTGCTCCCTGAACCGGCTGATCATCAACAGGCCGTAGTCGATGCCCAGTCCGAGGCCGAGGGCCGTGGTGAGATTGGTCGCCGTGTTCGAGACGCTGGTGACGTCCGCGAGCAGGGACAGCTCGGCGAACGAGCCGAGGATGGCGATGACCGCGATGGCCAGCGGCAGCAGGGCGGCCACCGCGCTGCCGAAGACGAACAGCAGCAGGACGAGGGTCAGCGGGATCGCGATCAGCTCGGCCAGTTCGAGGTCCTTGACGACCTGCGTCGCCATGTCGTTGCCGACGGCGGCCACACCGCCGGCCCGGACCGTGAGCGCGTCCTTGTACGTACCGCCGAAGTGGTCGAGAAGCTTCTCGGCGTTCTTCTGCTGCTGCGTCGGGTCGCCCTTGACGTGGGCGAGCACCATGGCCTCGCGGCCGTCCTTGGACCGCAGTTCGGTGCTCCGCGTGTCCCAGTACGAGACGACGTTCGCCAGCGTCTTCTCGCTCTTCAGCTCGGCGACCAGGGCCCGCCCGTTCCGCTCGGCCGCCGGGGCGTCCACGCGGCCGTCGGCGATACGGCCGTCCGCGGTGCGGACGAGCAGCACCAGATTCGTCTCGCCGCCGAATCTCTTGTCGATGAGGTCGCGTGCCCGGGTGGACTGGGAAGCTGGATCGTCGAAGCCGCCGCCCAGTAGCTTGGTGAAGGCGCCAGCACCCACGGCACCCATGACGGCCGTCGCCACGATGGCGACGATGAGTACCAGCCGGGACCGGCGGATCGCCAGTTCGGCTATGCGTTCGAACACGCGAGATCTCCTCTGCGGACTTGCGGGCGTTCTGGACGCGCGTACCGGCGCAGTCGCGGGTGTGCGGGGCCCGCGGAGTCGCGCCGTGCGGCGGATGCGACGGGAGTGACGTCGCCGTGACGAACGTAGACAGCACACAACAGACTTTGGCAGTGCGAGATTTACCTGACAGTGTTCAAATTCCGGATACACGCCAAGGAAGCCGTCGTAGGGTGGGCGCATGCCCGCCGAGGAACACCCGCCAGCGCCACCGGACGTCTCCACGCCGACAACACAGCCGACACCACGGACGACACCGCAGACACCGTCGGCACCGCCGACACCAGCAACGCCGCCGCCACCGTCGTCCCCGCCCTCCCCGCCCTCCCCGCCCTCCGCGCCCGCCGCGCCCTCTCTGCGTGAACGGCGGCGCGCGGCAGCGACGCAGGAGATCCTGGACGCCGCCGAACACCTGATCGGGGAGAACGGCCCCGAAGGCCTGTCGATGCGCGCGATAGCCCGCGGCCTGGGCATGACCGTCCAGGCGCTCTACCACTACTTCCCGAGCCGGGACGCCCTCGTCACCGTGCTCGTCACCAAGGCGTACGACGACCTGACCGCCGCCGTACGTTCCGCGCTCGACCGAGCGGCGGCGGACTGGCCGGATCTGCCGCGCCTGGTGGTCGCGGCCGAGGGCTACCGCCACTGGGCCATCGCCCACCCCGAGCGGTACCAACTCCTCTACGGGACACCGCTGCGGGGGTACGCGGCCCCGCACGACGGCATCACCACCCAGGCCAACCGCCGGATGAGCGTGCTCTTCCAGCGCGAACTGTTCGACGGCTTCAGCACCGCGCAGCTCGCGGCGGCCGACGTCCCCGCGCTCTCGCCCCGGCTCCTGGCGCACCTGGACCGGCTGCCGCCGGAGGGCCCGGGAGAGCTGCCCCCGCCGGCGGTCGCTCTCCTCATGGAGGCGTGGGGCCGCCTGCACGGGCAGGTGGTCCTGGAGGTCTTCGGGCACACCTCGTTCCTCGGCGAGCACCAGGCCGAGGTCTTCCGCATGGCGATGCGGAATCTGCTCGCGGACGTCCGCCGCCGTATCCCGGCGGACGTGATGGTGCCGCAGACGTAGGACGGACCCGCAGCGAGTGGGCCCGACACCCGCGCGGGCCCGGGGCCCACGCGCGCCCGGCAGGGATCAGGGGGCGGTCTCGGCCCCCAGGATCGCGGCGAGCTGGCGCGGCTCGGAGAACATCGGCCAGTGCCCGGTGTTCATCTCCACCAGCCGCCACCGCTTGCCGTCCAGGAGCGCGGCCACGTCGCTGTTCGGCTCCGGGCCGTCCAGAAGGCACTTGATGTACGTCGTCGGGAGGTCGGCGAGCGGGCGGGACAGCGCGGCGGGCTCGGTGAGCGAGGCAGCCGGATGCGGGGTCGCGCCCGCGACGAGCCGGGCGATCTGCTCGTCGGTCAGGCCCTGGCCCTCGAACTCCCCGGCGGCGGGCGGCGGCCAGAAGCCGTCCCCCTCGGCCAGGATCGCCTCGAATCTGGCCTGCCCCTCCCACCAGCCGGACGCGAACGACCCGCCCTCGACCGGCACTTCGGAGTCGACCAGGACCATACGGGCCAGCCGGTCGCCGATCCGCCCGGCGGCCTGGCCGACCGGAATCCCCGAGTAGCTGTGCCCGACCAGGACCACGTCCCGCGAATCGAGCCGCTCCACCTCGGCCACGATGTCCTCGACATGCGTCCGCTGCCCGGCGTCCGGCGCGGCGCCCCGCTTCTCGGCGAGCCCCGACAGCGTCAGCGGATGGACGCCGTGCCCGGCCGCCCGCAGCTCGGGCACCACCTCGTCCCACGCCCACGCGCCGAGCCACGCCCCCGCGACCAGTACGAATTCAGCCATGGCGGCAACGTATCCGAGGGGTACGACAATCCCGCCGAGGCCCGCACGCCGCCGCGCGACATCCGTACGACAGCCGTGCGACAGCCCCCGGCAGACGGGCGGCACCCGCGCCAATCCGTACGCCGTACCGCGCCGAATACAGGGTGAGAGCCCCGACCGGCACAGCCCGGCACAGCCCGGAACAGCACAGCGGAGCCGCCGCCTCACCGGCCGGCACCGCGGAAAGCGAGCGCGTCCATGCCCTCCGTGACACCCACCGCGGCCGACCGGCTGCGCCCCCACCTGGACCAGGCGCTCGGCGGGGAACCGCCGCTGCGGGTGCGGCTGTGGGACGGGAGCGAGCTGGGCTCGGGCGACGGCCCGCTGGTGGTCGTACGGCGGCGGCGGGCGCTGCGGCGGCTGGTCTGGCAGCCCGGCGAGCTGGGCCTCGCGGAGGCGTACGTGGCCGGGGAGATCGACGTCGAGGGCGATGTCGGGGAGGCGCTGCGCACGGTGTGGGCGGCCATCCGGCAGCAGAAGCTGCGGCCCGCCCGGCTGTCGGCGGCCGACCGGGCACGCGCGCTGGCGGCGGCGGTACGGATCGGCGCGATCGGGCCGCGCCCCGCGCCGCCGGGGGCGCCGGCGCGGCTGAGCGGACGCCTGCACAGCAAGGACCGCGACCGGGCCGCGATCCACCACCACTACGACCTGTCGAACGACTTCTACGCGCTGCTGCTCGACGAGACGATGGCGTACTCCTGCGGTTGGTGGACCAGCGACGCCCCCGACTACACGTCCGCCGACGCGCAGCGCGACAAACTCGACCTGATCTGCACGCGGTTGGGACTCGGGCCCGGGGCCCGGCTGCTCGACATCGGCTGCGGCTGGGGCTCGTTGACCCTGCACGCCGCCGAGCGGTACGGCGCCCGCGTCACCGCCGTCACCCTCGCGGCCGAGCAAGCGGCGTACGTACGACAGGAGGTGAAGGCGCGCGGGCTCAGCGACCTGGTCGACGTGGAGTGCCGCGACTACCGCGACATCCGGGGCGGCGGCTACGACGCCGTGGCCACCATCGAGATGGGCGAGCACGTCGGCGACGCCGAGTACCCGGCCTTCGCCGCGGCCCTGCACGACCGGCTCAGGCCGGGCGGCCGGGTGATGGTCCAGCAGATGTCACGCGGCCGGAACGCGCCGGGCGGCGGCGCCTTCATCGAGACCTACATCGCCGCCGACATGCACATGCGCCCGCTCGGCGAGACCGTCGGCCTGCTCGAACAGGCCGGTCTCGAAGTGCGGTCCGTCACCGCGATGCGCGAGCACTACGTCCGCACCATCCTGGCCTGGCACCGCACGCTGGAGGACCGCTGGGCCGAATTCGTCGCCCTCGTCGGCGAGGAGACCGCCCGCGTGTGGCGGCTCTACCTCAACGGCAGCGCCCTGTCCTTCGGGGAGAACCGCATGGGCGTCGACCAGATCCTCGCCTGCCGCCCGCCCGCACCCGAGGACGCGGCCTGAACCGATCCCGGCGAACGCGGTCCCGAAACGTCTCCGGGAGCGTATTCCTGAACGTATTCGGTGCACGGCGGGCCTCACCCACGCACTGGCGCACGGCCTGCGGACGGGCGAGGCGGACGGCGACCGCGACGGGCTGATCACGCTCGGCGAGTTGTACGCGTACGTACGCGACCGGGTGCGGGAGGCCGCCGACGTCCACGGCGAACTCCTCATCGCCTGGTGCGACCGCCCCGCCGCGTCCTCCGGCCACCGCCAGGAGCACCCTCACCACCACCTCGCCGTACCGGAGTTGGAGCTGCCCGACGTCCCGGACGCAGCCGGCACCGTCTGTGGCGGCGGTGAACGGCGTCCGCAAAGCGTTCTGAGAGCGCGTACGAGGGCCCGCGTTCAAGAAACGTACGCGCCTCGGCGGCCCGAGGTCGTAGCCTCCGTTCATGGCCGAGATCTGGGATGAACAGGAGCTGATCGGCGAGGGATTCGAGCGGGTCTTTGCCGAATTGGACCGATACGACGCCCCGATTTTCGGCCTCGCCGAGGTCGAAGGGGAGCCGCACTACTTCCGGCTCGTGTACGAGGACACCTACGCCGTGTGGCCCGTCGGCGCCGCCCAACTCGCCCTGGAGCGCGAGCGGTGGGCCCTCTTCGCGGCCTGGCACGCCCGCTACGAGGCCGGTACGGCCGAGCCCGACACCCACCCCGGCACGGGCGGCGTCGACGCCCGCTACGACGAACTCACCGCGCTGCTCCTCCCCCACCGCGACACCCCCGCCGAGCCGCGCGTCCTGACCGCCCAGTGGCGCTCCACCCCCGGCCCCCGCTACCGCCCCGACGGCGTCGACTACCGCGTCAGATGGCGGCCCGCCGACTGAACCGGATACGGCGTCTCCCGGCTCTCCGTCTGCAACGCCCTGTGCCACTCCCCCATCTCCTCGGCCAATTGCCCGTGCCGGGCCAGCACCGGAGTCGGGACCTTCCCCGTATTGCGCTCCAGCCAGCGCACCAAGTGCGTACGGATGTAATCGCGGTCGTACGTGCGGTGCCGCTCGTAGAACTCGGCCTCCGCCGACGACAGTTCGAACCTGGTCGACACCGCCAGGCCGTAATCCGCGAAGTACAGGCGGTGGCCGTCGGTCAGGATATTCTCGAAGTGCGCGTCGAAATGCAGCAGTTCGCGGTCGTTCATGAAATCCGCGCCGTCCAGCAGCTCGCGCTCGATCCACTCGCAGACGCGTTCCGTCGTCTCCTCGTCCGCCTCCGCGAGACGGTTCCGCAGCCAATTCTGCAAATTCTGCGGGATGTACTCCATGAAGACCACCGCGCTCGCCGTCGCGTCCCGCACACCCTCGATGCGGCGCCTCATTCCGGGGCTGCCGCCCCAGTACGCCACCGCCGCCTCCACGTCGGCCAGCTCCTTCGGCAGGGGCCTTCCCGTGCTCGGCAGCACCCGCCAGTGATACGTCATGGGGAAGCCGTCGTGCTCTCCCGCCAGGACCCAGTTCGTCGTCATGGCATGGACGGCCAGTTCGCGCCAGGCGCCGAAGCCGGGGGTGGCGATGCCGTAGTGGCAGAACGCCGGGAGGTCGAATACGTTCGCCGTCGAGTGGGTGTTCTCCGGGCGCCTTTCGAGGTCGGTGAGGCGGATCTCCTTCACGAAGACGGGGGTTCCCGCGAGGAGCACCTTTGAGGTCTGTCCGCCGATGCCTTCTCCGAGGGGTTCCCCCCTTTCCACGAGCTCGCGCAGTTCCGCGTCACTTCTCAGCGCCAGCTCTGTCGCCACTTCCCCGTAAACCGCGGTCCGCTGCTTCACGTCCTGTCCTTCCTCCGTCCTGTCTTTCCCGCCCGCCCACCCGTGCGGGTGCTTTCTTCGTCTGCGGGTGCCGCTTGTGCCTGGTCGGTCCCGGCCCGGGGCACCTCCTCGGGCGACGAACGTGCACCCACTTCGAAAACGTCCAGCCCCTTGCCTGTTCGTCCCCCTGCGGGGGCACCCCGCACCGTCCCCTCCGGTCCGCCGGCGCCCGCCTGTCCGCTGTGGCTGGGGGGGGGGAGGGGGTGGGAGGGGGGCCGGGCCCTGCACCACCCGACCTCCGGCCGGGCGGCCGACAGGGGGTGGGCCCTGCGCCACCCGACGTCCAGCCGGAGTGGGCGGGGGTGCGGGTGCTGGGGAGTGGGGGGTGGCAGGGGCTTCGTTGGGCTGTTGGAGGAAGGGCCCGAGCATTCCGACTCACCGGGAGGGGCACCGGCGCAGGGCGGCCCGCCGAAAAGAACCCCCTCCCCGGCAACCCCAACCGGACCGTCGGACGCCGACGGACCGGGAGGGGACGGGCCGGGGTGCCCCCGCAGAAATGCGGTGACAAGAAGGGTGCCGAATAAGCAAAGGCCAGGTAGCCGCATTTCGAGGAGGTGCCCCGGACCGGCACCGACCCAGGCACAAGCGGCACCCGCAGACGACAAAACACCCGCACGGGTGGGCGGGCGGGAAAGACAAGACAACGAGCCCTAAACAGAGTCGCGTTGAATCAGCTCAGTGGCCAGAACGACATGGCGTCGCACCGAATCCCGCTCAGCGATCTCCTCCAGAAGCACCCGCGCCATCGTGCGCCCCATCTCCTCCGTCGGCTGCCGAACACTGGTGAGCGCCGGATCCATGTGGCGCGCGATGGCCGAGTCCTCGAAACCGACGAGCGCGACATCGGTCGGCACAATCCGCCCCGACTCGCGCAGCACCTGCCGCGCGCCGGCCGCCATGAGGTCGGAGGCGGCGAAAACGGCGTCGATGTCCGGCCGCCGCGCGAGCAGCTCGCGCATGGCCCGCCGCCCGCCCTCCTCGGTGAAGTCGCCCCGGGCGACGAGCTCCGAGCCCGAGGAGCCCCCCGAGGAACCCCCGGGGGAAACCCCCGCCGCCTCCACGGCCTGCCGATACCCGTCGAGGCGACAGCGGGCCACGTACATGTCCGGCGGCCCGGTGATCGTCGCGACGGCCCGCCGCCCGCGGGCGAAGAGGTGGGCGACGGCGGCACGCGCGCCGCCGACGTTGTCGGCGTCCACGTACGAGACGGATTCCAGGTCACTGCGCCGCCCGTTCAGAACGGCGGGCATGTCGAGCTGTTCGAGAAGGTCGGGCAGCGGATCGTCCTCGTGGACGGAGACCAGCAGGACGCCGTCCACGCGGTGCGCGGCCAGGTACTGGCCGAAACGGGCCCGCTCCTTGGGCGTTCGGATCAGCGTGAGCAGGAGCTGCATGTCGGTGTCGGCCAGCTCCGCCCCGATCCCCCGGATGATGTCGGAGAAGTACGGCTCGGCGAAGAGCCGCGTCTCCGGCTCGGGGATGACCAGAGCGATCGCGTCGGTGCGATTTCCGGCCAGCGCGCGGGCCGCGCGGTTGGGCACGTACCCCAGTTCGGCGATGGCGGCCTCGACCGCGGCCTTCGCGCGGTCGCTGACCCGCGGCGACCCGTTGATGACGCGCGAGACCGTGCCGCGTCCCACCCCGGCGCGTACAGCCACCTCTTCCAGGGTGGGCCGTCCGCTGTGCCGCCCGTTCATGGCCACTTCCGCCTCCTGTGCTCCACTGTCGCGCCACCTTAGCGCCCGGCCCGCTCTGGACAGCAGGATCTCTTGAGAGCGCTCCCACGCTGTGTTCACCGTACCCGCCCCACGGCGTCCGATCCGTTCAAGAAGTGACCATCGGTCCGGTCCGGACACGTTCCGGCAACGAAATCGACTTCACATCTTGACACTGACCCCTCCGAGGCCGGATTGTTCCGGCAAGCTTAGTGGGAGCGCTCCCACACCCTCACTCGCACCACCGCACGCCAGACCCACCCTGACAAGGAGAGTGGAATGCGCACTTCCGGCAGAACCCGCAAGGCCGCAGTCATCGCGGTCGCGGGTCTCGCGACCTGCGCGACCCTGATCACCGGATGCAGCAGCGACAGCAAGAGCAAGGACTCGGGCAACGGGAGCACCGCCTCCTCGACCGAGAAGATCACGCTGCACGTCGGTGACTTCGGATCGTTCGGCTACGACGACAAGACGGGCGCGGCCCTCTTCTCCGAGTACCACAAGCTGCACCCCAACATCACGATCGTCGAGGACAACGTCGCCGACGGGCAGCAGTACTGGGACGCCCTGAAGCTCCACCTGTCCCAGGGCAGCGGCCTCTCCGACATCCAGGCCATCGAGATCGGCTACATCGCCGAGGCCACCGGCCCGACGCTGGCGTCGAAGTTCGTGGACCTGGGCAAGGCCAAGGGCGTCAACGTCGGCGACTGGCTGGACTACAAGGAGAAGCAGGCCACCACCACCGACGGTTCGGTGATCGGCCTGGGCACCGACATCGGCCCGATGGCGGTCTGCTACCGCAAGGACCTCTTCAAAGCCGCGGGTCTGCCCGACGACCGCGAGGCGGTCGCGGCCAAGTGGGCCGGTGACTGGTCGAAGTTCCTGGCCGTCGGCAAGGAGTTCAAGGCGAATGCGCCCTCGGGTGTGGCCTTCACCGACTCCGGCAGCGGCCTGTTCAACGCGGTGGTCTCCAGCCAGACCACGCAGTACTCCGACGCGTCCGGCAAGCTGATCTACGACACCAGCCCCGGTGTGAAGACGGCGTGGGACCTGGCGACCGAGGCCGTCAAGGACGGACTGACCGACAAGCTGCGGCAGTTCGACGCCAACACCTGGAACGCGGCGTTCAAGAACTCCAAGTTCGCGACCGTGGCCTGCCCGAGCTGGATGATCGGCATCATCAAGGACTCGGCCGGCCCCGCCAACCAGGGCAAGTGGGACATCGCCGCGCCGCCGCAGGCCGGTAACTGGGGCGGTTCCTTCCTGTCGGTGCCCAAGGCCGGCAAGCACATAGCGGAGGCGACCGCGCTGGCCGCCTGGCTGACCGCGCCCGCCCAGCAGGCGAAGGTCTTCGCGAAGAACGGCAACATCCCGTCGACCAAGGCGGGTCTCGCCGACCCGGCCGTGCAGAACGCGACGAACCCGTACTTCGGTGACACCCCCGTCGGCAAGATCTACTCGGCCACCGCGGAGAGCATCCAGCCCGCGCCCATCGGCCAGTACGACGGTCAGGTGAAGACCTTCATCACCGACAACGGAATCCTCGACATGGAGCAGCACGGCACCTCGGCCGACAAGGCGTGGTCGAACGTGAAGGCGCTGGTCAAGGACAAGATCGACCAGTAGCGCGGACGGGGCCGCCCGGCAGTGTCTCCCACCTGCCGGGCGGCCCGCACCTCGTCTCCCCGCACCTCGTACCGCCCCCGCATCCGCGGCCGGACCACCCCGGACGACCGCGGCCCTCCTCCAGTCACCGCACAACCCTCGCCCGAACCCCTACGGGAAGGACGCCACTCGTGGCCACCTCCGTCAGGGCGACGTCCGACGGCAGTCCTCCGTCGTCCCGGCCCGCCGCCCCCCGCTCGCCCGGCAAGGGCGCCCACCGCCCCCCGGGCTGGCGTTCCAGGCTGTACCGGCTGGACACCAAGGCGTCGCCGTACGCGTACATCGCCCCGTTCTTCATCTGCTTCGCGGCCTTCGGCCTCTTTCCGCTGATCTACACCGGCTACCTCTCCTTCAACCAGGTGCAGCTCGGCGGCGACGCCAGTTGGGTCGGTTTCCGGAACTACACCCGCCTGTGGGACAGCGAGTTCTTCTGGAACGCGCTGCGCAACACCTTCTCGCTCGCGGTGATCTCGACCGTGCCGCAGCTCCTGATGGCGCTCGGCCTCGCGCACCTGCTGAACTTCAAGCTCAGGGCGCGCGGCTTCTTCCGGGTCGCGGTGCTCGCGCCGTACGCCACCTCGATCGCGGCGGCGTCGCTGGTCTTCGTCCAGCTCTTCAATCCCGACTACGGGATGGTCAACCAGATCCTCGCCCACTTCGGGGTGCACAACCTCGACTGGCAGTCGTCCAAGTGGCCCGCGCAGATCGCCATTTCGGCGATCGTGACCTGGCGCTGGACCGGCTACAACGCGCTGATCTACCTGGCCGCGATGCAGGCCGTGCCGTCCGACCTGTACGAGGCGGCGGCGCTCGACGGGGCCTCGCGCTGGCGGCAGTTCATCAGCGTCACGATCCCCTCGATCCGGCCGACGATTCTCTTCACCATCGTGGTCTCGACGATCGGCGCCACACAGCTCTTCGGTGAGCCGCTGATCTACGGCGGCGGAGTCGGCGTCAGCGGCGGCTCCGCGCATCAGTACCAGACGCTGAGCCTCTACATGTACGAGAAGGGCTGGGCGACCGGCGCGCTGGGCCAGGCCTCCGCCGTGGCCTGGGTGATGCTGCTGATCCTGCTGCTCATCGGCGCCGTCCAACTGTTGATCGTGCGGGCCAACCGCCGGAAGCTCGGGGGCTGACCTCATGGCACAGACAACCGAAACGCAAGCGTTCGGGGCCGCGCCGTCGCGGCGGTCCGCCGCCGTACCGCCGCCCAAGCCCCCGCGTCGCCGGTTCCTGCGCAGGAGCGGGGCGGGCAAGCAGGAGCACGCGGGCCCGGTCGCGTACGTCATCCTCGTCGTCGCGGCGCTGATCTCGCTGTTCCCGCTGTACTGGACGGTGGTGGCGGCGTCGCGCACGGACGCCGAGATCGTCACGCCGCCGATGCCGCTGCTGCCCGGCAGCCATCTGATCGACAACCTGCACATCGTGTGGGACCAGGTCGACATGGGCAAGGCCCTGATCAACTCCACGATCGTGGCGGGCTTCGTGTCGTTCAGCACGGTGATGTTCGCGACGCTCGCCGGATTCGCCTTCGCCAAGCTCCAGTTCCGCGGCCGTAACGCGCTGCTGATGCTGGTGGTCGCGACGATGACGATCCCGCCGCAGCTCAGCGTGATCCCGCTCTACCAGATCATCACCAACCTGGGCTGGGTCGGGCACATCCAGTCCGTCATCCTGCCGTCGCTGGTGGCCGCCTTCGGCGTGTTCTTCATGCGGCAGTTCCTGTCCGAGGCGCTGCCGATCGAACTGGTCGAGGCGGCGCGGGTGGACGGCGCGCACAGCCTGCGGATCATCTGGCACGTGGTGTTCCCGGTGGCGCGGCCCGCGATGGCCGTGCTGGGAATGCTGGTGTTCGTGCAGTCGTGGAACGACTTCTTCTGGCCGTTCATCGCGCTCAACCAGCAGAACCCGACGGTTCAGGTCGCGCTGGCCGGTCTGGGTTCCGGTGACCACACCATCGACCACTCGATCGTGGTGACGGGCGCGCTGGTCGCCACGCTGCCGCTGCTGCTGGTCTTCGCGGTCCTCGGCAAGCACATCGTCGGCGGCATCACGGCAGGTGCCGTCAAGAGCTGAACCCTTCGTGAACTCCCCCATGCCTCCCCTGAACTCCCCCTGAGCACCGTCCTGTTGGCCCCCTCCCCCGCTTACCCCTGATTCCCCTGGAGTCCCCCGTTATGACCGCTGTCCGCTCCGAGAGCGCCGAGAGCGCCAATGTCTCGGCCTCGCTCCGCTTTCCCCCCGGCTTCGTCTGGGGGGCGGCCACCGCCGCCTACCAGATCGAGGGCGCCGCGGCCGAGGACGGCCGCACCCCCTCGATCTGGGACACCTTCAGCCACACGCCCGGCCGCGTCCACAACGGGGACACGGGTGACATCGCGGCCGACCACTACCACCGCTTCCGCGACGACGTCGCGCTCATGTCCGACCTGGGCCTGGGCGCGTACCGGTTCTCCGTCTCCTGGTCGCGCGTGCAGCCGACCGGGCGCGGCCCGGCCGTCCAGCGCGGCCTCGACTTCTACCGCTCGCTCACCGACGAACTGCTCGACCGCGGCATCACGCCGGTGGCCACCCTCTACCACTGGGACCTCCCGCAGGATCTGGAGGACGTCGGCGGCTGGACGGTACGCGACACCGCCGAGCGGTTCGCCGACTACGCGGCGCTGGTGGCCGGTGCGATCGGCGACCGGGTGCCGTACTGGACGACCCTCAACGAGCCCTGGTGCTCGGCCTTCCTCGGCTACGGCTCCGGCGTGCACGCGCCGGGCCGCACCGAGCCGGAGTCGGCGCTGCGGGCCGTCCACCACCTCAACCTCGCGCACGGCAAGGCGATCGGGGCCCTGCGCTCCGCGCTGCCCGCCGCCGCGCAGACCTCGATCACCCTCAATCTGCACCAGATCCGCCCGCTGACCACCTCACCGGGCGACCTCGACGCGGCCCGCCGGATCGACGCGGTCGGCAACCGGGTCTTCCTCGGCCCGATCCTCGGCGGCGACTACCCGGCCGATCTCCTCGCGGACACCGCCCACTTGGTGGACTGGGAGTCGCTGGTACGGGAGGGCGACCTCGCGGAGATCTCCCGGCCGATCGACCTGCTGGGCATCAACTACTACACGCCGACGCTGGTTTCGGACGGCAAGCAGCGCGCCGACGGACCCGACGTGCCCCGCAACGACGGGCACGGCGCCAGCGACCACTCGCCGTGGCCCGGCTCCGAGCACGTCGCCTTCCACCTGCCGCCCGGCGAGACCACCGCGATGCGCTGGGCGGTGGACGCCACCGGTCTGTACGACCTGATCCACCGGGTGGCGCGCGAGCACCCGGGGCTGCCGATGATGGTCACCGAGAACGGCGCCGCCTACGACGACTACATCTCGCCCGAGGGCACGGTCAACGACCCGGAGCGGATCGCGTATCTGCGCAGCCACCTGGCGGCGATCCACCGCACGATCGCCGACGGCGTGGACGTACGCGGCTACTTCCTGTGGTCGCTGATGGACAACTTCGAGTGGGCGTACGGCTACAGCAAGCGTTTCGGCGCGGTCTACGTCGACTTCGGCACACAGCGCCGCATCCCCAAGCAGAGCGCCCACTGGTACGCGGCCGTCGCCCGCGAGAACGTCCTTCAGGGAGTCGCGGAGGAGGACGGGGCTTCCTGAGGGAACGGAAAAGGAGCGGTACGGACAGCTCGAGGGTGCTGTCCGTACCGCTCCGCGCTCCTCTCCCGTGGGGGTGGGAGAGGCACGGTTCAGGGGGCGTTCACAGGTGACGTGCCGTCAGCCGGTGTACGCGGCGAACGCCTTGGAGAAGGCGCCCGCGCTCTGCACGATCGAGCTGCACGAGGCGTCGGCCCAGCTCTGCGCGCCGCCCGCGCACTGCTTGTCGCGGGTCGCGGACCACATCGACAGCCACGCCAGGCCCTTGGACTTGGCGAAGGTCACCAACTGCGTGGCGTCCTCGACGGTGAAGATCTCGGTGGCGACGTCGTTGACGCCGATCATCGGCGTCACCGCGATCTTCTTCCACGCGGCGGCGTCGGAGATCCCGAGCACGCTCTTGACCTGCGCCTGCGTGGCGGTCGCGCCGTCGATCGCGTACTGGCCCATGTCGCCGCTGAACGAGGAACCGTAGTCCATCGCCATGATGTTGACGGCGTGGATGTCCACCCCGTTGCTCTTGGCGTTGCTCAGCAGATTGATGCCGTCCTGCGTGAGCCCGGTCGGCATCGCGGGCAGCGTGTACGAGACCTCGAGTCCGCTGTGGCTCTTCTGGAGTTGGGCGATGGCCTGCGCGCGGCGGGTGTTGGCCGCGGTGTCCGGCAGCGCGCCGCCCTCCACGTCGAAGTCGACCTTCGTGAGCTTGAACTGGTCGATGGCCTTGCCGTACGCCGCCGCCAGGTCCGACGCCGAGGAGCACGCCGAGGCCAGCTCCGTACCGTTGGCGCCGCCGAACGATACGCGTACGTCGCCGCCGGCCGCCCGCAGCGCGCCGATCTGCGCGGCCACCGCGTCACCGCCCAGGTCGGTGACGCCGCCCCACTTGGGGACGCAGCCGCCGCCGGACACGAGGAAGGCGAGGTTGAACTCCTTGACGCCGTTGGCCTTCGACGCGGCGACGAGGTCGTACGCCGGGTAGAGGGAGGTGTCGACGTAGGGGGCGAAGCCGCTGGACGCGGTGGTGCCGCCGCCGCCCGAGGTCGGGGTCGGGGTCGGGGTGGCGGTGGGCGTCGGGCTCTGGGTGGGGGTCTGCGTCGGGGTCGCCGTGGGGGTCGCGGTCTGCGTCGGGTGGCCCGTCGGGGTCTGCGTGGGGCCGTCGGAGACCGAGCACTTCGCGTTGTTGATCAGGCAGTTGACGGGGTCGCCCGCCGCGCCGGACGCGCTCGTCACGAAGCCGACGTCGACTTTGCCGCCGGGGGCGATCGTGCCGTTCCAGCTCTCCGCGGTGACGGTGACCGTCTGGCCCGACACCTGGTAACTGCCGTTCCACAGCGAGCTGATCTTCGTTCCCGCAGGCAGGTCGAACTTCAGCGTCCAGCCGGTGAGGGCGCTGCTCGCGGAGTTCGTGATCTCGTACTGGCCGGTGTAACCGCCGTCCCACCCGCTGGTCTTGGAGTACACCGCCCCGACCGACGCGGCACTCGCCGATCCCGCCAGTGCGAAGGCGCCTCCGGCTACGGCGGCGACGGCGGTGAGGCCGCCTATCAGTTGGACCTTCCGGCTGGGGCGACGGCGGTGCGTTGTTGCCATGTTCGAGCCTGCCTCTTGGGGGTGGGGGGAGGGGGACGCGTTGGCACGCTAGCGCGCGGAGGGGGGACAAATTGGCTGGTCCGGGCTGCGGACGGGGTTCTTATGGCGCGCTTAAGGCGGCGCAAGGGAGCCGTTAAAGGTGGGGCCTCACCGTCGGCGGGGCTCGTCGCCCCCAGCCAGCGCGGGGAGGTGCCCCCACAGACGCCGGACGGGCTGAATCCTGGCTTCCGGCACACGCGCCGGGCGCGCTGCGGGCTCAGCGGTGGCGGTTGAGGGGGGTGCGGCGGTGGGTGGGGTGGGGGGTGGTGGTGTGGGGGGAGAGGGCGAGCCAGAGGCGGATCTCGGCGCCGCCGAGGACGCTGCGGCCGACGGCGAGGTCGCCGCCTGTGGATTCGGCGACGCGGCGGACGATGTCGAGGCCGAGGCCGGTGGAGCCCTGGCCGCCCGCGCCGTGGCCGCGGCGCAGGGCGGCGGCCGGGTCGGCGACGCCGGGTCCGGCGTCGGAGACGAGGACGATGACAGCGTCGTCGCCGCGGTGGACGTCGACGGCGAAGGCGGTGCCCTCCGGGGTGTGGCGGAAGACGTTGCCGAGCATGGCGTCGAGGGCGGCGGCCAGTTCGGCGCGGGCGACGGGGACCCGTACCGGCCGGTCGGCCCCCGCGGAGCGGACCTCGCGGCCCTCGTCCTCGGCGAGCGCGGACCAGAAGGCCATCCGTTCGCGGATGACCTCGGCGGCGTCGCACCCGGCGGCGCCGGTCGCGGTGTGGGCGCCGCGCTGTTCGCGGGCGGCGCGGATGATCTGGTCGACCTCGCGTTCGAGCTGGGCGACGGCCGCGCGGGTCTGGTCGGCGGCCGGACCTTCGCCGAGGGACGCGGTGTTGAGCCGCAGCACGGTGAGCGGAGTGCGCAGCCGGTGCGAGAGATCGGCCGCCAACTCCCTTTCGCTGGCGAGGAGTTCGACCACCTGGTCGGCCATGGCGTTGAACGCGGCGGCGGCGGACCGCAGTTCGCTGGGACCGGCCTCGGGAACCCGTACCGCCAGGTCGCCTTCGCCGAGGCGCTGCGCGGCGCCCGCGAGCCGGGCGGCGGGGCGGACCATCCGGGTGCCGAGCCGGTCGGCGATGGCGACCGACCCGACGATCAGGCCGATTCCGACGGCGGCCAGCACCAGCCAGGCGGTGGGGACACCGCGGTTGATGTCGTCGTCGGGCACGAACACCTCGACGACCGCGACCGTCCCCGAGCTGACGGCGGTCGGCTGGAGCAGCGCGTATCCGCCGGGGACGCGTACGGTCGCGGCCTCGCCGTACGCCGAGGCGGTGTGCAGTGCGGCGTCGGTGGCGTGCGGGGTGCCGATGCCGACGGCCGGGGACTGCGCGGTGGCCGGGATGCGCAGCGCGATCCGGGACTCGGCGCCCGCCTGGGTGCTGGCGATGGCGCGTTCCAGCTCACCCCGGTCGGTGGTGATGGCCAGGGCGGGCCCGATCGCGGCGGCCTGGCGTTCGGCGTTGGTGAGCGCGCGGTCGCGGGCCAGTTCCTTGACGACCAGGCCGAGCGGTACGGCGAAGGCGATGACGACCATCGCCGTCACCGCCAGGCTCACCTTGATCAGCGCCCATCTCATGACGGCGGCGCCGCGGGGGCGGCCGGTATCGCGGTGGGCGGCAGGGCGGCGGGCGGTTCGAGTTTGACGCCGACGCCACGCAGGGTGTGCAGATAGCGCGGACTGGCCGCGGTCTCGCCGAGCTTGCGGCGCAGCCACGACAGGTGGACGTCGATGGTCTGGTCGTCGCCGTACGACTGCTGCCAGACCTCGGCGAGCAGTTCGCGGCGGGCGACGACGACGCCGGGCCGGGCGGCGAGGAAGGCCAGCAGGTCGAATTCGCGGCGGGTCAGGTCGAGGACGGCGCCGTCCAGGACCGCTTGGCGGCGGCGTACGTCGATGTGCAGGCCGCCGACGTGGATCAGGGCGTCCGCGGTGGGCGCGGCGGACCGGCTGCGGGCGCGCCGCAGGACGGCGGAGAGCCGCGCCGACAGGTGCTCGACGGAGAACGGCTTGATCAGGTAGTCGTCGGCCCCGGCGTTGAGCAGCCGTACGACCTCGGCCTCGTCGTCCCGCGCGGTCGCGATGATCACCGGTACGTCGCTGAGGCCGCGCAGCATCTTCAGGGCCTCGGACCCGTCGAGGTCGGGCAGGCCGAGGTCGAGGATGACCACGTCGAAGCCGACCTGCGCGACCTCCCGCAACGCCTCAAGAGCCGTCCCCACGCTGCGTACCGTGTGGGACGCCTCGGTGAGGTGCCGAATGAGGGCGGACCGCACGAACTGGTCGTCCTCGACCACGAGCACACTTGCCATGCGCCGCAACCTAGCCCATCCGGGGGACCGGGCACCGGCCCGCCCGACGATCCGAGGTGCGTACGGGGTGCGGACGGGGGTGCGTAAAGGGGCGCATCGGACGCGCGGCGGGGCGGGCGGCCTCGCGGACGGCGATGCTTCGGCCAGCCGCTGGGCACGGTGCCGAATCCGGTGCCGAACCCGGTGTTGAGCCGGACGCTGAGCCGGGCGTTCCGGTACGTGTTCCGGGCGGCGGGCGGGTGCGGCAGTATGGCGCGCGTGCACAGAGGACTGTTCCATGTCGGCGCCTGGGCGCTGGCGACCGCGGCGGCCGTGACCTTGTCGTGGTTCGGCGTGCACTCGGTGCTGCGCACGGCGTACGACCCGCCGCGCGCCCTGCCGATCTCGGACGGGGACCCGCCGGTCGTGTCCTCCACGCACCGCCCGAAGCCGACGCCGCCCGCGACGCCGACCGCCACGCACACCAGGGCGACGGCCCCGCCCCCGGTCACCGGCAAGGCCAAGGTGCCGCCGAAGACGCCGCCGGGCACGCCGAAGGCGACCGCCACGGCGAGCGGCGACACCGGCCATGTGCACAGCTACACCGTGGAGGGCGGCCGGGTCGCCCTCGACCTGGGCCCCGACTCGGCGTCGCTGGTCTCCGCGACGCCCAATCCGGGCTGGCAGATGCAGGTCTGGACGCAGGACGGCTGGCTGCGGGTGACCTTCACCGAGACCTCCGGCAGCGGCTCGTCCTCCGTCTTCTGCACCTGGAACGGCCACGCGCCGACGGTCCAGGCCTTCGAGGACTGACGCCCGGCCCGCCGCTACGGGGCAGGCCGCGGGCTTACGTGAAGACGCCGGGCGGTGGCGCCGGAGAGTCGGCGGCCGTGGCGTCCGTGACGACGGGCGCGCCGCCCGCGAAGTCCGCCAGCCCGCGGCCGTGTTCGACCCGGCCGGGGTGCGGGTCGGTGGCGACCCTGCGGGTCAGTTCGGCGACCGGCAGCGGGTGGTCGGCGGCGTAGAGGATGAGATTGCCGAATCTCTTGCCGCGCAGCACGGCGGGGTCCGCGGCCAGGCAGACCTCGGCGAAGGCGGCCCGTACGGTAGCGATCTGCGCGCGCAGGAAGTCCAGCCGCCCGCCGTCGGCGAGGTTGGCGGCGTAGTGCCCGTCGGGGCGCAGCACCCGGCGGACCTCGGTGAGGAATTCGGCGCTGGTGAGGTGGGCGGGGGTGCGGGCGCCGCCGAAGACGTCGGCGATGACCAGGTCGGCCCAGCCGTCGGGCAGTTTGGCCAGTCCCGCGCGGGCGTCGCCGCCGCGTACCTTGATCCGCCAGCCGCGGTCCCAGGGCAGTTCGGCGCGGACCAACTCGACCAGCGCGGTGTCCAGTTCCACGACCTGCTGGGTGGAGCGCGGCCGGGTGTGCGCGGTGTAGCGGGCCAGCGTCAGGGCACCCCCGCCCAGGTGCAGGACCTGCAACGGGCGGCCGGGCGGCGCGGCCAGGTCGATCAGGTGGCCGAGCCTGCGCTGGTAGGAGAAGTCCAGGTGCGCGGGGTCCGCGAGGTCCACATGCGACTGCGGGGCGCCGTCGATCAGCAGCGTCCAGCCGCCGGGGCGCGCCCGGTCGGGCACGAGTGCGGCGAGTCCGCCGCCCACCTGTGCCTCGACCGTGTCCGGGGTACGCGCCCTGCCGCCGCTCTGCCGCTTGCCTGCCATCCCCCGATTATCGGGGACGGCCGGCGGCCGGGCGGGTCAGGGGCGGGGAGGCCGGAGGGGCCGTGCGTGATCCGCTGGACAGGCCCTAGCGGTACCCCGGGGTCGCGTCCGCGGTCCGCAGGGCCGACTCGGCCGGGCGGTGGTAATCCGCGGAGGGGCAGAAGCCGTCGGCCAGCTCGATGGTGCGGGCCGCCATGCCGAGGGCCGCGCGCAGTACGGCCGGGTCGGTGACGACCGTGTCGGTGTGCGGCGGCACCAGCCAGCCGGTGTCCTCGACGGGCGGCTCGTCACCGATGACCAGACCGCGGCCGTCGGTGCTGGTACACGAGCTGCCGGGGACGTCCCAGCAGTCCGCGGTGCCGGGCGGGACGAGGAAGCCGAGGCTGTGCCCGGAGTTGTCGTGCAGTACGGGACCGACTCCGCTGCTCAGCCGCAGGATGTCGACCGCTTCCAGACCCTGCCTGGTCGGCACGGTGACCAGGTCGCACGGCGGCGGCAGTTGGCTGCTCTCCGTGCTCGGACCCGACGTGTGTGACCCGCTGGTGTCCAACAAGGCAACTCTCCTCACGCTCACGATGGGATCGGCACCACACCCGTATCAACGCGCCCCGGCGTCAACGGCTACGCGTGAATGACGCCGTAAGGGGTGGCGTTTCATGGCGGATAGCGCGTGAGATATCCGTTTTGTAGGCAAATTGAGTATTTCGCGGGCCCGATTCCCCGGTACGGTCGTCCCCGCCGCCGAGCGGCACCGTCCGTCCGGGAGTCCGTCATGACGTCGTTCCCCCTGCCCCCTCTCCCCCGCACCACCGGGTCGTCCGCCGCCGCGTCCGCTTCCCCGTACACGCCCAACACCGCCTTCCGTCAGTTGCGCGGCGACCGGTCGCCGGGCGAATTCGCGGCGGCGGTACGGCGCGCCGCCCGCGAGATCGGCGAGCACGTGAGCTGCGACGCGCGGTACATCGGGCGGCTGGAGAGCGGGGAGATCCGCTGCCCCAACTACGCCTACCAGCGGGTCTTCCGCCATCTGTTCCCCGGCCTGACCTCGGCGGACATGGGCTTCGCACCCCGCCGGGCGGTACGGGGCCGCGCCCGCCGCTCCCCCGAGTCCGGCGCCGCCGCCGGTCCGCCCGCCCTCTCCGTCCTGCCCTCCCCCACCGGCCCCACCGGCCCCACCGGCCCTTCCGGCCCCACGGCTTCCGCCGGCCTTCCCGATCCGACGTACGAGGAGAGCGACGTGCTGCGTCGCGCATTCATGACCGGCGGCTCCGCCGCCCTCGCCAGCACGCTGGTGCCCGCGCAGGGCGGCCGGGACCGAGGCCGTACGACCGGCCGCGCCGGTTCCTCCGAGGTACGCGCCGTCCACGAGTCCGTCCGGCAGATCCGGCTGCACGACGACCGGCACGGCGCCGACGGCCTCTACGACGACGCCGGGGACGCCCTGCGCACGGCCTACCGGCTCCTGGACGAGAGCAGCCACGGGCCCGCCGTCGCCGCCGGGCTCGCCTCCGGCGCCGGTGAACTGGCCATCTCCGTCGGCTGGTTGGCCCACGACTCCGGGCGGCTCACCGAGGCCCGCTCGTACTACGCCGAGGCGCTGGCCACCGCCCGGATGGCCGGGGACTCCGCCCTGGAGGCCCACGCCTTCTGCAACACCGCCTTCCTCGCCCGCGACGCCGGGCGCCCCCGCGAGGCCGTCCGCGCCGCCCAGGCCGCCCAGCTCCTCGCCCGCTTCTTCGGCTCCCCCCGGCTGCTCTCCCTGCTCGCCCTGCGCGAGGCCGGGGGGCGCGCCGGGCTCGGCGACCGGCGCGGCTGCGAACTCGCCCTCTCCCGCGCCCACTCCCTCTTCGCCTCCGGCCCGCGCGACGCCGACCCCGCCTGGATGACGTTCTTCGGCGAAGCCGAACTCTCCGGCCTCGCCGCCCAGGCATGGTCCGCCCTCGGCGCCCACTCCCGCGCCGCTGCCGCCGCCCGCGAGGCCGTGCGCCTCCAGGACCCGCACTTCACCCGGAACATCGCCCTGTACGAGGCCGAACTCGCCCTCAATCTGGCCGCGTCCGGCCAGCCCGAGGAGGCCCAGGCGGCGCGCTCGCGCGCGCTGCGCCTCCTCGGACAGGTCCGCTCCTCCCGCATCCGCGCGATGCTGGTGGCGTAGCACGCGGCACCTCAGCGGACCCGGTCGTAGACGAGGGACAGCGTCCCGTGCTCGCCCGCCGCCCGCCTGGCCGCTAGCCCTCTTGCCCTTTGTCTTGCCCGCCCGCCCACCCGTGCGGGTGTTTTCTTCGTCTGCGGGTGCCGCTTGTGCCTGGTCGGTGCCGGTCCGGGGCACCTCCTCGAAATGCGGCTACCTGGTCGTGGGTATCCAGTGCCCTTCTTGTCACCGCATTTCTGCGGGGGCACCCCGGCCCGTCCCCTCCCGGTCCGTCGGCGTCCGCCTGTCCGTGAATGGCCGGGGAGGGTGTCCAAGACCGTGAGGGCACCCCGCGCGTCCTCCACCCAAGGGGCTGCATGGGTGGCCCCCTCACACGGTCCGCGGGCAGACGGGTGCCAAACCAGACGGTCCCCGCCGATCCCCACGGCGGAGGAACAGCCGGGCGCCCCCACCGGTCTTTGACACCTCCCTCAGCCACAGCGCACAGGCACACGCCGACGTACTGGAGCCCTCGCGCCCACCCCGGCAGGTCGACGGCGGCGCAGGACCCGCACCCCACCCCCGTCCGTCACCACAGCCGACCGTCAGACGCCGACGTGCCCGAGCCCATCCATCCCCCTCCCGCCGCCGCGGGCGGGTCGGGGGGCGCAGGGGCCGAGCCCCCACCCACCCCCCTCCCGGCAACCCCCACCGGACCGTCGGACGCCGACGTACCGGGAGGGGACGGGGCGGGGTGCCCCCGCAGAAATACGTTGACGGCCGGGTGCCGGATTCGTAAAGGCCAGGTGATACGGATTTCGAGGAGGTACCCCGGCCCGGCACCGACCAGGCACAAGCGGCACCCGCAGACGACAAAGCACCCGCACGGGTGGGCGGGCGGGCAAAAACGGGGCCCTGCCGGAGGAGCCGCACTTCGTAAGCCCAGGGCACCGTCTACGCGCGTAGGCCGAGACAGGTTACCCTCATGCGCGTGAACGCTTCTGTGAATGCCGACCCCTACGCCGCGGCCGACGCCGCCGCCGCCCGCCTGCGCGAGCTGACCGGCGCCGAGACCCACGACGTCGCCCTGGTGATGGGCTCGGGCTGGGTGCCCGCGGCCGACGAGCTGGGCGTGGCGGACTGTGAGCTGTCGATCACCGACCTGCCGGGCTTCCCGGCCCCGGCGGTGGAGGGCCACTCGGGCAAACTCCGCTCCGTGCGGATCGGCGGAGTGCGCGCCCTGATCTTCCTGGGCCGTACGCACCTGTACGAGGGCCGGGGCGTCTCCAGCGTCGTGCACGGAGTGCGCACGGCGGTGGCGGCCGGCTGCAAGACGGTGGTGCTCACCAACGGCTGCGGCGGCCTGCGCCCCGGTTACCTGCCGGGCCAGCCGGTGCTGATCAGCGACCACATCAACATGACGGCGACCTCGCCGATAGTGGGCGCGAATTTCGTCGACCTCACCGACCTGTACTCGCCGCGGCTGCGGACGCTGTGCCGCGAGATCGACCCGACCCTGGAGGAGGGCGTCTACGTCCAGCTTCCCGGGCCGCACTACGAGACCCCGGCCGAGATCGGGATGGTGCGGGCGATCGGCGGCGACCTGGTCGGGATGTCGACCACGCTGGAGGCCATCGCGGCCCGCGAGGCCGGCGCCGAGGTGCTGGGCATCTCGCTGGTCACGAACCTGGCCGCGGGCATGACGGGCGCGCCGCTCAACCACGAGGAAGTGCTGGAGGCGGGCCGCGAGTCCGCGACCCGGATGGGTTCGCTGCTCGGGCGCGTCCTCGGACGTCTGTAGGCACGTGGAGCCCGCGGGCGCGTAAAGCCGGGTGGACGGGCCGGGTAGTACGTAAAACTGACCCTGCCGGTGGAAACCGGCCCTGCCGCCCCGCGCGGCGGCATCGGGTGGAGGGGCGGGCCCTGGCGGCCCGACCCACGTGGAACGGAGAGCGGCATGGCGGGCGGAAACGGCGGGCGTGAGCTGGTGGAGCGCGCGCGCCAGTGGCTGGCGGAGGACCCGGACCCGGACACCCGCGCGGAGCTGGCGGGCGTCCTGGAGGCCGCGCAGGCGGGCCCGGACGACCCGCGCGGCGCGCAGGCGCTCGCGGATCTGGCGGACCGTTTCAGCGGCACGCTCCAGTTCGGCACCGCGGGCCTGCGCGGCGAGCTGGGCGCCGGGCCGATGCGGATGAACCGCGCGGTGGTGATCAGGGCCGCCGCGGGCCTGGCCGCGTATCTCGGGGAGCGCGCCGAGGACGCCCTGGTCGTGGTCGGCTACGACGCCCGGCACAAGTCGTACGACTTCGCGCGCGACACCGTGGCCGTGATGGTCGGCGCCGGGCTGCGCGCCGCGCTGCTGCCCTCGCCGCTGCCGACGCCCGTACTGGCCTACGCCATCAGGCACTTGGGCGCCGCGGCCGGGGTGATGGTGACCGCGAGCCACAATCCGCCGCAGGACAACGGCTACAAGGTCTATCTGGGCGACGGCTCGCAGATCGTGCCCCCGGCCGACGCGGAGATCGCCGAACGGATCGCCGCGGTGGGCGCGCTGGCCGATGTGCCGCTGGCGGCGGGCGGTTGGCGGGTGCTCGGCCCCGACGTGGTGGAGGCGTATCTGGCCCGCGCGGCGGGCGTGGTCGCCGAGGGCGGCGCGCGCGATGTGTCGGTGGTCTACACGCCGATGCACGGGGTGGGCCTGCGGACGCTGATGGCGGCCTTCTCCCGCGCCGGTTTCCCCGCGCCGACGCCCGTGTCCGAACAGGCCGAGCCCGACCCGGACTTCCCCACCGTGGCCTTCCCGAACCCGGAGGAGCCGGGGGCGATGGACCTGGCGTTCAAGTGCGCCCAGTCCGTCGGCCCCGACGTCGTGATCGCCAACGACCCGGACGCCGACCGCTGCGCCGTCGCCGTACCCGACCGTGACTCCCCCGTTGGCTGGCGGACGCTGCGCGGCGACGAGTTGGGCGCGCTGCTCGCGGTGCACCTGGTGCGTACGGGCGCGGCGGTGGCCGGGCGCGACACGTTCGCGGCGAGCATCGTCTCGTCGTCGCTGCTGTCGAGGATCGCGGCGGGCGCGGGCCTGGCGTACCGGGACACGCTGACCGGCTTCAAGTGGATCGCCCGCGTCGAGGGCCTGCGGTACGGGTACGAGGAGGCGCTGGGCTACTGCGTCGACCCGGAGGGCGTACGCGACAAGGACGGCATCACGGCGGCGCTGCTGATCGCCGAGCTGGCCGCGACCCTCAAGCAGCACTCGCGCACGCTCACCGACCTGCTGGACGACATCGCGCTCGACCACGGTCTGCACGCCACCGACCAGCTCTCGGCGCGGGTCGCCGACCTCTCGCTGATCGCGGACGCGATGGCCCGGCTGCGCGATCGGCCGCCGGCCGCGCTCGCGGGCCTCGCGGTGACGTCGGCCGACGATCTGGCCGAGGGCAGCGAGCAGTTGCCGCCGACGGACGGGCTGCGCTACCGCCTGGCGGGCGCCGGGACCGTCGAGTCGGCGCGGGTGGTCGTCCGGCCGAGCGGTACCGAGCCGAAGCTGAAGTGCTACCTGGAGGTCGTGGTGCCGGTCGCCTCGGCCGCCGATCTGGGCGCGGCGCGGCGTACGGCCGACGAGGTGATGGCCGCGCTGAAGGCGGATGTGGCGTCGGCGGCGGGTATTTGACGGCGTGTCACATCGCGTGCGGGTCGGGCCCGTTCAGTCGCGGGTCAGATAGCTGAAGCCGGTGTCCGGGCCCACGCAGGTCTGGAGGGTGAGGTCGCCCCAGTAGAGGCCGTTGTCGGGGCCGCCCCTGCCGGGGTTGACGTAGGTGGCGTAGACGTGGAAGGACAGCGTGCCCCTCGGGGTGTCCAGGGTGACGCGGGTGCCGACCGGCAGCGGGGCGAGCTTGTCGTAGCCGCAGTAGTCGTGGCCGACGATGACGGAGGTCCGCATCTCGTAGCCGTCGGAGAGCGCCGGATCGGGTCCCGCGAACAGCACGGCCGCCCCGCACGCGTCGATGGTGGCCTGGTCGCCGCGCACGACGGGCCGTGACCAGTCGCCGATCCGCAACACCGTGGTGCCGGGCGGGTATTGACGCTCGGCGGCGGCCTTCTTCGGCGCGGCGGGTGCGCCGCGGGACGGGTTCGGCCCCGGCCGGGCGGCCGTCGTGGCGGGCGGCGGCGCGCCCGTCCGGGAGGGGGCGGCGGATGCCCCGGCTCCCTTCGTGCCCTTCGTGCCCTTCACGGCCTCGGCCTTCCCGGTCGGCGGCGGGAAGGCCGGTGGGGTGCTCGCGGCCGGATCGGCGTACGGACGCGGCCGGTTGGCGTCCCCGGCCGGTGACGCGGCGGACGGGTCGGGCACGGCGGGCGCGCTGGGCACGGCGGGCGCGGACGGCCGCTGTACGGGGACGCGCGTACGGTCCGCGGCGGCCGGTGGGGTGTGCGCCGCCGGGTGGGCGCACGAGGTCAGGGCCGCGGCCAGCGCGGTGGCCACGGACGCGGTCAGCAGCGCGGGTGCGTACGGGCGGCACCGTGGGCTGCGCGGAGGTCGCACGGGGCGCCGCCGCTCAGCCGAACCGGCCGTTGACGTAGTCCGACGTGCGTGGGTCCTGCGGGCGGTTGAACATGTCGTCGGTCGGGCCGTGCTCCACGATGACGCCGGGCGTGCCCTGTTCGGCGAGGAAGAAGGCGCAGGAGTCCGAGACACGGGCGGCCTGCTGCATGTTGTGGGTGACGATGACGATGGTCACGTCGTCGGACAGCTCGCCGATGGTCTGCTCGATGCGCCGCGTGGAGGTCGGGTCGAGCGCGGAGCACGGCTCGTCCATCAGCAGCACACGCGGCCGTACCGCCAACGACCGTGCGATGCACAGGCGTTGCTGCTGGCCGCCGGAGAGCGCGCCGCCGGGCTGCCGCAGCCGGTCGCGTACTTCCTTCCACAGCCCGGCCTTGGTCAGGCACTCCTCGACCAGGTCGTCGCGCTCGCCGCGCCCGGCCTTGACGCCGTTCATCTTCAGTCCGGCCAGCACGTTGTCGTAGATCGACATCGCGGGGAACGGGTTCGGCTTCTGGAAGACCATGCCGATCTCGCGGCGGGCGTGGGTGATCCGGCGGCCCCGGTCGTAGATGTCCTCGCCGTCGAGCAGGACCTGCCCGGCGAGCGAGGCGGTGCCGATCAGTTCGTGCATGCGGTTGAGGATGCGCAGGAAGGTGGACTTGCCGCAGCCGGAGGGGCCGATCAGCGCGGTGACGCGCTGCGCGGGCATGGTGAGCGACACCCGGTCGAGCACCTTGTGGTCGCCGAACCAGGCCGACACCTCACGGGCGTCGAGGGTCGCGGAACGGGAGGCGGAACGGGGGTCGGAGCGGGGGTCGCCGCCGGTCGGCGGGTCGCCGGGGACGGGCGGCAGTACGACGGTCTCGTCAGTCGCTGACATCGTGTTCCTCATATGCGTCGGGTATGCGTCGGGGCGGTTCGTGGCGGGCTCGGTCCGAAAGCGGCTCAAGCGGTCAGGTCCCAGGCGGTCAGGTCCCAGGCGGTCCGGCCTCCAGCACGCCGGTCCAGCACACCGGTCCCAAGTACGCCGGTCTCACAGCAGGTTGGGCAGCAGGCGGGTGGCCTCACCGGACAGGGCGACCACGACGGCGGCGAGCACCGGGACCGCGCAGATCCACGTCTGCCAGCGCCCCCAGCGCCGGTAGGTCCAGGTGACGGCGACCGCGACGAGCAGCAGCCCCTGCGTCCACAGCAGGATCGGCAGCCAGGCGGCCGGGTCACCGGCCAGCGGCTGCTCGGCCGCCGAGATGCCGCCGCCCGCCGCCGGGCCCGGCTGGACGTCGCTGACCAGTTCCGCGTCCACCCGCAGCACACCGTGCGGGGTGTAGAGGCCGCCGGTCGCGGTCATCAGGATCAGCCGGCCCTGTCCGGTGCCGGGCAGGGCGGGCGCCGGGTCGCCCGCGTGCCGCACTCCGGTCACCTGGTACCGCTGCTGGCCCTGGCCCGTCGTGACGGTGATCGGGTCCCCGGCCTTCAGCTCGTCGATATGGTTGAACGGGCTGCCGTAGCCCCACTGACGGCCCATCACGATGCTGGTGCCCGGCTGGCCCGGCAGCGGGGTGTCCCTGCGGTGCCCAGGACCCGACCTGAGCACACCGGACGTCGTGCCCTGGAAGACGACCTCCTTGAGGCCGATCGCCTTGATGTGCAGCACCGCGACCGGCGAACCCAGCGGCACGGGCTCGCCCTTGTCGTCCAGACGGCCCACCGGGGCCGTGCCCTTGGCGAGTTGGGCGCGCAGGTCGGCGTAACCGGTCTGCTGGGCGCGGGCGTGCTCGACGTGGCCGAGCAGCGTGAGATTGACGACGAATCCGAGCAGCAGCGCGGCCAGCAGGGTCAGTGCCGCGCCCGGGATGACGAACCAGGCGGCGGGCGGCTGTTCGGCCGCCCGACCTTTCTGCGGCTCGGCCGGTTCCGGCGGCGGCCCGGCGGCCTCGCGGGACGGTGACAGTACGGCCACGGGTGGCGCTCCTTCGCGTGCGTGCGTTTCGCTGACGTGCTCGGACGGGGGGGTCGGCGCCGCGGTCTCGTACGCGGCCCCGACAGCGGTCGTACGGACCGGTCGTAGCGGTCGGTCGTAACGGCCGGTCGTACGGCGGCAGTACGGCCGGTCGCCGGGCGGCGGACGGTCGGAACCGCCCGCCGCCCGGCGTACCGCGTACCGCGTACCGCGTACGGTCAGTCGCGCGGCGTCGGACCGAAGGTGAGCAACTTGCCGTCCCTGCGCACCCGGTAGGCGGCATAGCCGCCACCGGTCACCATCAGGAACGCCAGCACGCTCAGCGGGACGACACCGGTGGCTCCGGTGGCCGCCAGCGGGCCGTTGCTGCCGCCGGAGCCGCCCGACGTCCCCGACGAACCGCCGCTGGACAGACCGCCGTTGGACGTGCCGCCGTCAGTCGACGTGCCTCCGCCGTCCGCGCCGCCGGTGTCGGTGGGCGTGTCCGTGGGGGTGTCGGTCGGGGTGTCCGTGGGCTCGTCGGTCGGCGTGCCGGTCGGATCGTCGGTCGGCGAGGTGCCCGCGCCCGCCGTGAACGCGAACGTCTGCTTGATGCCGCTGGTCGCGCCGGTCAGCACCAGGGAGTGGCTGCCGTCGGCGAGGTCGGCAGGCAGGGTCACCGCGTAGTTGGCGATCTTGCCGCTGTTGTCGGCGGTCGCGTCGTCGGCAGCCGGGGACCCGTCCAGCGCGAAGGTGATCTTCTCGCCGTTCCCGCCCGTGGGGCCCGGCAGGAACCCCTCCGCGGTGACCTTGATCTTCTGGCCCTTGGTGAGCGCCGGGGTGTCGTGCAGTTCGGTCCCGGAGTCGTCGAGCACGGTCAGGTCGGGCTCGGCCACCACGGGATACGACACCCCGTTCTGGCTGGCGGCGAACTTGAGCGGGTCGCTGGGCGTGAACTGCGCCGAGAGCGTGATGACGCCGGGGTTGCCGATCCCTGGAATGCTCGCCGTCGCCACGCCGTTGACCAGCGGAATCATGTTCCCGCCGGTGACGGGCACGGCGCCCTGCTTGAAGGTCACGGTGCCTTCGGCGGTGTCCGGCGTGACGGTGGCCTTGAGGGTGATCTTCTTGTCCGCCACGGCCCGGCCCGCCGGGTCGACGGTGAGAACGACGGAGGTCGACGTCGGCGGGGTGACCGTCTTCACCGCCCAGTCGGAGCCGGTGATCTCGATGAACGTGGTGAAGGTCGGCAGGTCCCCGGCGGACGGGTCGGCGGACTTGCAGACCACGTCGATCGGATACGTGCCGTCGGCGAGTTCCACGCTTGACGCGTCGAACGCGGAGCTGATCGACCGGAGGATCGTGCCGTTGCCCCCCGAGGCCGGGAGCCGCGCGGTGATGGGGGCGGTCGAGAACGGGGCGCCGTTGGTCAAGTGGGTCGCCAGGAGCGACTCCGCGCCGTCGAGGACGATGTACACGCTCACGGCGTCCTGGTAGTTCGTGGGGCATGCCTGGTCGACCGAGACCGACGTGAAGGCCGGGGAGTCGTCGACGGTGCCGGCGGCGGGCGACAGCGTCACGTTCCCGGCCAGATCCGCGTTCGCGGTCCCCGCGGTGGTGAGGACCAGGGCCCCGGTGCCCAGGACCAGTGCGAGCACGCTCAGCAGCGCCGCGTGCATTCTTCGTTTCATGTCTCCTCGTCCCCTCGGGGATATGCGTCGGTCGTACGAGTCGTGCGGGTCGTGCGGGTCGTGCGGTGATCACGTGCGGGTCGTGCGGTGGCGGTGCCGTTCCCGCCGTGTCACGGCGGCAGCCGGGCATCTGGACGATGCCCGGCCGGTGGTACGTCTGTGCTGGTCAGCGCTGTTTCGCGGTCACTTCGTGGTGAAGGTGAAGGAGACCTGGACGAAGCTGCACAGACCGGTGAGGGTCAGGGTGTGGGAGCCGCGGGCGATCAGCTTCGGCACCGTCAGGTCGTAGCCGGTGACCGAGCCCCGCGCGTCGGTCGCCACCGGGGCGAAGAGCGCGAGGGCGTTGGACACGAACGGCAGCACCTGCTCCTGGCTCTGCGGCAGGAAGCCCTGCGCGGAGACCTTGATGTGCTGTCCGGGGGTCAACTGCGGGCTGTCCCCGAGGGCGTTGCCGTCCGCGTCGGTCACCGTGACGGACGGCGCGTTGACGAACGAGTAGCTGAGGACCGAGTAGTCCTGCGCGTAGGCGAGTTGGTCGGCGGGGATGAAGACCGCGATGTAACTGCGGACGTTCGGCGCGGTGTTGGCCGGCGGCTGGAAGGTGGCCACGCCGTTCACGACCGGCACCGGGGTGTCGTACACGGTGACGCCGTTGTCCGCCTCGAACTGGACGGCTCCGGGCACGCCGCCCGCGACCTTCGCGGTGAGCGTGAAGGGCTTGCCGACCTGGACGTGGTGGGCCGGGTCGGCGCTGAGCCTGACGCTGGTGGCGACCGGGGCGGCGTGACTGGAGACCTGCCAGGTGTCACCGGTCACGTCGATGAAGCCGGTGAACGTCGGGTGCTCGGGGAAGTTCGCCCGGTCGGCGTTCGCGCAGGTCACGTGGATCGGGTAGGTGCCGTCCGCCACCGGGACGCTGGCGACGTCGAAGGCGGTGGCGATCGACCGGACGATGGTGCCGTTGCCCGACGCCTCCGGGACCTGCGCCGTGACCGGGGCCTTGGCGTACGGGGCACCGCCGGTCAGGTGGGAGGCCAGGAGCGACTCCCGGCCGTCCGGCACCACGAGCGACACCGTGAGGGCGTCCTGGTAGTTCGCCGGGCACGCCTTGTCGACCGACACCCGCGCGAACGGCGAGTCGTCGTCGATGCCGGTGCCGCGGGCGGTGAGGGTGACCGTGCCCGAAGTCGCCGTCGGGGTACCGGTGGTGGCGCCTGCGGTGGCCGCCCCCGCGAGCAGCGCGCCCGTGCCCATGGCCAGTGCGAGCGCGCCGACCAGAACGCCGCGCAGTCTTCGTCTCGTCATTGTCTTCTCTCCCCCTGAAGGAGTCCGGTGTGTACGTGGCACCGCGTCGCGGTGCCGGGAGCGGCCGGGCGCCCCCGAGGGACGCCCGGCCCGGCGGACTGTGGTCCGCCGCTGTGACGGGTCAGACGACGGGTCAGACGAGGTCGCGGCTGACCAGGGTGGTCGCGTTGCCGCAGTTGGTGTCGGTGCCGAAGCCGTACTTGTTGATCACCGTGGTGGTGGAGTCGTACTTGGCGGTGCACACCTTGGAGGCGCTGCCGACGAAGGTGTTCTTGATGAGCGTCTCGCCGGTCACCCGGCTGTCCGGGATGACGTTGTAGACCTCACGCGTGACCGGGAACGCGGTGTTGAGGTTCCCGCTCGCGTTCAGCGGCGCGGTGGAGTTGACGGTCTTGAGCACCGCGCCGTTGCGACGGTCGGTCACGCCCGGCAGGGAGCGGCCCTGCGCGATGTGCTGCGCGATCGAGAACGGCATGAGGTCGTTCGGGCCCTGGAGGGCGCTGCCGTTGTGCTCCTGGACGGCGGCGCCGTTCGCGGCGGTGTCCTTGACGCAGGACGGCAGGGTGGTGGCGTTGAAGCCCAGCGTCGAGGCCCAGAACTTGCGGGTGCCGGAACCGGCCTGCGGCACCAGCGGGTGGACGGTGACGCCGCCGATGGTCGGGTACGTGCCGGCCGGCAGCGGGTTGCCCGCCGTGTCCAGGCAGTTGTAGACCCGGGTCAGGTCGGACGTGGCCTTCTGGGCGTTCGTCAGGGAGGAACCACCGGCCAGGTAGGTGAAGTTGGCGGGCAGGTTGGTGGTGGTCGCCGTCGCCGCCGTCACCGCGTCCACGGCGAACGGGATGAAGGTGAACTGGCCCGTGGCGTTGGGGGTGGAGGAGGACCGGGCGAAGTCGATGCAGTGGCTGCCGGCCGCGATGTCGGCGCGCAGCGCGTTGACACCGGCGCCCGAGCCGTCGGGGCGGGTGACCGACGCACAGGTGGTGTCCCGCGTCGAGATCGTGGAGGAACCGGTGGCGTCGTAGGACGCGATCAGGTTGCCGTCCGAGGAACCGGTCGGGTTCGGGTCGGCGATCTTGTTGCCGAGGCCGTTGAGCACGTCCTGCGTGGTGTCGGAGCCGACCGCGACGAGCGTGCGGTGGACACCGGCCGCCGGGTCGGCCTGAGCCGTACCGGCCACGATGGTGACACCGAGGGTCGCGGTACCGACCACGATCGCCGCCCGCTTGGCGAATTTCACGTTCACTGTATTTCCTCCGAGTCGATGCGGATGGAATTTCCAGACGTGTGACACGCAAGGAGAATTGATAATTCCCCCAAAAGACCTGACCTGTCGGTCCGGCCATGAATGATCCTGCCGATCTCCTCAAGAAGTGGCAACCAAAATTACCGCCCCGCAAAAGTGAACAACGGGTATTCCAAATTCTCTTTTATTTTCCTTCCAAGGGGCGCCCAAGTACCCGTCACACCGGTTTCCTGCCGCGGACGACGGCCGCGCGCATCAGCAGGGGTCCGGCCAGGGAGCCCGCGATGCCCGCGATGAGGACGATCAGCAGCACCCAGCGGACGGCGCCGAGAATCGCCTGGGGGGTGGTGCCGCCGGTCTGGGCGACGTTGCTGACGGGGGGCGAGGCGGCGGGTCCGCCGGTGGAGCCCTTGGTCGTACCGGCCGCGGGGGCCGACGACGACGGGGACGCGGGCGGTGCGCCGCCCGGACCCGGTCCCCCGCCGGTCGCTCCGTGGCCGGCGTCGCCGCCCGTACCGCCGCCGGTCGTTCCCGTACCGCCGGAGCCGGAGCCGGAACCGCCGTTGGAGGACGTGTCACCCGGTCCCGTGGCCGGCGGCACACCGGCGATCAGCGCGGACGCGGCCGTGAGGGCCTGTTCGCGCAGGGTGGCGGTCAGGGGTGCGTAGCCGAGCGGCAGCAGGCCGAAGCCGATGCCCTGTCGCTGGCCGGAGCCCGCCGCGTACCGGATCAGCGCGGCGTAGGTCTTGCGGTCGGCGGCGTCCAGCGAGGTGGAGGCGGCGGCGTACGTGACGGTGGTGAGCGGGTAGGCGCCCGGTGTCTTCGCGGAGGGGTCCGCGTCCAGGACGCCCGGGGCCTTGCCCGCCTTCATCCCGTTCACCGCCCTGGTCATCGAGTCGACCGTCGGGGCGACGAACTGGCCGTCGGCGTTGAGGAGTTCGGCGGTGCCGAGCCGGTAGCGGGCGGCGCTGGCCGCGTCCGTCAGGCCCATGATGAAGTTCGAACCCGCGGGCTGCGTCTCGGCCTTCGTCAGCGCCGGGGGCGTGGACGTGGGGTTGAAGCCGGTGATGCCGCCGTTGTTGGCCTTGCGGACCGTCCTGGCGTCGTCGCTCAGACCGCTGCCGTACGGGTTCACGCCGACGGCCGTCAGCCGGATGTCGGGGAAGCGGCTGTCGGGCGCCCACACCGTCGGGTCCGGCTTGTCGAAGCCGGACGGCGGGGTGCTGACCGGTGCCAGTTCCAGGAAATACGGATTGATGACCGTGCCCCACGGGTCGGGTTTTCCGGAAAGGAAGTTGCGCGCGTCCGGGTCGGAGAGCAGCCATTTCCACAGCTGCCCCGCCGAATCGCTCGCGCCCTGCGGGACCCCGATACCGAATCCGCAGGAACTGCCCACGGGGTAGGGCACACCGGCGTTGAGCCGCGCGAATTCGGGGTCGCGCTCGATACCGAACGGGTTCTTCGCCGGAAGTCTGCCGCGCGGGAAGTCGTTGCCCGGCAGGTCGCACTGGTAGGACTCGGTGAGCATCTTCGCCACGAGCCGCGCGTTCAGCCGTATCCGGGGCACCTGTTGGGACGATCCGGCGACCTGGACGCTGTAGCCGATGACGAGTCCGGAGACCGCGACGGGCGCGTGGACGACCGGTGCCACGTCCGGCTGGGGCAGTACCGGGTTCTCGATGAAGGCGAGTCCGGCCGAGCCCGTGCCGGGGCTGGTGACCTGCGTACGGGAGAAGTCCTCGAGCTGCGGAACGTATCCGTAGGTGACCTTCTGCGAGGTGCACAGGGTCGGCGCCCAGGAGCTCATCGCCTCGAAGATCATCTCGGAGCCGATGGTGGGCTGTTCGTCCTGGCCGATCGGGCAGGGCGAGTCGGTCGGGGCGAAGTCGAGGCGGAACACGATGCGTTGGGCCCAGTTCCCCGCGGACAGCGGGGAGCTGATCAGTCCGTTGGGCGGCGGCGCTTCGGAGCCGTCGGGTTCGTGGGTGCCGCGGGGCACGACCACGAGCCAGCACGGCTCGGGCGCCTGACCGGTCCTCGCCACCGTGCCGCACCCCAGGATCGGCGAGGTGTCCGCGTCCTCCGCCTGGAAGATCGTCTGGCCGCTGCCGTCGACGCCGGTCGTGGCGAGGTCCTGCTCATTGGTCGCGTACTGCGTGAAGAACTGGTTGACGTCGGTCGAGCTGGCGCCCTTCACCGTGGTGAAGGGCACGGTGTGCTGCGCCGGCTCCAGCGGGTCCAGATTGCCCACGCTCCGCCCGGCGTTGAGCACGCCCGTGTTCGGCGGCGGGTTCCCGTACTCGCACTGCTCCGGGGTCGGGCCGGTCGCCGCGTCACCCCAGCACTGCATGAGCTGGAGGTAGTTGCCCGCGTTGTTGGGCGAGCTCTTCACCCCGCCCGCCCATGAGACCTTCAGTCCCTGCGTCCGCAGATTCCTCGTCTGCTCGACCGTCACCCTCAGGTGCGAGAAGTCGTCGTAGGGACCCTTGGTGCCGGGCTTGGTGACGGCGGAGCCGGTGTCCGTGCCGGTGTCCGCGTGGGCCTGTCCGCCGCCCGCCGACGGCGGCAGCAGGGTCAGGCCGACGGCGGCGAGCAGCGAGGTGAGGAGCGCGCCGAGGCGGACCGACAGGACGCGGCCTCGGGCGGCTCCGGGGTGGTTACGCGCGGCCATCACGCCTCCCGTTCCTGGTCAGCCGCCTGGCGAGGGTGGGCGGGGCGAGGACGACCAGCAGCAGCGCCAGGGCGGAGAGCCCCATGAGCCAGGTCCGCATGCCCCAGAAGGTCTCGTTGCCGACGCCGACGCTGGAGGCGACGATGTCCTGGTTGCCGCCGGTGCCACCGGAGTCGCCCGCGGGCAGTCCGGTGTCGGGGTCGACGCTCTGGCCGGTGCCGCCCGCGGCGGTCGTACCGCCGGTGGTGGCGCCGCTCGTACCGGCCGTGGTGCCGCCGGACGTGGTGCCCGTACCGCCGCTCGCGCCCGCCGTGGTGCCGGACGAGCCGCCGCCCGTACCGCCGGAACCGCCCTTGCTCCCACCGGAGTTGCCGCCGTTGGAGCCGCCGCCGGAGGCGGCGTTGGCCTGCGGCTTGACCGAGGTGGGCTGCCTGGACGCGCCGCCCGTGCCGTCGGAGCACTGCTGCGTGCCCTGCCGGTCGCACGCCTTGGGGAACGGCGCGTTCTTGGCCAGGGTGTTGGTGCCGTCGCTGGAGAAGGTCGGATTGTGGCAGCCCGCCAGATTGATGGTCTGGGCCTGCACACCGGGGACGCGTTTGAGCTGGTCGAATCCGGCCTGCACGAGGTTCTTCGGCAGCGGCGAGAAGCCCAACGGCTGTGCCTGCGACTGGCCTTGGCACAGGAAGTAGTAGCCGAACGCGCCGAGCGTTCTGCCCTTGTCCTCGGTCAGCGGCGAGTCCAGCGAGGTCGGCAGGATCATGTAGCTGTAGCTGGACAGCGGATACGTCCGCGCGTCCTGGTACGCGTAGACCTTGTCGAGGATCTGCGTCAGATACTGCGAGGAGTTCTCGTCCTGGTTGATCTGCGCCTGGGTCAGCGCCACGGCGACGTTGGAGGCGGTGGGCTCGGTGTAGTAGCCCTTGGCGTTGAGCACCTTGGCGACCGGGAAGCCGGTGGTGACCGCGTAGGAGTACTCGACGTAGGTGATGGCGCCCTCGGCGTAGTTCTGCCGGGTGTAGCCGGACACGCCGAGCGAGCCGGACTGGGCGATGAAGCCGGAGCCGGGGATCACCGGGTAGTACGACGTCAGGCCGCACGGGGTGGGCTTGTTGGCGCGCTTGCAGTAGTCGTTCCACACCGCGCCCTGCTGCTTGGACATCCACAGCGTGAACTGGGCGGTGGTGCCCGAGCCGTCGGAGCGCACCACCGGGATGATCTTGCGGGCCGGGAGGGTGAGGCCGGGGTTGTCGGCGGCGATCTGCCGGTCGGACCAGTTGGTGATCCGGCCGGTGAAGATCTTGGCGACCGTGCCGCCGCTCAGCCGCAGATTGGTGACCCGCTTGCCGCCGATCTTCAGGTTGTACATGAAGGCCGTGCCGCCCGCGACGATCGGCATGTACGCGTAGCCGCGCTTGGGCGGAGGTTCACGCACCCCGAACTCGGTCATGCCGTAAGGGATTTCGGACACGGCGAAGTCGACGGTGCCGTTGGTGAACTGCTGGCGGCCGTCGGACGAGCCGCTGCCCGTGTAGTCGACGGTCATCCCGTACTTCTTGACGCTCGCCCGCCACTGGTCGACGGCGTTCTGGCTCCAGGTCGAGCCGGCGCCGCTGATCCTCGCGTACGAGTCGGCCTTGGCCGGCGGTGCCTGGCCGAGGAACAGCAGCGAGACCAGCAGCGCGGCCATCGCCCCCGCTGCCGCCCTCGCCGCCCTCGCCGCCCTGAGGCCCGTCCAGCCGATCCTCTTCACGATCCGTCAACTCCCTGTGCAGGTTGGATTGTTGTCGTGCGGAAGGCCGGGGCGGCCGACGCCGACGAGTAGCCGTCGCGCGCCGCGGCGCGCTCGGTGAAGCGGCGCGTGTCCCGGCGGGAGGCGACGACCCTGCGGTGGGTGCCGCGCCTGCTCAACTGGCCCGCGTCGCGCCCGCCGAGGACCCGGGCGAGCGCGAAGAGCACCAGGACGAGCACCAGCAGCACCGACGCCGCGCCGAACCCGCGCGCGATCATGGTGGGTTGGGGGGACTTCACGAACTCGAAGGTCGCGAGCGGCAGCGACACCATCGGGTTCTGCGAGGGGTCGTAGTTGGTGCTCGCGCCGAAGCCCGCCGTCAGCAGGACGGGAGAGGTCTCGCCGATGCCGCGGGCGGTGCCGAGGATGACCGCGGTGGTCAGCCCCGACCGGGCGGTGGGCAGCACCACATGCCATACGGTCCGCCAGCGCGGCGACCCCAGCGCGTACGACGCCTCGCGCAGGGTGCCGGGCACCAGGCGGATCACCACGTCGGAGGCGCGGATGATGATCGGCAGCATCATCACGGAGATGGCCAGCGACGCCGCGAAGCCCGACTTGGGGACGTTCAGCGCGAGGATCACGGTGGCGTAGATGAACAGACCGGCCACGATCGACGGCAGCGCGGTCATCGCCTCGACGACCGTACGGACGAAACGCGCGTAGCGTCCGGGCACTTCGTTGAGGAACACCGCGCACAGCAGTCCCGCCGGGACGGTGAGGACCAGGGCGATGCCGATCTCGATCAGCGTGCCGACCACGGCGTGCTTGATGCCGCCCGCGCTCAGCGGGTCGAGCGGCCCGGTGACGGACATGTCCCGGGTGAAGAAGTTCAGGTGCGGTATCGCCCTGCGGCCGGACCACAGCGTGTAGGCGACGACGAACAGCAGCGCGACCAGCAGCAGCACCGCGATGCTGTGGACCACGGCGGAGGCGATCTTGTCGCGCACCACCGGGCCGTCCTCGTCGAAGGAGACCAGCAGCGCGTACAACGCGATGAACAGCGCGTACCAGAAGACGACGAAGCCGAGGGCCCCGCTGAAGGGGGCGATCCTGGCGAAGAACAGCCAGGTGAGGGAGAGGGAGGCGGCTGCCGAGCCGAGCAGTCCGAGCAGGTCGGTCTGGCGGACGGTGGAGGTGGAGCGCCGGCGTTCCGCTGCCGCGGGGGGCGGGCCGGGGATGACGGTGCCGGTGCCGGGGGCCTTCGTGGCCGGGTGCGCCGGGGCGGTGGCGGGCGCCGTGGGATCGCCGGCGTCCAGCTCTACGGTGTCCGGCCCGGCCGTACCCGTCCCGGCTCCGGCGGTGGCGGTCCCGGCGGATTCCGGCGCCGTGGTGACGGAGTCCGGTGCGTCCGTGGTCATACGAGGGGGTCTCCTGGTTCCGCCGATCGCTCGGCCTACGGCGTGCGTGCGGCTGACGGATGCGGGCTGACGGCTGCGGGCTGACGGTGGGGCGGCGGCTCAGCGGCTCGGCTACTGGGCGGCTACTCGGCGGTGGCGCCGGACCGGCTGCGGGCGACGATCGACGAAGCGGCGAAGTTGACCACCAGCGTCATGAGGAAGAGGGCCAGACCCGCGGCCATCAGCGCGGACATGCCCAGCGGGCTGGCCTCGCCGTACCGCAGCGCGATCAGCGACGAGACGGAGCTGGTGCCGCTCTGGAGGATGTGCGGCTGGATGACGAAGATCGGCGAGATGACCAGGTAGACGCCGATGGTCTCGCCGAGCGCGCGGCCCAGGCCGAGCATGGTGCCGCCGATCATGCCGCCCATGCCGTACGGCAGGACGACCGAGCGGATCATGCCCCAGCGGGTCGCGCCCAGCGCGTACGCGCCCTCCCGCTCCCCCACCGGGGCCTGCGAGAACACCTCGCGGATGATCGAGCAGATGATCGGGGTGACCATCATGGCCACGACGATTCCGGCGACGAAGGTGGACGCGGTGTAGACGGTCGCGGTGGCGAGCGGGTCGTGCGGGTCGGCGCCGTCCACGTGGAAGAGCGGGATCCAGCCGAAGTACGTCGACAGCCAGCGGGCCAGGCCGATCACCTTGCCCTGGAGGAAGAACAGCCCCCACAGGCCGTAGACCACCGACGGCACGGCGGCCATCAGGTCCACGGTGCTGACCAGCGTGCGGCGCAGCCTGGCGGGGGCGTACTCCGAGATGTACAGCGCCGTGCCGATCGCCATCGGCACCGCGATGACGATGGCGACCGCCGCGATCAGCACCGTGCCGATGATGACGGCCGCGATGCCGAAGTGCCCGGCGTCCGGGTCCCATTCGGCGGTGGTCAGGAACGCCGGAACGCCCACCTTGCGCAGCGCCTGCCACGCCCGGTACAGCAGGAATCCGCCGACCAGCAGCATCACGACGAGCACCAGGCTGCCGCCGCCGCGCGCCACTGCCCTGAACACCCGGTCGGGCAGCCCCGAGTCGGCGTGCAGCCGCCGGGCGCTGTCGGCTCCGGGCCCGTCACCCTGGTCCGGCTCGCCGGTTCTCGCCAGTGTTCGCATCGTCACGCATTGACGCTCATGGTCCGCGATGGCCGCATTCGCAAGCCGATGTGAACGACAGCACCCGTAGGGGCAACTTCGGTTTCCGTACGGAATCACGTGGGCCGTACAGCCGTACGGGCCGGGGGGCGGCGGGCGGGTCGGGTCGGGTCGGGGCGCGGGGCGGACGCGGGGCGCGGGGGCCGGCCGGGCGGGCGGGGAAACACGGCGGCCACGTCCCGCCGCGCGTCGGCGCGGCACGGAACGTGGCCGTTGAGGTTCTTCGGTCAGCTCGCGTCGTCCCAGGGCACGGATTCGGCGGCGCCGAGCCCGAGCAGTGTCAGACGGAACCGGTCGTACGCGGCCTGGCACGTCGAGTGCCGCTCGTACGCCCGCGCCGACACGGCCTGCACACGACCCTCACTGTCCCGTAACCGCCAGATCCATCCATTGGACTCGGCGGCGTGCTGTACTCCGCCCGCCAGTCCCTCCGCGCTCTCGCACAGCCCCTCGAAGGACGCCCTGCACGCGGCGTCGTCCGGATACGCGTTCGCCCCGAGAGCGATCACCCGGCCGTTGTTCGCCGTCAGTCGCCACGAGTGCCACCCGTTCTCGTCGATGTCGATCTGACACCGTGTCCCCACCACACTGGCCCCACCGATCTCTCCTGCCATCTGCCGCAACCCCACCCCTGATGACCTCTTTGTCGCCCCACGTCGAGGAAGGCCGCACGCGCGGTAGATCGTGCGGCACGGGCAATGTATGTGGCCTCAGATAATTGAGGGTTGTCTCACAGGTTGCCCACGGCATCCTTCACCGCGAAGTTGCCCCTTGTTCACGGACGGTCGCTAGGGGTGACATGCGCAGGGCGCGCAGGGCGCGCAGGGCGCGCAGGGCGGCGCGGGGGCCTCGGGGGCCTCCGCAGGGCTCAGGGGGCCTCGGGGGGCCTCGGGGGAAAGGTCAGCCGCCGATGGCGAGGAGGACGACGAGGACGACGAAGCCGGCGACGGCCGGGGCGATGACCTCGTAGGCCCAGCGGATCTCGGGCTTCGGGGGCTCGGAGCCGTCGTCGGCGCCGTGCCGCTCCTTGAGCTCGCGCAGTTCGTGGATGGCCTGGTCGGAGGGCGAACGGTAGGCGCCGTCGTCGTCGACCGGGAGGCCGGGGCGCGGCTTGCGGCGCGGGGGCGCGCCGAAGGGGTCGTCGCCCGCCGCCTTGGCGCGCATCTGCTGCTTGGTCGCGCGCTTGCGCGCGCGCAGCGAGACCGGGATCGCCCAGATCTGGTACTTCTTGCCGCCCGCGAACAGCTCGTTCGAGAACGACGCGCGCAGCGACTCGACGCCGGCCCACGCCACCGAGATCGTCCTGAACGGGTTGCGGACCTTGAGCCGCTGCTCGCCCGCGTAGACGGCGGGCCGCAAGGTGAACGCCACGATCAGCGGGATCGCCAGCAGCAGTGAGGCCAGCGCCAGCCACGGCGCGTGTCCCTTGCCGTGCACCACGGCGTCGCCGCCCAGCCACAGCGCGAGCACCAGCAGCAGCACACCGGCGCACAGTCCGGCCACCGAGCGGTAGACCCGGTCGGGGTACTGCGGTGTCCCGCCTGCCGGGTCGGGCGTGGTGGCCTGCGCGGCCGGGCGGTTGTGGTGGCTCGTCATAATCCCCGATTCTGCCCCACCGAGCCGCCGCCCTCGGCCCCAGCCCTGTTGCGTTCCCGCATCTTTCCCCCAAACCCGCACTTCCCGCCGCTCGCGCGGGGAACCGCGCGAGCAACCCACCACCGGCCGGTGACCGGAAAACAACCGGGCTGCCCCGCCGGGACCGGTGGCGACCTGCGGGAGCGCTCCAACTGACCGCACAGTCCCCCGCGCCCCCCAAAAAGATCGGCCCGCCGCCCATGCGAAAGGGGCCCGCCCCGCCAGGCGCGCGGGGAACTGCGCGAGCAACCCACCACTGGCCGGTGGTCGGGAACAACCGGGGTGCCCCGCCGGGGCCGGTCGTGACCTGCGGGAGCGCCGTGGCTGGCCGCGCAGTTCCCCGCGCCCCCAAAAAGACCGGCCCGCCCCCCATGCGAAAGCGGGCCCGCCCCGCCAGGGGCGCGGGGAACCGCGCGCGCAACCCCCACCGGCCGGTAGCCGGGAAACAACCGGGGTGCCCCGCCGGGGGCCGCTGGCGACCTAAGCGGAGCGCCCACGCGGCGGCAGCCGCAGATCGGACACAGCCCCGCGCCCCCCAAAAGATCGCCCCGCCGCCCAAGGCGGAGAAGGGTTCAGAGGGGAGCCCCGGGAGATCGGGGGCCGTCGAGGGTGGGGGAACCCTCGCCCGGAGGGGGGTGGCGGGTTGCTACGCGCGTAGATATGCTGAGGTGGTGACCATGTCTTCGCCGCCGCCTACGCCGGTAGTCCCCGCCTATGATCCCGATGCCGCGCGCCGTACGGCGACGATGTCGGATGTGACCGCTTCGGACAGCGCCCTGCGCCGCTTCCTGCACGGACTGCCGGGGGTGGACGCGGTGGGCCTGGAAGGACGGGCGGCGTCGCTCGGCACACGGTCGATCAAGACGACGGCGAAGGCGTACGCCATCGACCTGGCGATCTCGATGATCGACCTGACGACGCTGGAGGGCGCGGACACGCACGGCAAGGTCCGGGCGCTGTGCGCGAAGGGCGTGCGTCCTGACCCGACCGACCGCACGACCCCGAAGGTCGCGGCGATCTGCGTGTACCCCGACATGGTGGCGACGGCCAAAGAGGCCCTGGGCGACTCCGGCGTGCACGTCGCCTCGGTGGCGACGGCCTTCCCGGCCGGCCGGGTAGCGCGCGACGTGAAGCTGGCCGACACCGCCGACGCGGTCGCGGCCGGCGCGGACGAGATCGACATGGTGATCGACCGCGGCGCGTTCCTGTCCGGCCGCTACATGGACGTCTTCGAGGAGATCCGCGCCGTCAAGGAGGCGTGCGCCCGCCCCGACGGCGAGAGCGCCGCCCACCTGAAGGTGATCTTCGAGAACGGCGAGCTGGCGACGTACGACAACATCCGCCGCTGCTCCTGGCTGGCGATGCTGGCGGGCGCGGACTTCATCAAGACCTCGACCGGCAAGGTCGCGGTCAACGCGACCCCCGCGAACACCCTGCTCATGCTGGAAGCGGTCCGCGACTTCCGCGCGGCCGTCGGCGTACAGGTCGGAGTGAAGCCCGCGGGCGGCATCAGGACCTCCAAGGACGCCGTGAAGTACCTGGTGATGGTCAACGAGACGCTCGGCGACGACTGGCTGTCCCCCGACTGGTTCCGCTTCGGCGCCTCCAGCCTGCTCAACGATCTGCTGATGCAGCGTCAAAAGCTCAGCACCGGCCGGTACTCCGGTCCCGATTACGTGACGGTGGACTGAAAACCATGACCGACCAGAGCACCGACCAGAGCACCGGCCAGAGCACCGGCCAGCCCGGCGTGCGGCCCGGCCGGAATCCCGGCCAGCGACCCGGCCAGAAATTCGCGTACGCGCCCGCGCCCGAGTCGCGGTCCGTCGTCGACATCGCGCCTTCCTACGGCCTGTTCATCGACGGCGAGTTCACCGCCGCCGCCGACGGCACCGTCTTCAAGTCCGTCTCGCCGTCCAGCGAGGAAGTCCTCGCCGAGGTCGCGCGCGCGGGCGAGGCGGACGTGGACCGCGCGGTGAAGGCGGCCCGCAAGGCGTTCGAGAAGTGGTCCGCGCTGCCGGGCGCCGAGCGCGGCAAGTACCTCTTCAGGATCGCCCGCATCATCCAGGAGCGCTCCCGCGAACTGGCGGTGCTGGAGTCGCTGGACAACGGCAAGCCGATCCGCGAGACCCGCGACGTCGACCTCCCGCTGGTCGCCGCGCACTTCTTCTACTACGCGGGCTGGGCCGACAAGCTGGCGTACGCGGGCTACGGCCCCGACCCGCGCCCGCTCGGCGTGGCCGGCCAGGTCATCCCGTGGAACTTCCCGCTGCTGATGCTGGCCTGGAAGATCGCCCCGGCGCTGGCCGCGGGCAACACGGTGGTGCTCAAGCCCGCCGAGACCACCCCGCTGTCCGCGCTGTTCTTCGCCGACGTCTGCCGCCAGGCGGGCCTCCCGCGCGGTGTCGTCAACATCCTGACGGGGTACGGGGACGCGGGCGCGGCCCTGGTCGCGCACGAGGGCGTGGACAAGGTCGCCTTCACCGGCTCCACCGGGGTCGGCAAGGCCATCGCCCGTACGGTCGCGGGCACGGACAAGAAGGTCACGCTGGAGTTGGGCGGCAAGGCGGCGAACATCGTCTTCGACGACGCCCCGGTCGACCAGGCCGTCGAGGGCATCGTCAACGGCATCTTCTTCAACCAGGGCCATGTCTGCTGCGCGGGCTCCCGGCTGCTGGTCCAGGAGTCGGTGCAGGACGAGGTGCTCGACGCGCTCAAGCGGCGGATGGCGACGCTGCGGGTCGGCGACCCGCTGGACAAGAACACCGACATCGGCGCGATCAACTCGGCCGAGCAGTTGGCCCGGATCACCGCGCTGGCGCAGGCCGGTGAGGAGGAGGGCGCCGAGCGCTGGGCCCCGGCGTGCGAACTGCCCGACGCCGGTTACTGGTTCGCCCCGACGCTGTTCACCGGCGTCACCCAGGCGCACCGCATCGCCCGCGAGGAGATCTTCGGCCCGGTCCTGTCGGTGCTGACCTTCCGCACCCCGGCCGAGGCGGTCGAGAAGGCCAACAACACCCCGTACGGCCTGTCCGCGGGCATCTGGACCGAGAAGGGCTCGCGCATCCTGTCGATGGCGAACAAGCTCCGGGCCGGTGTGGTGTGGGCGAATACGTTCAACAAGTTCGATCCGGCCTCCCCCTTCGGCGGCTACAAGGAGTCCGGTTACGGCCGCGAGGGCGGTCGGCACGGCCTGGAGGGGTACCTCGATGTCTGACGTCCGCGACGCTCGGCTGAGCGTGTTCAAGACCTACAAGCTGTACGTCGGGGGCAAGTTCCCCCGCAGTGAGAGCGGTCGGGTGTACGAGGTGACGGACTCCAAGGGCGGCGCCTGGCTGGCCAACGCGCCGCAGGCGTCCCGCAAGGACGCGCGGGACGCGGTGGTCGCCGCCCGCAAGGCCGTGTCCGGCTGGTCGGGCGCGACCGCGTACAACCGCGGGCAGGTGCTGTACCGCGTCGCGGAGATGCTGGAGGGGCGGCGCGAGCAGTTCGTCCGCGAGGTCGCGGAGGCCGAGGGGCTCTCCAAGACGAAGGCCGGGGCCGCCGTCGACGCCGCCGTCGACCGCTGGGTCTGGTACGCGGGCTGGACCGACAAGATCGCCCAGGTGGTAGGGGGCGCCAACCAGGTGGCCGGTCCTTACTTCAACCTCTCGACGCCCGAGCCGACCGGTGTGGTCGCCGTCCTGGCTCCCCAGGACTCGTCCTTCCTCGGCCTCGTCTCGGTCCTCGCCCCGGTGATCGCCACGGGCAACACCGCCGTGGTCGTCGCCTCCGAGCGCTCGCCGCTGCCCGCGCTCTCCCTCGGCGAAGTCCTCGCCACCTCCGACGTGCCGGGCGGCGTCGTCAACATCCTCTCCGGCCGCACCTCCGAGATCGCCGCGCCCCTCGCCGCCCACCAGGACGTCAACGGCCTCGACCTCACCGGCGCCGACGCGGACCTCGCCGCCGAGTTGGAGCGGGGCGCGGCCGACAACTTGAAGCGGGTGCGCCGTCCGGCGCCGGAGGACTGGGGGACGGACCCCGGTCTCCCCCGCCTCACCGCGTGGCTCGAGACCAAAACCGTCTGGCACCCCATCGGCGCCTGACGGGTCCCCCGTAGGGGCGCGAGGAACTGCGCGACAAGCCACGACGTGCGTGCACGTCACCACCCGCCCCAGAGGGGCAGATCGGTGGTCTCCGGACCACCGGCCGGTGGGGGCGGGCCGCGCAGTTCCCCGCGCCCCTGAAAAATCGGCCTGCCGTCCCCGGCAAAGGAACCGCTCAGTGCGGGAGGAGTCCCGTGACAGGCCCCACCAGGGGAAGCGTGCCGAGGGAGCCCCCGTTGGTGATCGGAGCGGTCACGGCGGAGGTGGAGACGGGGTGGAAATCGGCGACCTGGGAGCCGACGGCGTTGTCGAGCGGGTCGACACCGGTGTTGCTCAACGGATCGATCGTGAGGTCGCGGACGGGGGCGACGCCCGCACCGAGTGCGCCGGTGACGTACTGGGTGGGGAGCGCGGAGGTGACGTCGGACGTCGGGAGGGCGTCGGTGGCGCTCTGGGCCGCCGCGAGGGGATCGGCGGCGGCGACACCGGCCGGTACGACGACGGCGGCCGCGGCGGCGGTGAGGGTCAGGGCGAGGGCGGTACGGAGCGAGGGCATGGACCGGTTCCTGTCGACGGGAGTCTTCCTGGCGCAGCGTAACGCAATGACCGCGCAGGGTAGTTGTCCTACGGCGGGTCGTCCCCCGGCCGGGGATACGGGACAATTGTTCTCCGTGAGTTCATCCCCGGTGTCGCTTCGCTCCCGTGTGATCCTGCTGACCGGCCCCTCGGGGTCCGGCAAATCGTCCCTCGCCACCCGTGCCGGACTGCCGGTGCTGGCCCTCGACGACTTCTACAAGGCGTGCGACGACCCGACGCTGCCCGCCCTGCCCAGCGGCGCGGGCACCGACTGGGACGCCCCGGGTTCGTGGAACGCGGACGCGGCGCTCGCGGCCGTGGCCGCGCTCTGCGCGGACGGCGCCGCCGACACCCCGGTCTACGACATCGCGACGAGTTCGGTCACCGGCCGTACCCGCCTCGACCTCGGCGGAGCGCCCGTCTTCGTCGCCGAAGGCATCTTCGCCGCCGAGATCGCCGGGCGCTGCCGGGAGCTGGGGCTGCTCGCGGACGCGCTGTGCCTGCGCGGACGCCCGACGACGACGGCGCGTCGGCGTTTCGTACGGGATCTGCGCGAGGCGCGGAAGTCGGTGCCGTTCCTGGTCCGCAGGGGCTGGAACCTCATGCGCGCGGAACGCGCGATCGTGGCCCGTCAGACCGCTCTCGGCTGCCACCCCTGCGGCCGTGACGAGGCGCTGGAACGTATCGCCGCGGCCGTCACCCCCGCGCCCCCGCTGCCCCGCGTCCCGGCCGAGGCGTGACGCCGTAGCGCTATAAAGCCGTAGAGCTGTAGAGCTGTAAAGCCGTAGAGCTGTACGGCAGCGGACGTACGACAGGGCCGGACGGCATTCCCCTGGCCGTCCGACCCTGCTCCCCCGTACCCCCCGGTACCCCCCGTTTCCCCCCTGCTCCCCCGTGTCCCCCCGACCGGCCCCCGTACCGGCGTGTGGAAATCCTTGGCCTTGAGCTGGGCCTCGGACGGCCCTCAGGCGACCAGTTCGCCGAAGGCGTCCTCCTCGTCGCGGCCGAAGCTCAGGGCCTCGTCGTCGCGCATGCGGCGCAGGGAGCGCCAGATGCTGCTCTTGACGGTGCCGACGCTGATCCCGAGGATGTCGGCGATCTCGGGGTCGGTGCGGCCCTCGTAGTAGCGGAGCACGAGCATGGTGCGCTGCTGCTCGGGCAGCCGGGCGAGCGCCTGCCACAGGACGGCGCGCAGTTCGGTGCCGCCCATCTCGTCGGTGTCGCCGACCGTCTCGGGCAGCTCCTCCGTCGGGTACTCGCTGAGCTTGCGCCGCCGCCAGGCGCTGATGTGCAGATTGGTCATGGTGCGCCGCAGGTAGCCGCCGACGGCCGCCTTGTCGCTGATCCGGTCCCAGGCCCGGTAGGTGGAGAACAGGGCGCTCTGGAGCAGGTCCTCGGCCGCGAAGCGGTCCCCGGTGAGGTGGTACGCGGTCGCGTAGAGCGACGCGCGGCGCTCCTGGACGTAGGCGGTGAAGGCCGCTTCGGCCTCGGCCCGCGCCGGGGTGCGGGCGGCGGCGCCGTCGAAGGTGCCGGACGGCTGGTCGGCGGTGGTCGCGGACGGTACGGGCTTCGCCTGGTGCTCGGCGCCGCTGTCGACCGCCGCCATGAACGGCGGGCGGTGCCGGGCGCTCGTCGGGTACGAGGTGCCGCGTCCGGCGCCGCGGACGTACCCCCGTCCGTTCGCGGCGCCGGACTTCTCCGTGGTGCGGACGGCGCAGGTCCCCGTGGAGTGCGCCGAGTGCGTGTGCGTCGCATGAACCGCGGTGTCGGTGGTGATGTGCAGTGTGTTCATGTCCCGCCCCCGTCGTTGGAACCTGATGCGTGGTCTTCGGCGTCGCATCCGGTACGGCGTGCGCTCTTCCGATGTGACAACAGACTGCCGGGCCAGTTTCATGACGCTGTCCGCCGAGTGTCACAGGCCCGTCACAGAGGCCGCGCGCCGCGTGACCGGCCGGTCGGCCCGGGTGCGGCACCGCCGGTCAGCAGGTCACGAGCAGGTCACGCGGACAGGGTCATGTCAGGGCGGAAGGTCCCCGCACTTCATGCGGACGCCGTCGTTAGGCAACAATGACCGGCGTGCCTTTCCTGTTGCTTATCGAGGATGACGACGCCATCCGTACGGGCCTCGAACTCGGCCTGTCCCGTCAGGGTCACCGCGTGGTGGCCGCTGCGACGGGCGAGGACGGCCTGAAGCTGCTCAAGGAGCAGCGCCCCGACCTGATCGTGCTGGACGTGATGCTGCCGGGGATCGACGGGTTCGAGGTGTGCCGGCGCATCCGCCGTACCGACCAGCTCCCGATCATCCTGCTCACCGCGCGCAGCGACGACATCGACGTGGTGGTGGGGCTGGAGTCCGGGGCCGACGACTACGTGATCAAGCCGGTGCAGCCGCGGGTGCTCGACGCCCGCATCCGGGCGGTGCTGCGGCGCGGCGAGCGGGACAGCACCGACTCCGCGGCCTTCGGCGCGATCGTCATCGACCGCAGTGCCATGACGGTGACGAAGGACGGCGAGGACCTTCAGCTCACGCCGACCGAGCTGCGCCTGCTGCTCGAACTGAGCCGCAGGCCGGGACAGGCGCTGTCCCGGCAGCAGTTGCTGCGTCTGGTGTGGGAGCACGACTACCTCGGTGACTCGCGTCTCGTCGACGCGTGTGTGCAGCGGCTGCGCGCCAAGATCGAGGACGTGCCGTCGTCACCGACCCTGATCCGTACGGTCAGAGGCGTGGGCTACCGCCTGGACACGCCCCAGTGACATCGCGGTTCGGCGACGGGCACGGCGGGCACGGCGGGCAGGAACGGCACGACCGGCAGGATCGGCACGACGACCCCTCCGAGAGCGGCCCGACCGACAACGGCCCTTCGGACGACGGCGGTTCCGACGGCACCGCCACCGGCACCGGCACCGGCTCCGCCACCGGCCAGGAACGCGACCGGGGCTGGAACTGGTCGCCCGGCATGGTGCGTTGGACGAGTCTGCGGCTGCGCCTGGTCGCGGTCTTCGCGGCCGTCGCGCTCACGGCCGCCGTCTCCGTCTCCGGCATCGCGTACTGGCTCAACCGCGACGCGGTGCTGACCCGCGCGCAGAACAGCGCGCTGAACGACTTCCGTGACTCCTTGCAGCGCAACGCGGCCTCGCTGCCGGTCTCACCGACCTGCGAGTCGCTGAACACCGCGGCGGGCCGGATCGGCGGACCCGACACATACCAGGTGGTGCTGATCGACACGACGCGGGACAACGCGCCGTGCGCCGCGCCCTCCAACCGGGACGTGTTCACGCTGGACGACGTGCCCGCGCAGTTGCAGCGGGCGGTCAACACCCCGGACGCCAAGGACCACAACCGCTACCACCTGCGGTGGATGCGCATCTCGTTGCAGGGCCGCCCGTATCTGGTAGCGGGCGCGCGGATCAACGACGACGGCGCGACCGGCTACATGCTCAAGTCGCTGGACGCGGAGCGCAAGGACCTCAACTCCCTCGCCTGGTCGCTGGGGATCGCGACCCTGCTCGCTCTGGTGGGCGCCGCGCTGCTCGCCCAGGCGGCGGGCTCGACCGTCCTGCGTCCGGTGCGGCGGCTCGGTGAGGCGGCGCAGCGGCTCGGCGAAGGCCACCTGGACACCCGGCTGAAGGTGTCGGGCACCGACGAACTCGCCGAGATGTCACGGACGTTCAACAGCGCGGCCGAGGCGCTGGAGAGCCGCGTCGAGGAGTTGAGCGCGCGGGAGGCGGCCAGCCGCCGCTTCGTGGCCGACATGTCGCACGAGTTGCGCACCCCGCTGACGGCCATCACGGCGGTCACCGATGTGCTGGAGGACGAGGCGGAGGCGCTGGACCCGATGATCGCCCCGGCGGTACGGCTGGTGGTCAGCGAGACGCGGCGGCTGAACGAGTTGGTGGAGACGTTGATGGAGGTCACCCGCTTCGACGCGGGCACCGCGAAGCTGCGGGTCGACGAGGTCGACGTCGCGGACATGGTGATGGCCTGCATGGACGCCAGGGCGTGGGTCGACTCGGTCGAACTGGACGCGCCGCGCGGCCTGCTGGCCACCCTGGACCCGCGACGGCTGGATGTGATCATGGCGAATCTGATCGGGAACGCGCTCAAGCACGGCGGTTCCCCGGTCCGGGTCAGCCTGCGCAGGGAGGGGGGCGCGGACGGCGACGTCGTCATCGCGGTCTCCGACCACGGCCCCGGCATCCCCGAGGACGTACTCCCGCATGTCTTCGACCGCTTCTACAAGGCGGACGCCTCGCGCGCCCGCTCCGAGGGCAGCGGTCTCGGCCTGTCGATCGCGATGGAGAACGCGCACATCCACGGCGGCGACATCACGGCGGCCAACTCCCCGGACGGCGGCGCGGTCTTCACGCTGCGGCTGCCGGTCAGGCCGCGCACCGACGAGGACGAGGACGACGTGGACGGCGACGGGGGCGCGAACGGCTCGGGCGCCACGGGCACGTCGCAGGGGCCCGGCGGTGACGCGCGATGAGACACCGCCCGACGAAATACCGCCCGACGAGACACCGCCCGACGAGATACGGCCCGACGAGATACGGCCTGATGAACCACCGCTCGATGAGACGCCGCCCGATGAGCCTCGGCCGGATGAGACATGCGCCACACAAGGTGCTGGCCGTCGTCCTGCTCGCCGCGCTGCCGCTGATCGGCGGCTGCGGCATCCGGTCGACCACGGTCCCGGTGGACGCGGGGCCCGCGCCGTCACGGGTGTCGTGCGCGGTGCCGCGCGACGGCAAGGCGCCGGAGACGGACACCGTCGTACGCCAGGTGTATCTGGTGTGCAGCATGCAGACCACGCCGGTCAAGCGGAATGTGACGCTGCGGCCGGGCAGGATCGACCGGCTGACGCAGGTCAGGGAGCTGGTCGCGCAGTTGCAGCGCAGCCCGCTGTCGGCCGAGGCGCAGGCCGGTTTCTCCACCGAGGTGCCGGGCAGCCTGGAGATCCTGGGGCCGTTCAAGGGCGATCCCGAGAACGCGCTGCGGCTGAACCAGCCGGTGGACGAGCTGCCGTCGTTCGCGCTCGCGCAGATCGTCTGCACGCTCGTCGACGACCCGTCGGTCACCGGCGACGGCGGTGTGGTGCTCGGCGGCGACGACCCCGACAGCAAGCCGCGCCGCTACGCCTGCACGCCCGACCTGCGGACCCGCCCGGACGCCGCGGACAGCGCGGGAACCGCGGTGGGGTGAAGCCGCGTCTTGGAGGGCGTGCGGCACGAAGGCTCCAGTTTCAGGGTGCGCGCGGCCGGGCTGCTGCTCACCGCCGCGTACCTCGCTTTCGTCGCCTGGCTGCTGCTGCGTCCGCATTACGTGGCGTGGGTGCCCGCGCCGAATCTGCGGCCGTTCGGCACGATCCGCGCCGACCTGGCGATGAGCGCGGGCGAGGCGGCCCGGCGGATCGCCGAGGGCCTGGGGCTGCTCGCGCCGCTGGGCGTGCTGCTGCCGATGGCCGGCGGCCGGGTCCGCACCTCGGGCTTCGCGTCCTTCGCGCGGACGGTCTTCGCCTCGCTGATGGTGTCGCTGACCCTGGAGTTCCTTCAGACGATGGTGCCGGGCCAGCTCTTCGACGTGGACGCGCTGCTGCTCAACACGGCGGGCGTGGCGCTGGCGCACCTCCTGGTGGTGCCGCCCGCGCGGCGCGCGCTGCGCAGGCGCGAGGCACGCAAGCGGGCCGCGCCCCCTGCCGAGGATCGCTCGGCGGGGGCGCGGCCCGTGGGGGTCTGACCGGTCGGCCGACGTACCGAGGCGGTACGCGCGGAGGCGGTACGTACTCCGGCCGGTGCCTGCCTGCTTGCTCCGTGCCGACGTGCGTACGTGGAGACGCGCCGACGTGTCCGCGGCCTACTTGCCGGTGAGGCCGCCGACCGGGAGGCCGCCGAGGAGGCCGTTCGCCGGGCTGACCTGGTTGCCGGAGGGCAGCAGCTTGCCCGGGTTGCCGGGGAGCGCGGAGGTGCCGTTGGTCAGCGCCTGCTGCGCGCCGTTGGCGCTGTCGGCGGCGCCGGGCAGGAGCTTGGCGGCGGTGCCGACCGGAGTCCCGTCGAGCACGGTGGGCGAACCGGCGTGGCCGAGCAGCGAACCGGCCTGGTCGGTGATCGGCAGGGCCGGGAGGGAGGCCGCGGAGGCGGTGCCCGCCGCGGCGGCGGCGAAGGCGAGGCCGAGCACGGTGGTGGCGAGGGTCTTCTGGGTACGGGTCTGCATGACTTCGGAACGTAGTCAGATGTTGACCGGCCGTGCAAACGGCGTGGCGCGGCCGTCACCCCTCGGGCCGGCCGCGCCGTGAAGGTGTTCCGTCAGCCCTCGTCGGGCACGGAATCGCTGGCCAGGGTCGGTGCGGCGGCCGACTGCCGGAACAGCCACTCGGCCTTCAGCTCCGCGTACCCCGGCTTGATCACCTCATTGATCATGGCCAGACGTTCATCGAAAGGGATGAACGCTGATTTCATCGCATTGACGGTAAACCACTGCATGTCATCGAGGGTGTAGTCGAACGCCTCCACGAGGTGCTCGAACTCCTGACTCATGCTGGTGCCGGACATCAGCCGGTTGTCGGTGTTCACGGTGACCCGGAAGTGCAGCCGCCGCAGCAGACCGATCGGGTGCTCGGCGTACGAGCTGGCCGCGCCGGTCTGGAGGTTGGAGGTGGGGCACATCTCCAGCGGCACGCGCTTGTCGCGCACGTACGACGCCAGGCGGCCGAGCTTGACCTGGTCGCCGCGCCCGTCGGAGGAGATGTCGTCGATGATCCGCACGCCGTGCCCGAGCCGGTCGGCGCCGCACCACTGGAGCGCCTGCCAGATGGACGGCAGGCCGAACGCCTCGCCCGCGTGGATCGTGAAGTGGTTGTTCTCGCGCTTCAGGTACTCGAAGGCGTCCAGGTGCCGGGTGGGCGGGTAACCGGCCTCGGCGCCCGCGATGTCGAAGCCGACGACGCCCAGGTCCCGGTAGCGGTTGGCCAGTTCGGCGATCTCCTGGGAGCGGGCGGCGTGCCGCATCGCGGTCAGCAGCGCGCCGACGCGAATGCGGTGGCCGTCCTCGCGCGCCCGGCGCTCGCCTTCCCTGAAGCCCTCGTTGACCGCCTCGACGACCTCTTCGAGGGTCAGGCCGCGCTCCAGGTGCTGCTCGGGCGCGTACCGGATCTCGGCGTAGACCACGCCGTCGGCCGCCAGGTCCTGCGCGCACTCGGCGGCGACCCGTACCAGCGCGTCCCGCGTCTGCATCACGGCGCAGGTGTGCGCGAACGTCTCCAGATACCGCTCCAGCGAACCGGAGTCGGCGGCCTCGCGGAACCACGCGCCGAGCTTGTCCGGATCGGTCTCGGGCAGCGCGTCGTAACCGGTCGCGCGCGCGATGTCCACGATCGTGCCGGGGCGCAGTCCGCCGTCGAGGTGGTCGTGGAGCAGCGCCTTGGGGGCGCGGCGGATCTGTTCCGGGGTGGGAGTGCTCGGTTTGGGGTTCTGCATGCTCAAACGATAGCCCCTACGCGCGTAGATATCGCGCTGCGCCCAACAATTTTCCGCCCGGCCATACAGTGCACACCCCTGCGTCTGCCATCGTTGCGCCATGGCTTCCCAAGCATTACCGGCGCGTGGCGCACGACTGGGCCGCCCGGTGCCGTCCGGGCTGGTGCCCGCGCCGAGGCAGCGCGAACACGATACCGGCGCCACGGTGCGCGCCGTCGTGCTCGCCCTGCCCGGCGGTGACGCGCTGAGCACCCGGCGCCGCTCCCCGGTGGCGGCGGCCGTCATGTGGCCGCTGGCCCGCCATCTCGTCCGCGAAGGGGCCGCCGACGGGGTGGCCGCGCACGTCGTGCACTACCGCTTCCGCGGCTGGAACGGCGGGCACGCGCATCCGGCGGAGGACGCCGAGTGGGCGGTCGGCGAGGCCGTACGGCGCTACGGTGACGTGCCCGTCTGCCTCGTCGGCATGGACATGGGCGCGCGGGCCGCCCTCCACGCCGCCGGTCATCCCGCCGTGACCTCCGTCGTCGCGCTCTCTCCGTGGCTGCCGCGCGGTGCCGAGCCCGAGCCGGTCAAGCAGCTCATCGGGCGGCGCGTGCTGCTCGTCCACGGCACCGAGGACGAGTCCACCGCGCCCGACATCTCCTACGGCTTCGCCGAACGCCTCAAGAACGTCAACCGCGACACCTGCCGCTTCGAGGTGCACTCCGACGGTCACGGCCTCCACCAGCACCGCAGCGAGGTCTTCGCCCTCACCTCCGATTTCGTCCTCGGCTCGCTTCTCGACCGGCCCCACGCCCGGCCCATCGCCGACGCCCTCGCGGCTCCGCCGCCTCTCGGCCTCCGCATGCCCCTGGCCTCCGGCTTCGGCAAGTCCCTCCGCGTCTGACCCGCCCCCTTACGGCCCCCTCAGGGGCGAGGCCCCTGTTCCCGCGCCTGGCGGAGGTACGTGCCCCGTAGGGGCTCGGGGAACTGCGCCGCGCGGACGGAGGTGAGTGCCCCGTAGGGGCGCGGGGAACTGCGCCGCGCGGACGGAGGTGAGTGCCCCGTAGGGGCGCGGGGAACTGCGCGGCCAGCCCACCACCGGCCGGTGGTCGCGAAACACACAGCGTCTGCCCCACTGGGGCGGTTTTTTACCCGCGCCGCCGTCGTGGCTGAGCGCGCAGTTCCCCGCGCCCCTAAAAACATGGGCTGGCGTCCCACGCCAAGGAACCGTACAGGGGCCGCGCCCCAAAGACGACGGGCTTCGCCCTCCGCAGGAGACCGGCTCAGGCCGGCAGAAGGGTGCCCGTCTGGGCGAGCAGGAAAGCACGGAAAGCGGCGACCGGGGGCGGGGCCGGGGCGCCGTCGAGCCAGGCGAGACCGATCTCGCGGACGGCACGTCGCCCGGTGAGGTCGAGTTCGACGACGCCGGGCCGGGGCACGGCCGGCGGGGGAAGGACGGCGACGCCGAGCCCGGCGGCGACCAGCCCCCGAAGCGTCTCGGCCTCCTCGCCCTCGAAGGCGACCCTCGGCGTGAACCCGGCCTCGGCGCACAAGGCGTCGGTGATGCGCCGCAGCCCGTAGCCCGGTTCGAGCGTGACGAACGCCTCGGCGGCGGCCTCGGCGAGCCGCACGCGCTTGCGGCCGGCCAGCCGGTGCCCGGCCGGGACGACGAGCCGCAGCCGCTGCTCGTCGAGTTTGCGGACGACGAGACCCGCCTCGTCCGGCGGCGGGGACGTCAGGCAGAGGTCGAGTTCGCCCAGCCGCAGGCGCTCCAGCATGGCCTCGCCGTACGTCTGCACGAGCTGGAAGCGGACGCGCGGATACTCGGCGCGGAAGGCGCGCAGGAGGGAGGGGACGGTCTCGGGCCCGAGCGTGTGGAGGAACCCGAAGGCGACCCGCCCGCTGTCGGGATCGGCGTCGAGGCGTACGGACTCGGCGGACCGTTCCACCTCGGCGAGCGCCCGCTCGGCGGCGGCGCGGAAGGTGACCCCGGCGCGGGTGAGGCGGACGGCGCGGCCGTGGCGGGCGAAGAGGGCGACACCGAGATCGGCTTCGAGGCGGGCCAGCGCGCGGCTGAGCGTCGACTGCGGCATGCCCAACTCCTGGGCGGCGCGCGTCACATGCTCGTGCCGCGCCACGGCCGCGAACTGCGCGAGGCGCGGTGCCAGCAGCGCGCCCCAGGACTCCGGGTCCGGCCCCGTACCGGCTGTGTCGGCCACCGTATATGCCCCCTCCACCTGCGCTCATGCACCAGTGCATCAATCATGCACGATCTGTGCATTGGACGCATAAATGTGGACGCCCCTACGGTCGTGACATGTCACACGCCGATACCGGGGCGGTCGCCGCGACCCGCGCGAACGCCCGAGCCCGAACGCAGGCCGCCACCACGGCCGATGACCGGCTCCGCCCCGGCTCCCCCGGCTACCGCCGCGCCAACCTCGCGCTGTTCGCCGCGGGACTGGCCACCTTCGCCCTGCTCTACTCCACGCAGGCGCTGCTGCCCGCCCTGTCCTCCGGCCTGTCGCTGAGCCCCGCGCGGGCCAGCCTCACCGTCTCGGCGACGACGGCCGCGCTGGCCGTCGCGCTCCTGCCGGTCAGCGCCCTCAGCGAGAAGTACGGCCGTACGCCGGTGATGACGGCCTCCGTCTTCGCCGCCTCGCTGCTCGCCCTCGCCGTGCCCTTCGCGCCCGACCTGGCCGTCCTCGTCGCGCTGCGCGCCGTGCAGGGCGTGGCGCTCGCCGGGCTGCCCGCGACCGCGATGGCGTATCTCGCCGAGGAAGTCCACCCGGCCGCCGTCCCCTCCGCGATCGGCCTGTACGTGGCGGGCAACTCCATCGGCGGCATGAGCTCGCGCGTCGTCGGCGGGGTCCTCTCCGAGGCGTTCGGCTGGCGCGCCGCGCTCTTCGCCGTCGGCCTGTCGGCGCTGGCCTGCGCGGTCGCCTTCCGGCTGCTCGTGCCGCCCGCCCGGCACTTCACGCCGGGACCCGTGCGTCCGGCCGCGCTGTGGCGCACGGTCACCGGGCACCTCGGCGACCCGCTGCTGCGCGGCCTCTACGCGATCGGCCTGCTCTTCATGGCGGTCTTCGGCGCCGTCTACACCGTCCTCGGCTACCGGCTGACCGCCGCGCCCTTCGGCCTCTCCCAGACCGCCGTCGGCGCGATCTTCCTCGTCTACCTCGTCGGTACGGCCGCCTCCGCCGCGTCCGGCGCGCTCCTCGCCCGTACGGGCCTGCGCGGCGCCTTCAGCGTCGCCGCCGTACTGTGCGCCGCCGGGCTGCTGCTCACCCTGTCCGGGTCCCTGGCCCTGATCCTGCTCGGGCTCGTCCTGGTCACGGCCGGTTTCTTCACCGGCCACTCGGCCGCCTCCGGCGCGGTCAGCCGGACGGCCCTCACGGGCCGCGCGCAGGCGTCCGCGCTCTACCTGACCGCGTACTACATCGGCAACAGCCTCGGCGGCACGCTCGGCGCCAGCGCGTTCCACGCCGGGGGGTGGGGCGCGACGGTGTCGCTCGCGCTGGCGACCGTCGGCGCCGTCGGGCTCGTCGCGGGCCTCGCGCTCAGGCGGCCGGGCGCCGCCACGCCGTGACGTCCAGCTTTCCGGTGGTGCCCAAGTCGACCATCATCGTCACGCGTTGGGGCGGGGCGTCCTTGACCGGCGTGATCTCCAGGTATTCGCCCGTGCTCGCCGCCACCGTGCTGTCCGTCACCGTGTTGCGCCACACCAGCACTGTCAACGCCCGCTGTCCCGGCCGCAGTTCGATACGTGTCGGGGCCGGGTCGTCGATGCCGGTCGTGATCGACAAGCCCTGATGGACCGTCACCTTCAGGCGCTCGCGCGCCTTGTCCAGGACATACGTCCGCGGGTAACCCTCCACCGTGCGCGGCGACTTCCCGCAGTTCGTCACGTAGACGGCCATCGCCCGCAGACCCATCGCGGCGTCCGGTTCCTCACCGGTGACGGCCAGGCCGCCCTCCGGACACGGCGGTTCCGTCACCACCGGCGCCGGCGCGGGGGGTGCCGCGTCCGTCGGCAGCCCCACGGCCGCCTCGGACCCCCCGTCCGTCCCGCACCCGCCTACCGCCAACACCGTTGCGGCCGCCGCCGCCACCGCCCACGTCCTCATCCCCACCATCCGCCGATCCTGACACATCCCCGGGGAGCCCCTCCGGGGCGGTGAGCCGATCTTCTACGGGGCGCGGCCCCGACGCCCCTTCCACCCGGGGCGGTGGGCCGATCCTGTAATGCGCTGGGGGCACCTCCCAGCGGTAGCTGGGGGAGGAACTGCGCGGCCCGCCCCCACCGGACCGGTGGTCCGGGGACAACCGAATTGCCCCGCTGGGGCCGGTGGTGACGTGCACGCACGTCGTGGCTGAGCGCGCAGTTCCCCGCGCCCCTAAAAACCAGGCCCTGCGCACGGGCACCGTGCCCCCCGGCAGGGCAATGTCGTGAGCGGGCCCGGTGCCGGGGCCTAGACGATGCGGTCGAGGATGATCGGGCGGGGGGAGAAGGAGGCACCCTCCGGGGCAACGGAGAAGGAGCCGTCGAGGGCTTCCTCCGCGTACGGGAACTTTTCCGGCGTGTCGGTGTGGAGGGTCAGGAGGGGCTGGCCCGCTACGACGGAGTCGCCCGGTTTGGCGTGCAGCTCGACCCCGGCCCCCGCCTGGACGGAGTCCTCCTTGCGGGCGCGGCCGGCGCCGAGCCGCCAGGCGGCGACGCCGACGGCGTAGGCGTCGAGGGAGGTGAGGACGCCGGAGGCGGGCGCGGGGACGACGAGGGTTTCGCGGGCCACCGGGAGCGGAGCGGAAGGGTCACCGCCCTGGGCGCGGATCATGCGGCGCCAGACGTCCATGGCGGAGCCGTCGGCGAGCGCCTTGGCGGGGTCGGCGTCGGGAAGCCCGGCGGCGGCCAGCATCTCGCGGGCGAGCGCCAGGGTCAGCTCGACGACATCGGCGGGGCCGCCACCGGCCAGCACCTCGACGGATTCGCGGACTTCGAGCGCGTTGCCCGCGGTGAGCCCGAGGGGTACGGACATGTCGGTGAGCAGGGCGACCGTGCGGACGCCGTGGTCGGTGCCGAGCCCGACCATGGTGGACGCCAACTCCCGTGCGTCCTCAAGGGACTTCATGAAGGCGCCGGAGCCGACCTTGACGTCGAGCACGAGCGACCCGGTGCCCTCGGCGATCTTCTTGGACATGATCGAGGAGGCGATCAGCGGGATGGCCTCGACCGTCCCGGTCACGTCGCGCAGCGCGTACAGCTTCTTGTCGGCGGGCGCGAGCCCGTCCCCGGCGGCGCAGATGACGGCGCCGACGTCGTCCAGGACGGCCAGCATCTCCTCGTTGGAGATCGAGGCGCGCCAGCCGGGGATGGATTCGAGCTTGTCGAGGGTGCCCCCGGTGTGGCCGAGGCCGCGCCCGGAGAGCTGCGGGACGGCGGCGCCGCACGCGGCGACCAGCGGGGCCAGCGGCAGCGTGATCTTGTCGCCGACGCCGCCGGTGGAGTGCTTGTCCGCGGTGGGGCGGGTGAGCGCCGAGAAGTCCATCCGCTCACCGGAGTTGATCATCGCGGCGGTCCAGCGGGCGATCTCGGCGCGGTCCATGCCGTTGAGCAGGATGGCCATGGCGAGCGCCGACATCTGCTCGTCGGCGACGGCACCGCGCGTGTAGGCGTCGATGACCCAGTCGATCTGGTCGTCGCTCAGCCTCTGGCGGTCCCGCTTGGTACGGATGACGGAAATGACGTCCACGAATAGTCCTAGCGGTCTGGCGGTTCAACCGCGTCAGCGGTTCAGGTCTTCCGGGCCGAACGCGTCCGGCAGGATCTCACTCATCGGCCGGATGCCGCCCGCGGTGTCGACCAGCAGGCCGGGGCCGCCGTTCTCCCACAGCAGTTGGCGGCACCGCCCGCACGGCATCAACAGGTTGCCGCGCAGGTCGGAGCAGGTGAAGGCGGTCAGTCTGCCGCCGCCCGAGGCGTGCAGCGCCGAGACCAGCCCGCACTCGGCGCACAGCGCGACCCCGTACGCGGCGTTCTCGACGTTGCAGCCGACGACCGTACGGACCGTGCCGTCGTCGGCGACGGCCAGCGCCGCGGCGCCGACCGGGAAACCGGAGTAGGGCGCGTACGCCTTCTCCATGATCTCCCGGGCGGCGGACCGCAGGCGGTCCCAGTCGACGGCGGCCGGGTCGGTGACGGGAGGCGTCATCCGCCCTCCCCCTTCCGGTACGGGACCCCGTCCGCCTTCGGCATGCGCAGCCGCTGTGCGGACAGGCCCATGACGAGCAGCGTGGCGACGTACGGCGTGGCCTGGACGACCTCGTCGGGGACGGAGTCGGTCAGCGCGTACCAGACGGCCAGCAGGACGGCGAAGCCCAGGGCGACGGCGGCGGGCACGTAGGACTTGCGGAAGAACTTCCAGGCGGCCATGGCCAGCAGCAGCAGCGCGAGCAGGAGCAGCAGGGCGTGCACGGAGGAGCTGCCGTTGCGGAGCTGGAGGCTGTCGGCGTATCCGAACAGGCCCGCGCCCATGGCGAGTCCGCCGGGGCGCCAGTTGCCGAAGATCATGGCGGCGAGACCGATGTAGCCGCGTCCGCCGGTCTGGCCCGCGAGGTAGAAGTGCGTGCCGATGGCGAGGAAGACGCCGCCGAGTCCGGCGAGGCCGCCGGAGACGATGACGGCCATGTACTTGTAGAAGTACACGTTGACGCCGAGGGATTCGGCGGCGACCGGGTTCTCGCCGCAGGACCGCAGCCGCAGGCCGAAGGCGGTGCGCCACAGCACGAAGAAGGTGGCGACGAAGAGCACCAGCGTGAGGATGGTCAGCGACGAGATGTGCGTGACCAGGCCGCCGAGGATGCCCGCCACGTCGGAGATCAGGAACCAGTGGTGGTTCTCGACGGTGGCCAGCCAGTGCGAGAGTCCGGGCACGGTGAAGGACTTGATGGAGTCCATCGGCGGGGACTGCTTGGGGCTGCCGCCCTTGGAGGCCGCCTCGCCGACGGTGAACCAGCGCTTGGCGAGGTACGCGGTGACGCCGGTGGCGAGGATGTTCATGGCGACACCGGCGATGATGTGGTCGACGCCGAAGGTGACGGTGACGATCGCGTGCACGAGGCCGCCCGCCGCGCCGCCGAGCACACCGGCCAGGACGGCGAGCCACGGGTCGGTCTGCCAGCCCACCGCCGCGCCGAAGAAGGCGCCGAGGATCATCATGCCCTCGAGGCCGATGTTGACCACACCGGCCCGCTCGGACCACAGACCGGCGAGTCCTGCCAGGCCGATCGGTACGGCGCCGGCGAGCGCTCCGGCGATCTGGCCGTCGGAGGTGATGTCGTTCGCGCCGGTGATGATCCGGACCAGGGAGACGACGATCAGCGCGGCGGCGATCATCAGCAGGATCACCGGGAAGGTGAGCTTGAGCCGGGGCGCCTTGCCGCCGTTGGTCACGCGCGGCGCGGCCGGCGGCGGGGTCTGGGTAGCGGTGGCAGTCACGCCGTCACCTCCTGCTTGTCGTCGGGGCCGGAGTCGGGGCCATTGCCGGTGCCGTTGCCTGAACCGTTGCCGGTGCCGGGGCCTGTTCCGTTGCCCGGACCGGACGCCGCGGCGAGTTCCGCGCCCACCTGGCGCTGCTGGCGGGTGATGCCGTAGCGGCGGACCAGTTCGTAGGCGATGACGACGGCCAGGACGATGACGCCCTGGATGACGCCGACGATCTCCTTGTCGTACCCCTCGAACTCCAGGCCGTTGGAGGCCCGCTCCAGGAAGGCCCAGAGCAGGGCGCCGATGCCGATGCCGATCGGGTTGTTGCGGCCGAGCAGGGCGACCGCGATACCGGTGAAGCCGATACCGGTCGGGAAGTCCGTGCCGTACTCGTACGACTGGTTGAGCAGGGTCGGCATGCCGACGAGTCCGGCCATCGCGCCGGAGATCAGCATGCTGGTGACGACCATCTTCTTGACACTGACGCCGCTGGCCTCGGCGGCGGACTCCGAGCGGCCGACCGCGCGCAGGTCGAAGCCGAAGCGGGTGCGCGAGAGCACGAACCAGTAGATGACACCGGCCAGCACCGCGAAGACGATGAAGCCGAAGACCGGGTCGGTGGAGGTGGTGAAGTTGAACAGGTGGCTGGAGGACGGCAGCGGCTTGGTGGAGATCATGTTCGCCGCTTTGTCGGTGACGCCGAGCCGTCCGTCGCGCAGGAAGTAGCCGATCACGATGCCCGCGAGGGAGTTCAGCATGATCGTGGAGATGACCTCGCTGACCCCCCGGGTCACCTTGAGGACACCCGCGATGGCCGCCCACAGCGCGCCGACGACCATGGCGGTGAGGATGATGACCGGGATCTGGATGATGCCGGGGATCGACATCGCGCCGCCCGCGGCGGCGGCGAAGAAGGCCGCGAGCCGGTACTGGCCGTCCACACCGATGTTGAACAGGTTCATCCGGAAGCCGACCGCCACCGCGAGACCCGCGAGGTAGTACGTGGTCGCCTTGTTGAGGATGTAGACCTGGCTGTCGGTCTTGCTGCCGTAGTTCACCATCACGTCGAACGCGTGGAACGGCTCCTTGCCGGTGGCCAGCAGCACCAGGGCGGTGACCACCAGCGCGCCGACGACGGCGAGCACGGGGGCGGCGACGCCCAGGGCCAGCCGGTCCTTGTCGAACTTCTTCATCGGTCCTCTCCCCCGAGCTTCTTGGGCCGGTCCTCTGAAACGGCCGAGGTGTCGGTCCCGGCCCCGTGTTCGAGATGGCCGCTGGCGGCACCGGTCATCGCGGATCCCAGCTCTTCCGGGGTGATGGTGGCGGGGTCGGCGTCGGCGACGAGCCGTCCCCGGTACATGACGCGCAGAGTGTCGGACAGGCCGATCAGCTCGTCGAGGTCGGCGGAGATCAGCAGCACCGCCAGACCCTCGCGGCGAGCCTCACGGATCTGGTCCCAGATCTGCGCCTGCGCGCCGACGTCCACGCCCCGGGTGGGGTGCGCGGCGATCAGCAGCTTGGGCAGGTGGCTCATCTCGCGGCCGACGATCAGCTTCTGCTGGTTGCCGCCGGACAGCGAGGCCGCGGTGACCTCGATGCCGGGGGTACGGACGTCGTACTCCGTGACGATCCGCTCGGTGTCGCGGCGGGCGGCGCCGGAGTCGATCAGGAAGCCGCGGCTGTTGGGGCGCTCGGTGACATGGCCGAGGATGCGGTTCTCCCACAGCGGCGCTTCCAGCAGCAGGCCGTGCCGGTGCCGGTCCTCGGGGATGTAGCCGATGCCGTCCTCGCGCCGCTTGCGGGTCGGCACGTGGGCGATGTCGCGGCCGTCGAGCACGAGGCCGCCGGAGTCCAGCTCCCGCATGCCCATGATGGCCTCGACCAGTTCGGCCTGGCCGTTGCCCTCGACGCCCGCGATGCCGAGGATCTCGCCCTTGTGGATGGTGAAGGAGATGTCGTCGAGCACCTTGCGCTCGATGCCGTCGAGGTCGACGGTGCCCAGCCGCAGCCCGTCCACGGTGAGCATCGGCTCGGTGGTGACGGTCGACTCGCGGGTCTCGGGCGAGGGCAGTTCGCTGCCGACCATCAGCTCGGCGAGCTGCTTGGCCGTGGTGGTCCCCGGGTCCGCCTCGCCGACGGTGGTGCCGCGCCGGATGACGGTGATGACGTCGGCGACCGACAGCACCTCGCCGAGCTTGTGCGAGATGAAGATGACGGTCAGGCCCTCGGCCTTCAGTCCGCGCAGGTTCTCGAAGAGCGCGTCGACCTCCTGCGGCACCAGGACGGCGGTCGGCTCGTCCAGGATCAGCGTGCGGGCGCCGCGGTAGAGGACCTTGAGGATCTCCACCCGCTGCCGGTCGGCGACGCCCAGGTCCTCGACCAGGACGTCGGGGCGTACGCCGAGGCCGTAGGCGTCGGACAGCTCCTTGATCCGGGCGCGGGCCCTGCCGCCGATGCCGTGCAGGCCCTCGCTGCCGAGGACGGTGTTCTCCAGCACGGTGAGGTTGTCGGCGAGCATGAAGTGCTGGTGCACCATGCCGATCCCGCGGGCGATGGCGTCGCCGGGGTCGCCGAGCGTCACCACCTCGCCGTCGATGGCGATGGTGCCCTCGTCGGGCTTCTGCATGCCGTAGAGGATCTTCATCAGGGTGGACTTGCCGGCGCCGTTCTCGCCCACGAGGGCGTGCACGGTGCCGCTGCGCACAGTGATGTCGATGTCGTGGTTGGCGACGACGCCGGGGAACCGCTTGGTGATGCCGCGCAGTTCGACGGCGGGCGGCGCGGCGGACCGGCCGGGGGCCGGGGCGGCGGGTGGACTCGTGGACGCGTTGATGACGCACTCTCCTGGGGGGAAAGGCTCGGAGCGGCAGGGCGGGTGGGGTGAAGGTATCGCGTGAACGTATCGCGGAAATGGCACTCTACGCGCGTAGTTGTGTTCATTCCACAGGCTGGGGACCACGGGATTCCGACAGGACGGTTCCTGGGATTTCCGGGTGTTCCCGGATGGTTCCGCACAGTGATCGAGGCTCGGCGGGGGGCGCCGCAGCATCCCCCCGCCGAGCCTCGCGAACCGGTTGTCGTACCGCCGGTCCAGCGGGGACCCGTGGCCGGGTCCCCGGCTTACGTCACGGCTTCGAGCTCACCTTGATCGCGCCCGAGACGATCTTCTGCTTGGCCGTGTCGAGCTGCGACTGGATGTCGGCGATGAAACCGCCGGACGTCGCCAGCGACACACCGTCGTTGGCCAGGTCGTACGTGTTGGTGCCGGTCTTGGCCTTGCCCTCGTGCACCGACTTGATCAGGTCGTACGTGGCCACGTCGACGTTCTTGACCGCCGAGGTCAGGATGTGGTCCTTGTACTTGGCCAGGGCCGGGTCCTCGTACTGGTCGGAGTCCACGCCGATCGCCCAGGCGCCGGCCTTGCCCGCCACCGCCTGGATCGCGCCGTCACCGGACAGACCGGCGGCGGTGTAGATCACGTCCACGCCGCTGTCGAGCATGCCCTGCGCCTTGCCCTGCGCCGACGTCGGGTCGTTGAAGCCCTTGGTGTCGGTCTCGTACAGGTACTGGCGGGTGAGCTGGACCGACGGCTTGGTGTCCTTGACGCCCTGGGCGAAGCCCGCGTCGAAGGTGCCGATCAGGGTGTTGTGCACACCGCCGATGAAGCCGACCTTGTTGGTCTTGGTCTTCAGGGCCGCGGCCACACCGGCGAGGTACGAGCTCTGCTCGGTGGCGAAGACCATGGAGTCGACGTTGGGCAGGTCCACGACCGAGTCGACGATGCCGAAGGTCACCTTGGGGTACTTCTTGGCGATCTTCGTGACCGAGTCGCCGTAGGTGAAGCCGACCGCCACGACGGGGTTGTAGCCGCCGCCCGCGAGGAGGTCGAGGCGCTGCTCGCGGTCGGACTCCGTCTCGCCGTTGCTGGCGGTCTGGTCCTTCGACCCGATCTTGAACTCCTTGACGGCCTTGTCCATGCCGCGGGCCGCGGAGTCGTTGAAGGAGTGGTCGCCACGGCCGCCGACGTCGAAGGCGAGACCGACGCCCTTGTCCTTGCCGCTGTCCGAGGAGCTGCTGCTGCCGCACGCGGTGGCAGTGAGCCCCAGAGTCGCGGACACCATACCCGCGACGATGATCTTGGATACCCGGCGCAAGAGGGTCCCCTTCAGTCTGAAGCGCCCCGTCCGGCGCTGGCTAAGCGGGAGCTTAACGCGCGTAGATGTCAGGTAAAGACCGAATGACGGCCCGTTATCGGATCGACGCATTTCAGCCAGGTGACGGACCGGTAGCGGGGGGTTCACCCGGTGTCAGGACAGCAGGACAGCCGCCGTGAAAAGCTCCACGCCGACCGCGATCGCCCCCTCGTCCACGTCGAAATCGCCCTGGTGCAGATCGCGCTTGGCGGTGTCGCCGACCGGCCGCACGCCGAGCCGGGCCAGCGCGCCCGGCACCCGCTCCAGATACCAGGAGAAGTCCTCGCCGCCCAGGCTCTGCTCGGTGTCCTCGACCGCGTGCAGGCCGTAGCGCGCGGTCATCGCGTCCCGCAGCAGCTCCACCGAGACCGCCTCGTTGACCACCGGCGGCACACCGCGCTGGTAGGTGATCTCGCACTTCGCCCGGTACATCGCCGTGATCTGGTCGATCACCTCGTGCACCAGGTCGGGTGCGTCGTGCCAGGCCGTCAGGTCCAGGCAGCGGACGGTGCCCTCCAGCTCCGCGTACTGCGGGATGACGTTGGCCGCGTGCCCGGCCTGGATGCGGCCCCACACGATGCTCAGCCCGGACCTGGGGTCCACGCGCCTGGCCAGTACGGCGGGCAGTTCGGCGGCGAGCTTCGCGGTGGCCATCACCAGGTCGGTGGTCAGATGCGGGCGGGCGCTGTGTCCGCCGGGGCCCTCCAGCGTCAGGGTCAGCCGGTCGGCGGCCGAGGTGATCGGCCCCTGGCGCAGCCCGATCCTGCCGACCTCCACCTTGGGGTCGCAGTGCACCGCGAGGATACGGTCGACGCCGTCGAGCACGTTCGCCTTGATCGCGTCCAGCGCGCCGCCGGGCATGATCTCCTCGGCCGCCTGGAACACCAGCCGCACCGGGCGCGGGAGCGTGCCCCGCTTGTCCAGCTCCGCGAGGACCAGGCCGGCGCCGAGCACGATCGTGGTGTGCACGTCGTGGCCGCACGCGTGCGCCCGGCCCTCGACCGTCGAGCGGTACTCCACGGTCTTGGTGTCGGGCACCGGCAGCGCGTCCAGGTCGGCGCGCAGGGCGAGGCGGGGGCGCTGGGGGCGTGCCGCGCCGCTGTCGCCGCCGTTGCCGCTGTCGTCCGTGTCGCCGATGTCGCACACCAGTCCGGTCCCGCCGGGCAGCACCCGCGGACTCAGCCCCGCGCGCTCCAGCCGCGCCCTGATCTGCTCGGTCGTCCGGAACTCCTGCCGCCCCAGTTCGGGGTTCCTGTGCAGGTCACGGCGGAAGGCGATCAGCTCGGCGCGCAGTGCGTCGTCCACGACGGTCTCGGCGAGACCGGACAGCACAGCCGCGGTCAGCCCGTCGGACGGCGGTGTAGGTGAATCGTTCACCTCAGTCAGCGTAGGGCCCATCACCGGCTCCTCTTACGTGATCGGGAAAGTTTTTGTCCTGCGGGAGGAGAAGAAGTCGCCCGATCGGCGCATACCCAGTCACCCTCGGGGGTAAGAAAACTTTTTAGGTCTCTTACACCCATACTGGCTCAACGAGCCGTCCCACGCGAGGCAACGCGACCGTCTCCGACGACCCCCGCCTCACGGGTGAGACCCCTCACCTTACGACCCTCGTGTTACGGCAACGTGTGCCGCCCGAGTGTTCCGCGCCCCACGCCCCATGCCCCGCACCTCCGCCGCCCACCGCGCCCGGCTGCGCGCCCAACGCGGCGGTTACTCTCGCGACATGGGCGACTTCCTTCAGGTGAGCACTGCTACGGAAACTCGTGACCAGGCGGTGGAGTTGGCCGCGTCCGCGGTGCGTGAGCGTCTGGCCGCGGGGGCGCAGGTCGTCGGGCCGGTGACATCGGTGTTCTGGCACCTGGGGAAGTTCGGTACCGGGGAGGAGTGGCGGTTGCTGCTGACCACCCGGGCGGAGCGGTACCAGGCCCTCGAAGATCATCTGTTGCGGCACCATCCGTGGGACAACCCCGAGGTGTCGGCGGTGCCGATCGTCGCCGGTTCGGAGGCGTCCTTCCGGTGGATCGAGACGAACACCACGCCCGAAGCGGCTTCGTAACCCTCAGACCGCTGCCTTCTCCAGCACGTCCGCCACCGCGGCGACATCACGGTGCCGCGCGAGCCGCTCCACAAACGGTGCGAGGCGCTGCTTCGGACGGACGGATGCGACCCCGTTGGCGAGGTCGAGCGCGCGGCCGGTGACCTTGGCGGCCTGTTCGATCTCTCCGGCGGTCAGGTAGGAGGCGGCCAGCCACGACAGGTAGAGCGCTTTGTCGCGGGCGTGGCTGTCGTCGTACCCGGCCAGTGCTGCCTGCAGCACGGGCACGGCGCGCAGCGGACGGCGCAGTTCGCTCCAGCAGCGGCCGGACATGATCTGGAGTTCGTTGCTGTCGACCCATGCCACCCAGTCGGGTTGGGGCGCGGCGCCGACGTCGGCCAGTGCTTCCTCGGCGTGGCTGAGCGCCTTCTCCGCTTCCGTGGCGAGTCCCGCGACGGCGCAGGCCCACGCCAACCGCTCGTGGAGCAGGGCTCGCACCCCGGCCGGGGCGTCGGGTGTGAGGGTCCGGCAGGAACGCGCGGCGATCTCCACTCCGGCTTTCCGGTCGCCGGCCACGGTCTGGTAGGCGGTGTGGCGATCGCTGGGGTCGTTCGCGTTCACCGTCGCCACGCCCGCCCGCGTGTATCTCTACGAAGCGCGCGGCCTGAGTTGTGGTCCGCAGGAACTCGCGGAAAGCGAAGCGGACTTCGCGCTCGGGTGGTGGTCCATGGGAGAGGCTTTGCGCGCCGCCGGAGACGGTCGGTTTCTGTTGCCCGCGGGGCCGCTCGCGCTGTTGCTGGCGGACCGGGCGGGGGCTCAGGGGGCTCAGGTGTCGGAGGGGCGGGGGCCCAGGAGGCGGGTGTAGAGGTCGAGGAGGGGGGCGGACTCGGTCTGCCAGGACCATTGGCGGAGGATGTCGGTGCGGTCGTATGCCTTGCGGTAGCGGCGCGGGTTGGTGAGGACGGCGCCGACCGCGCGGACGAAGTCGGCGGTGTCGCGGGCGCGGAAGACCTCGCCGTTGCCGAGTTCGAGGGTGGCGGCGGCCATGGCGCGGACGTCGCTGACGACCACGGGCAGCCGGGCGTGGGCGTATTCGAAGTAGCGGGTGGCCAGCACCGTTTGGTGGTGCGGGAGTTGGTGGACGGGCAGGACGCCGATGTCGGCGGACGCGAGGAAGCGCGGGATCTCGGCGACGGGGACGTACGGGAGGACGTGCAGCCGTCCGTGGACGCCGAGTTGGGCGGCGCGCTCGCGCAGCTCGCGCAGGTGCGGGTGGCCGGGGTCGGGCACGACGAAGGCGGCGTGCAGGTCGTACAGCTTGGGCAGCGCCTCCACGACGGTGGCCGGGCCGCGGTCCGGGGTGACGGGTCCTGTGTGCACCAACAGCGGGATGTCGGGCGCCAGATGGCAGCGCGCCCTGATGCCCGCGGGGTGTGCGGCGACGGAGGCGGCGGCCAGCGGCGGGGCGTTGCGGACTACGGCGGGCGTGGCCGACAGCCGGTGCCGTGCGCGCAACTCCCTTGCCAGGCCCTCGCCGACGGTGACGACGCCGTCGGCCTCGGGCGCGAAGGTCCGTTCGTACGCCTCGCCCGCCACGGCCGCGCGGCGGGAGGCGGCCGGGGTGCGCGGCGGCGCGTCCCACACGACCTCGATACGGTGCCCCGCCCCTTCGGCCCGCAGCGCCGCGCGGGTGGCGACGCCGAGCGCCCGGTGGCCGAGCGCGTGGATCAGATGCGGGCGGACGGCGTCCAGCACCGGGCCGTACGCGACCTCCTCGTCCAGCAGGCCGGGGTCGAGGCGGCGCCACGCGCGGCGGCCGAGCAGCAGCCGCAGCGTCTCGGTGACGAAGTTGTCCAGCCGGGCCGTCGGGCTTTTGCGGCGGCGGACCGCCGCCAGGTACTGCGCCGCGCGCAGCCGTGTCCATCCGGCCCGCAGTCCGTGCCGCAGCCACGCCAGCGCGTGGCCCGTGCGGGCCGCCGCGAGCAGCGGCAACGCCCGGTGCACGACGTCCAGTTCGGCGGTGCGGGTGACCAGCACCGCGCGCTCGGCCGTCACCAGTGCCGTGCGGTGGTCGTACGCCGCCGCGCTCCGGTACGCCAGCGGCCAACGCAGCCCGGGTCTCGGCCGCCGCACCCGGTGCGCGCCGAGTACGCCGCGCACGGCGACCTTCCGTACGTCCACGCCCTTCGGCGTCACCGTCGCCGGTGCCCTGCCGATCAGCGTGACCCGATAGCCCGCCGCCCGCGCCGCGTCCGCCACCCTCAGGGCACGCGAGTCGCCGTCCAATCCACCGGGGTCGCCTCCGGCGAGGATCGCTACGTGGGCCGGGGCCCTTAAACCCTCCGTCATTCCCGAAGCCAACCTCACGGGGGTGATCATTTGGTTACGTCAGCCTTGACGTGAGGCGAACGAGGCTGGGCCGCCGCCCCGTTGGCCCCACCGGCCGGTGGTCAGACAACAGCCGAATCGCCCCGCTGGGGCCGGGGGTGACGTGCAGCCACGTCTCGGCCGCCCGCGCAGTTCCTCCCCCAGATACCGCTGGGAGGTGCCCCCAGCGCCCCAAAAAGATCGGCTCGCCCCACAGCGTCAGCGCGGTTCGCGGCGGCGCGGAGTTGTGGCCGCCCAGAGGAGGAGAGCGGCCAGGCTCAGGGCGGCGCCGAGGGCGCAGACGGCGGGCCAGCCCGCGGCGGCGTAGAGGGTGGTGGCGGCGAAGGCGCCGGAGGCGCTGCCGAGGGAGTAGAAGACCATGTACCCGCCGATGAGGCGGCTGCCGGCTTCGGGGCGGAAGGCGTGGACCAGGGTCTGGTTGGTGACGTGGACGGCCTGTACGGCGAGGTCGAGGACGATGACGCCGACAGCGAGGGCCCAGAGGGACTGGCGGGTGAAGGCGAGAGGCAGCCAGGAGACGGTGAGCAGGGTCAGGGCGATGCCGGTGGTGCGCTGGGACAGGCCGCGGTCGTTGAGGCGGCCGGCCGCGGTGGCGGCCAGGGCGCCGGCGGCCCCGGCCAGGCCGAAGGCGCCGATCGCGGTGTGGGACAAGGAGAGCGGGGGTTCGCTGAGCGGCAGCGCGACGCTGCTCCACAGGACGCTGAAGGCGGCGAAGACCAGGAGCGCGAGCAGGGCTCGTATCCGGAGCAGGCGTTCCCGCGCGAACAGCGTGACGGTGGAGCGCAGCAGCCGCCCGTATCCCCCGGACGTTCGCGGAGCGCCGGGACGGGACGGCAGCAGGCGGTGCAGGGCCAGGGCGAGCGCGCAGGTCAGGACGGCGGAGGTGAGGTAGACCGAGCGCCAGCCCGCGAGGTCGGCCAGGACGCCGGAGGCGGTACGGGCGAGCAGGATGCCGGTGACCACGCCGCTGGTCACCAGGCCGACGACGCGCCCGCGTTCGCCGGGCGGAGCCAGCGACGCGGCGAAGGCGACGAGCGTCTGGGTGACGACCGCGAGCAGTCCCACGGCGGCGAGCCCCACGAGCAGGAGCGCCGCGTCGCCCGCCGTGCCGACCGCCGTCAACGCCCCTGCCAGGAGCAGGAGTTGTGCCACGACGAGGCGTCTGCCGTCGAGCAGGTCGCCGAGCGGTACGAGGAAGAAGAGGCCGAGGCCGTAACCGACCTGGGTCAGGGTCACGATCGCGCCGACCGTCGCCGTACCGATCGAGAAGTCGCGGCCCATGGTGACCAGGAGGGGCTGCGCGAAGTAGACGTTGGCCACGGAGGTGCCGCAGGCGACCGCGAAGAGCAGGGTGATGCCTCGGGTCAGCGTGAATCCGGGTTTCGCCGCGCCGGGCCCCGCGCTCCGCGCCGTATCGACAGGAACGGCCTCGCCCACGACCTCGCACGCTCTTCCCACGCCACGCCCTCCCTCGCTGGTTTCATCTTGCCACCAGGTGGACCATAGGCCGATCCGGTAGCATGATGCAACCAGGACGGAACACGTCACAGAGGGAGGGCGACATGGTGGAGCGGACCCGCTTCGACGACAGCGACTGCCCCGTCGCGCGCTCGGTCGACACCATCGGGGACTGGTGGTCCCTGCTGATCGTGCGGGACGCCTTCGACGGCAGCCGCCGCTTCGGGGAGTTCCAGCGCGGTCTCGGCGTCGCGAAGAACATCCTCACCGCGCGCCTGCGCTCGCTGGTCGCCGCCGGGGTGCTCGACACCGTCCCCGCCTCGGACGGCAGCGCCTACCGCGAGTACGTACTGACGCCGAAGGGCAAGGATCTGTTCCCCGTCGTCGTCGCGCTGCGGCAGTGGGGCGAGCGCAATCTCTTCGCCCCCGACGAGCCGCACTCGGAGCTGACCGACCTCCGCCAGGGACGTCCCCTGCGCACGCTGGAGGTCCACGCCGCGGACGGGCGGCGGCTCGACGCCGACGACACCGCCGTCACCAAAGTCACCAAAGTCCCCTGAGGCGGCGGGACTTGAGCCGGACCCGGGGCCCTGGGGCTCAGGCCGGACCCGGGACTTGAGCCCGACCCGGGGACCTGGGACTCAGGCGGGACCCGGGACTCAGGCCGGGCTCGGGGACTCGGCCCCGTTCAGGCCGTGCAGGTCACGGGCCGAGTGGTTGATGCCGGTCAGGAAGGTGTGGGCGCGCGGCGAGGCGGCGGCCGTCAGCCACTCCTGGTCGATGTCGATGACGACGATACGGACTCCCGTACCGCCGAGCGCGAGCGGCAGCGTGTGCACGACCGTGGAGGGGAAGGACAGGACGGTCCGGCCGATCGGGCCGCGGCGGGCGACGAGTTCGAGCGGGAGGTCGGGCCGGACGATCTCCAGGCCGGTCTCGGCGGCGAGCCGGTGGAGCTTGTCGACGGCCTCGCGGCGGTGGGCGAAGTACCGCTTCGCGCCGTGCCGTTCGGCGAGCGAGCGGACGACGGCGAGGTACCGCTCGGGGTCGACGACACCGGTCTCGACGAGGGAGGTGCCGATCAGGTCGGTGCCCGCCAGCGTGCGCGGCGGCCCGAAGCGGCTGCGGGTCCAGGCGAAGCGGTTGGTGCGCAGCGCCATCCCCGGAGGCGGCGTCGCGGGCATCGCGCTGAAGAGTTCGACATGGCGCCGCTTGCCGGGCGTCAGGCGGCGGCGGGCCGCGGAGGAGAAGATCCCGAAGGCCGCGTCGACGGGCGAACGGCGCCGCCCCGAGCGGTGCCAGCGCACCAACCGGCCGCCTCTGGAGAGGATTTCGGTGAACTCCATGGTCGCGGTGCCGTCGTCCACGACGGTCAGCTCACGGGCGCGGCACAGCGGGAGCAGCACCTGGACGAGGCGTGAGAACGGGTCGCCGATCACGAGGTGCTCGACCCGGAAGAGCAGCGGCGCGAGCGAGACCGCCGTACGCAGGAGGCCGCCGCGGCTGCCGCGGGCCTCGAACCAGCGGACCACCGCGCCCTCGTCGCGGGCGAGTTCGGCCATGCGGCGCAGTTGGCCGCGGCTGGTGGGGTCGACCGGGGACAGGACGACGACGGTGAGCGGTCGCGCGACCGGTTCCGGTCCGGCGGGTACCGCCGGTTCACCGGTGGTGCGGGCGGCGGGGACGGTGGGCGGATGGATGTGCGCCCACTCCAGGACGTTGAGGAGCTGGACGGGTGACTCGACGAGCGCGACGGCGCCGATACCCGGTGCGGGCACCTGCCCGGCCGCGACTGCGGGCTTACCGGTCATGGCCGTTCCCCTTTTCCTCTGCGGTTGTGCGCGGGACCGGGAGACCCGAAGGTCCCGCGGTCCCGCCGGTCCTGGTCAGTGATCCCCGCCGCCCTTCCGGGGTCAGACGGCGGCGGGTGCCTCGACGCCCGCGGCCTCGGACTCGGCGACGACGCCCGCGACGCGGCGCAGCTTCTTCATCGGGCCGAGCTCGCCCTCGTAGACCTTCTTGACGCCGTCGCCGAGGGAGGTCTCGATGATCCGGATGTCGCGCACCAGGCGCTCCAGGCCGGTCGACTCGACCGAGGCGGCCTGGTCGGAGCCCCACATGGCGCGGTCGAGGGTGATGTGCCGCTCGACGAAGACGGCGCCGAGCGCGACCGCGGCGAGCGTGGTCTGGAGGCCGACCTCGTGGCCGGAGTAGCCGACGGGCACGTTCGGGTACTCGGACTGGAGGGTGTTGATCATGCGCAGGTTCAGCTCTTCGTGCTTGGCCGGGTACGTCGACGTGGCGTGGCACAGCACGATGTTGTCGCTGCCGAGCACCTCGACCGCGTGCCGGATCTGCTTCGGCGTGGACATGCCGGTGGACAGGATCACGGTGCGGCCGGTGCCGCGCAGGGCGCGCAGCAGGTCGTCGTCGGTCAGGCAGGCGGAGGCCACCTTGTGGGCGGGCACGTCGAACTTCTCCAGGAAGGCGACGGACTCGACGTCCCACGGGGAGGCGAACCAGTCGATGCCGCGCTTGCGGCAGTACTCGTCGATCGACCGGTAGCCGGCCTCGTCGAACTCGACGCGGTGCCGGTAGTCGATGTACGTCATACGGCCCCAGGGGGTGTCGCGCTCGATCTCCCACTGGTCGCGCGGGGTGCAGATCTCCGGGGTGCGCTTCTGGAACTTGACCGCGTCGCAGCCCGCGGCGACGGCCGCGTCGATCAGTGCGAACGCGTTCTCCAGGTCGCCGTTGTGGTTGATGCCGATCTCGCCGGTGACGTAGACGGGCTGTCCGTTGCCGATGTGGCGGGAGCCGACGCGGCGGAGGTTTGCGGGGATGGATGTGGTCACGAGGGTGTTCCTTACGGGTTGGGACTGTCGGGGGGATGGATGTGTGCCGCCGGCGGGGCCGGGGTCGGCGGTCGCCGGCGGCTGCTTGTCAGCGGGCGAGAGTGGGGCCCAGCAGCCAGGCGGCGATCTCTCTGATCGCGCCGTGACCGCCCTGGGCGGTGGTGATGGCGCGGGCCGAGGCGCGCACCACGTCGTGGGCACCGGCGACGGCGACGGGCCAGCCGACCAGGCCGAAGCACGGCAGGTCGTTGACGTCGTTGCCCGCGTAGAGCACCCGCTCGGGCGCGATGCCGTTCTCCTCGCACCACTGCTTGAGGGCGAGGTCCTTGCGGTCGATGCCGTGCAGCACGGGGACCTTGAGCTTGCGGGCCCGTGCGGCGACGACCGGGTTGGTCTCGGTGGACAGGATGAGGACGGGCATTCCGGCGCGGCGCAGGGCCGCGACGCCGAGGCCGTCACCGCGGTGCACGGTGACCGACTCGTGCCCGTCGGCGTCGATCAGCACCCGGTCGTCGGTCTGGGTGCCGTCGAAGTCGAGGACGACCGCGTCGACGTCGACCCAGCCGGGGGTCGTCGTGCGCGGGTCGAGCAGCGGGGCGAGGGCGCGGGCCCGTTCGAGGTCGGCGGGTTCGTCGATCTCCAGGACGCGGGCCGGGTCGGTGCGCACCAGGGCGGTCCTGCCGAAGAAGCGGTGGTTCGCGGCGCGGAAGCCGTCGGCGCGCATCGCGTACGCGGTGCCGGTCTCCAGCAGGTCCTGCGGCCGGTCCTGGCGGCGCGGCCGGGTGGCCTTGTCGTGGTTGACGCCGACGGCGCCCCCGGCGGCGGGCGCGGTGACGGCGGAGGCGGGTGCGGTGACGGCAGGTGCGGTGACGGCGGAGGCGGGCGCGGTGACGTCGGCCGTCCTGCCCGATGGGGCTTCCGCGGTCCCGTTCCCCGGCTCGTGCGACGTGTCGGCCGCCGCCGCGTCCCCGGCCTCGCGCCATATGAAGCCGTGGAAGGGGGCGACGGTGTGGGCGGTGTCCGCGCCGCCGTCCAGCACCGCGGCGGCGACGCCGTCGACCTCCTCCGCGGTGATGAACGGGCTGGTGCACTGGACGAGCAGGACGACGTCGGTGGCCGCGCCGCTCATCGCCTCGTGGGCGTCCATCGCGTGCAGCACCGCGGCCTCGCTGGTCGCGGTGTCGCCCGCGATCGCCGCCGGGCGCAGGACGACTTCGGCGCCCGCGGCGCGCGCGACCTCGGCGATGGAGGGGTCGTCGGTGGAGACGACGACCGCGGTCACCCGCCCGGCCTCGACGCAGGCCGCCACCGCCCGCGCCACCAGCGGCACCCCGCCCACCGGCGCCAGGTTCTTCCCGGGCACCCCCTTGGACCCCCCGCGCGCGGGGATGACGGCAAGGACGCTTCCGGCCGGGGTGGTGGATCGGTCGCTCATCGGGTGACTCCTGTCGTCTTTCGGGCCGGGCGGCCCCGGCGCCCCGCTCCCGCGAGGGGCTCTGTGCTTTCGCCGCGTATGCGGAGGACGGCCGCTCCAGGGGCGCGGGGAACCGCGCGCTCGGCCGGGAATCGCGTGCGGGCCGTCACAGCTGGCCCCAGCGGCGGATGGTGGGGGCGACGCGCTGGACGCCCTGGCGGTAGGCGGTGCGGGCGGAGTTGCGGACGAAGTCGCGGACCGCGCGGCGGACGGGGCCGGGGTCGCGCGGGGCGAGGCCGCCGACGGGTTCGCCCTTGGGGTCGAGGCCGTGGCGGGCGAGGACACCGGGGAGGTAACCGGGGGCGGTGCGCAGCGTGTAGTACGGCGTGATCCGCGGCAGTTCGGGTTCGGCGAGCAGTGCCTGGACGCGGGCGCGCAGGGCGGCGAAGGGCGCGAGGGCGGCGACGCCGTGGGCCGCGGTCCAGTCGGGGTGGGCGTGCGGCACGTGGCCGTCGTCCAGTTCGTCCCAGGAGGCGAAGCAGCCGGAGCCGAGGAAGTGGTGGTTGCCGAGCGATTCGCGGATGCCGAGGTCGGTGAGGATCGCGGTCGGGATGCCCCGGTGCAGCGATTCGAGCGCGGCGGTCGAACTGACCGTGACCAGCAGGTCCGTACGGTCCAGGACCTCGGCCATGTTGCCGTAGACCAACTGGAGGTTGTCCGGCGGATCGAGGGCGGCGACCAGCTTCTGGTACGGGTGTTCCTCGATGTGCGTGGTGTGCTCGCCGGGCTTGCTGCGCAGCTTGACCAGCACCTCGCGCTCGGTGTGCCGCCGCGCGTGGTCGACAGTGCGGCGCAGCAGGTGCGTCCGGTCGGCCCGGCCCTCGGGCGCGGACGGCTGCACGGCGAAGGTGACGGTGAACGGCCGCTGGTCGTCGGGCCGGTACGGCTCGCCGCCGAGGAACGGCAGCGCGGTCTCGACGATGCTCGTGGTGCGGTAGCCGACGCCTTCGTACACGTCCCTGAACCGCCGTGCGTCGTCGGCGCTGTTGGCGAGGACGACATCGGCCCCGGCGCGCAGCAGCAGACCGTCGGCGAGCTTCTCGTATACGACGCCGACGTATCCGGTGACGACCAGCGGTCGCTGCGGGCGGCCTTCCCAGGCGCGCGCGAAGCCGTGCAGCAGCGCCTGGACGGTGCCGCCGACGCAGGAGATGACGACCACGTCGCAGCTCTCCTCGTCGATGTCGGCCAGCATCTCGGCGGCGGTCGCCTCCTCCATGGAGTCGGCCGGAATACCGAGTTCCGCCAGTTGGCGGGGCGTGGGGGTGGCCCGGCCGCGCAGCAGCCGCGCGTCGAGTCGGGCCTCGGGGTCGATCCGGCGCGCGGTCAGCGCACCCCACTTCCACCGGGTGTCCGAGTCGGCGATCACAGTGACCCGCAATGGGCCGGGCTTACGTTTTGGCACGGCAAGACCTTAGGAAGCCGTTGAGTTCATCGTGCTAATTGGCGACCAACAGCAGGTAAACATAGAGCCGCCACTTAGCCGTCTGCCGTGGATAGGCCAGGAGTTCTCCGACCGGCAGAAGAGCCCGTGCGGGGCCTGCTTCATCGCTCCGACATCTGCCGTTTACCCAGATGTACGCTCGACGCAAAGCAAAAGGACAGGCAAACGCCCTAAGGTACGGCGGGTGGTCAAGCTCACCGTTATCGTGCCCTTTTTCAATGTGCAGCAATTCGTGCCCGACGCGCTGCGCAGTCTCCGTGCCAATGCACGCTCGGATTTCGAGTTCCTGCTGATGGACGACGGGTCGACCGACCGGACTCCGGAGCTTCTGGAGCAAGGGGTCGGCTCGCTGCCCGGCGCACGGATCATCCGGCGTGACCACACCGGGGTGGCGAGCCTGCGCAACGCGGGCATCGACGCGGCCAGGGGGACGTATCTGACGTTCCTCGACGGCGACGACTGGATGGCCCCGGGCTATCTGCCGCAACTGGTGCGGGCGATGGAGGAGTTGGACGTCGACTTCATCCGTACCGACCATGTGCAGTGCACCGGCAGCACCCGCAACATCATCCGGGCGCCGTACGGCCGCCGCGGTCAGCGGCTCGACCCGCGCGCGACGATCCTGCCCGCCGACCGCCCGACGCTGGTCGACTACCCGTACTCCTGGGCGGGCGCCTACCACCGGCGGATCGTGGACGAGGGGCTGCTGCACTTCCCCGAGCACCTGCGCACCGCCGAGGACCGGCCGTGGATCTGGCGGCTGCACCGCGAGGCGAAGTCCTGCGCGGTGCTGGGCCTGCTGGGCGTCTACTACCGGCGCGGCGTGGCCAGTTCGCTCACCCAGATCGGTGACATCCGGCAGCTCGACTTCGTCCGCTCCTTCGACCAGGTCATCGCGGAGATCACCGCGGACCGGGACGCGGAGCTGTTCCTGCCCAAGGCGGTCCGCACCTACTGCGCGATCATCGCCCACCACCTCGACAACATCGACCGCTTCGAGCCCGTGCTGGCCCGCAAGCTCAAGGCGATCAGCGCCGCCGCGCTGAACCGGCTGCCGCACGACGTGCTCACCGACGCGCTGGACTCGATGGACCTGGAGCGCAGTGTGAAGATCCGCCGCCTGCGCTGGCGGGTGCCGGTAAGGACCGACGGCCTGGACGCCGATCCTTACCCGGAGCTGTCGCCCGCCGCACGGCGCACCGCGGCCTCCGCCTCCCCGGCCGCCGGAGCGGGGGCGGGCGCCGCGAAGCCCGAGGACGACGACGATCCGGACGCCACGGACAACGGATCGGCGGTCGCGTGATGGCACGTACCACTCAGCTCTTCATGGCCTCCACGCTGTACGGCGCCGCCACGCTGGCCGCCGGCCTGGACTCCGGGTCGTTCCCGCCCGCCGACCGCCGCATCCTGGTGGTCAGCAACAACGCGTCGGTGCCCGAGACCAATCCGGGGCTCGACCAGGCGCCCGGCTTCGAGGTGCTGCGCGACCGCTTCGACCGCATCGTGTCGTGGAACGAGACGATCACCCCGCTGCACCCGGGCGGCTGGGTCCCGCGCCCGGACGACGTGCCGCTGTGGGAGCGGCATCTGCGGATGCTGTGGAGCCTGGGCGACGACGCGGTGGAGCTGATCGTCGAGTCCCTCCAGGTCGCGCCCGCGCTCTCCTTCGTGCAGGTCTTCACCGGCGCCCCGATCAGCGTGTACGCGGACGGCCTGATGTCGTACGGCCCGACCCGCAACAAGCTGGGGCTGCTGGTCGACACCCGGATCGACCGGCTCTACCACCTGGACCTGGTGCCGGGGCTGCGCCCGCTGCTGCTCTCCGAGCACGGCGTGGAGCCGCAGGTGGTGCCGACCGAGGGCTTCACCAAGGTGCTCTCCGAGGTCGCGGAGGGCTCCGCCGACCTCGCCGAGGAGCATCTGGCGGACGTGCCGGAGGGCGCGGCGCTGCTGCTGGGCCAGTACCTGTCGGCGCTCGGCATCCTCTCCGTGGCCGAGGAGGAGGAGCTGCACCTGTCGATGGTGCGCGGCGCCGCCGCCCTCGGGCACCGCGCGATCGTCTTCAAGCCGCACCCCACGGCCCCCGCGCACTGGACGGAGCCGCTGCGCGCCGAGGCCGAGCGGCTGGGCGCGAGGCTGACGGTGCTCAACACGCCGGTACTGGCCGAGGTGGTCTACCAGCGGGCCCGCCCCGCGCTGGTCGTCGGCTGCTTCTCCACCGCGCTGCTGACCGCGTCGGCGCTGTACGGCATCCCGGTGGCCCGTACCGGCACCAAGCTGCTGCTGGAGCGCCTGTCGCCGTACCAGAACAGCAACCGGGTGCCCGTGACGATCGTGCACGCGCTGCTGCCGGACCTGGCGGACGCCTCGGCCGTACGGTCCTGGTCGTCGCCGTCGCCCGAGCGGGTGGCGGCGGAGCTGACGCCGCTGCTGCACGCGGTGGGCTTCTGCATGCAGCCGAAGGCGTACCCGAAGCTGCGGGCCGGGGCGGAGGCGTATCTGACGGGTCATCTGAGCGCGGCGACCTGGCCGTACTTCAAGCGGCGGCGGCTGACCTCGCTCGGGCTGCCGGGCGCGGTACCGGCCCGGCTGGCGTTCGTGCCGCGCAATCGGACGGTCCGCAGGGTGGCCCGCAGGGCGCGCGCTCTGAAGAAGGCCACCATGGGGTGACATCCCTCACGATCGCCGCCGGTGGGGCATTCGCCCCTTTACCGGCGGCGTCGGACGGCGCATCGTGGAGGACTTCCGGGGGCCGCACCGGCCTGAGGGGCCGTACACCCACACGATGAGGACCGACACCGTGAGCGACTTCGCCGCACCCCGCCCGCACACCGAGCCCGGCACCGGCACGGGCGGGCCCAAGGACCGCAAGCACCTCATGGAGCAGGTGCTGGGCTGGACGCTCACCGTGCTGGTGGCGATGCTGATCACGCAGATCCACCTGCTCTGACGGCGCTCCCGGGGCCCGCGTGACGGTGTCGGCGGGCCCGGACGCGGATCAGAAGGCGTCCGTGGGGACGTACGTGCCCCAGATCTCCCGCAGCGCGTTGCAGACCTCCCCGACGGTGGCGCGGGCCCGCAGCGCCTCCTTCATCGGGTAGAGGACGTTGTCGGTGCCCTGCGCGGCCTTCTGGAGGGCCGCCAGCGCCGCGTCCACGGCGTCCTGGTCGCGGCCCGCGCGCAGGGCCGCCAGCCGGGCGGCCTGCTGGGCCTCGATGGCCGGGTCGACGCGCAGCGGCTCGTACGGCTCCTCCTCGTCGAGCTGGTAGCGGTTCACGCCGACCACCACGCGCTCGCCCGAGTCCGTCTGGAGCGCGATCCGGTACGCGCTGCGCTCGATCTCCGACTTCTGGAATCCGTTCTCGATCGCCGCGACCGCGCCGCCGAGGTCCTCGACCTTCGCCATCAGCGCCAGCGCGGCGGCCTCGACGTCGTCGGTCAGCTTCTCCACCACGTACGACCCGGCGAAGGGGTCGACGGTCGCGGTCACGTCCGTCTCGTACGCCAGCACCTGCTGGGTGCGCAGCGCGAGCCGGGCGGACTTGTCGGTGGGCAGCGCGATGGCCTCGTCGAAGGAGTTGGTGTGCAGCGACTGCGTGCCGCCCAGCACCGCCGCCAGGCCCTGGACGGCCACCCGTACGAGATTGACCTCGGGCTGCTGCGCGGTGAGCTGCACACCGGCGGTCTGGGTGTGGAAGCGCAGCATCAGCGACTTCGGGTTCTTCGCGCCGAACTCCTCGCGCATCACCCGCGCCCAGATGCGCCGCGCGGCCCGGAATTTCGCGACCTCTTCCAGGATCGTGGTGCGGGCGACGAAGAAGAACGACAGGCGCGGCGCGAAATCGTCCACGTCCATCCCGGCGGCGACGGCGGTGCGCACGTACTCGATGCCGTCGGCGAGGGTGAACGCGATCTCCTGCGCGGGCGAGGCACCGGCCTCCGCCATGTGATAGCCGGAGATCGAGATGGTGTTCCACTTCGGGATCTCGGTCCGGCAGTATCCGAAGATGTCCGCGATCAGCCGCAGGGACGGCTTGGGCGGGAAGATGTACGTGCCCCGCGCGATGTACTCCTTCAGCACGTCGTTCTGCACCGTGCCGGTCAGCGCGGACGCCTCGATGCCCTGTTCCTCGGCGACGAGCTGGTACATCAGCAGCAGGAGCGCGGCGGGCGCGTTGATCGTCATCGACGTCGACACGCGGTCCAGCGGGATGCCGTCGAAGAGGACCTTCATGTCCTCGACCGAGTCGATCGCCACACCGACCTTGCCGACCTCACCGTGCGCGATCACCGCGTCGGAGTCGTGGCCCATCTGGGTGGGCAGGTCGAAGGCGACCGACAGGCCCATCGTGCCGTTGGCGATCAGGCCCTTGTAGCGGGTGTTGGACTCCGCCGCCGTGCCGAAGCCCGCGTACTGCCGCATCGTCCAGGGACGGCCGGTGTACATCGACGGGTACACACCGCGGGTGAACGGGAACGCGCCCGGCTCCCCCAGCTCGGCCGCGGGATCCCAGCCCTCCAACACGCCCGGCCCGTAAACGGGCTCGATCGGCAGTCCCGACTCCGACTCGCGTGTCATCTTCACGCCTCCGTGTGCTGCTGAATGGCTGTGTGGCTGGCGTAACGGACTGTAGCGGCGGCCCTGCGTGCGGTGCACCGCGGCGGCCTGGGACCTTCCTCACAGTCTTCCCCGCGGTTCGCGCAACCGCACGGCCGGGAATCGATGTCTAGGGAAGAACAGGAAGTACGAGCGGGGGGACGCAGGGGATGAGGACGATGACGGGGACGGGCAGCAGATCGCCGCTGGCGGTGGCCGCGGCGGTCGTGACGGCGGCGCTCTCGACGGCCGTGCTGGCGGGCTGCGGACCGCAGGACACCGGGGCCTCGGGCAAGGACAGGCCGCCGGCCACCTCGGCCGCGCCGTCGCCGACCGCGACGACCGCGCAGCCGTCGTCGGAGCCACCGGCCACCACCGCGCCCCCGACGACGTCGGCCGCGCCCACCACGACCGCACCGGCCTCGCCGACGGCTCCGGCCACGACCGCGCCGCCCGTCGTCCCCGCCGTGATCGCCACCGGCTCGACCAGCGCCAAGGTCCGCGAACTCCAGGCCAGGCTCGCCCAGCTCCACCTCTTCAGCCAGTCCCCCACCGGCTACTACGGCACCGTCACCCAGCACTCGGTGAGCGACTTCCAGGAGCGGCACGGCTTGGCCATCACCGGCCGCGTCACCCAGGACACCTGGACGAAGCTGCGCTCGCTGACCCACGCCCCGACCCACAAGGAGCTGTACCCGGTCGCGCCGCCCAAGCCCGCGGGCAAGCTCGACCCGCGCTGCATGACCGGCCGCGCCATGTGTGTGAGCAAGACCACTCGCACGCTGTCGTGGGTGGTCGACGGCAAGGTCAGGGCCACCATGGACGTCCGCTTCGGGTCGCAGTACACCCCGACGCGCGAGGGGCTCTTCCACGTCACCTTCAAGAGCCGCGACCACGTCTCGACGCTCTACAACACGGCGATGCCGTACGCGATGTTCTTCAGCGGCGGCCAGGCCGTGCACTACTCCTCGGACTTCGCGGCCCGCGGCTACGCGGGCGCCTCGCACGGCTGTGTGAACGTACGGGACAAGGCGGCGGTCTCCGCGCTGTTCGACCAGGTCAAGGTGGGTGACAAGGTCGTCGTCTACTGGTGACGCGGGCATCGTCGATCCGTGTGGTGACGGGCGCGGCCGGGCAGGGGGAATGCGCCCGGCCGCGCCCTTTGCACGGACCCCGATACGGGGAGAACCGGGGTCCGCAGGACCGATGACCAGTCGGTCCACTTCCTACAGCGCACCGGCACGCGGAAGTGTCACCTGGCCGCACCCGCCCCGGCCGTCCCATGATTCGTCGGAGGGGTCGGCGGCCGGGGCCGCGGGTCCCGGAAGCGCCCCGCGCGGCGCCGTACCGAGCCCCGCGGGTCGCGTCACAGGGCCTTGGAGGTCGAGAAGGTCACGCCGACGTGGTCGGCGTCGGCGCGCGGGTCGTCGTCGTGTTCGAGGAGTTCGGCCAGGCGGCGCAGGCCGCGGTGGGTGGCCATCCGGACGGACCCGGCGCGCTTGCCGAGGACGCGGGCGGCGCTGGTGGAGTCCAGGCCCATGACGACGCGGAGCAGGACGGCCTCGGCCTGCTCGCGCGGCAGGGCGGCTATCGCGGCCAGGGCGCGGTCGGTGGCGACGGCGTCCAGCGCCTCGCCCGCGGTGTCGGCCCGGTCGGGGAGCTGGACGAGTTCGTCGACCCCCGCGCCGGAGACGGGCCGCCGGGCGCGGGCACGGATGTGGTCGAGCGCGCGGTTGCGGGCTATGCGCGCCGCCCAGCCGCGCACCGAGTCGCCCGCGCCGCGGAAGTTGGGGAGGTCGCGGGCGATCTGCAACCAGGTCTCGGAGGCGACGTCCTCGGCGTCCACCGGTCCGACCAGGCTGCGGACGTATTGCAGCAACTGCGGTTGCACAGCGCGGTACACGACGCGGAACGCGGCTTCGTCCCCGCGCTGCGCCCCGGCTACCGCGGTCTCCAGGTCCACCTCTGGCCCCACCCCCTCGAACACTCGCCCCATCCTGCCTCATGTGGGAGCGCTGACACTTTTGAACCATGGGAGCGGTGACACTTTTGAACGGGGATACGCCGTACAAGACGGCGGCCGGGGACGCTCCTGTGGGGGGAGGCGGCCCCCGGCCGTCGTCAACTTCCCCCACGCACTCCCCTCATGAACGGTCGTTGAGGAGTCCTCCGATGTCATTGGACCGCCTCCTCGACGGGCTCCCGGGCGGACTGCCGCCGGGACGGCTGGTCCCCGGCTCCGCGCCGGGACTGTGGCTGAGCGACGAACCCGTGGTCGCACCGGGCCGGTTGTGGGCCCGCTACCAGGCGCAGCAGGAGGAGACCGGCTGGCGGCCGGTGCTGATGGCGTGGCCGTGCGCGAACGGCTTCGGGCACCGCGCGGCCGAGATCGACGCGGTGGACGCGGAGGCGTCGCTGCGCGAGTCGTGGGGGACGTACCAGGAGGCGCGGTCGCTGCTTCCGCCGCACCCGGCGATCGACGAGGTGTGGCCGGACGACGCGGCGGCGCTGCTGGCGGCCGACCCGGGGCCGCCCTTCACCGCCTTTCCCGGGCTCGCCGCCGCCTCGCCGCCGCATCCCGGCCCTTCGCCCGACGCGGTGGCGCGCGCGGCCGTCGGGCAGATGCTGCACTACTTCACGACCCGTTTCATCGCGCACATCGCGCTGGTCCGCGCCGAACGCAGCGCCGACATCCCGGCGCTGGCGGGCTGGGAGACCGAGGCGCCCGCGCTGGAGCTGTCGGCGCTGCTGCGTACGTGGGAGGACCGGTTCGGGGCGCGGGTGATCGGCTTCGAGGGCTCGTCGGTCTTCGTGTCGGTGGCCTCGCCGCCGCTGGCCTCCGCACACGCCGGGCACGTCGCGCTCGAACACGTGCTGACCGGGGCGTCGAATCTGAACGACGGGACGTTTCCGTTCCCCGACTACGCCGAGGCGCTGCGCGGGGAGCGGCTGTGGTCGTTCTGGTGGGACTGAGCGGCGCCGGGCCGGGGCGGGCCGACGGGGGGCGCGTCAACGGGGCTCACGTCAACGGAGGGCGCGTCAACAGGGGGCGCGTCAACGGGGGGCGCGTCAACGGAGGGCGCGCCGCCTCACGTACGAGTGAAGTTCAAGGTCCCGTCGGACATGTTCGAACCGGCTGCCCCTAAAGTGGGAGCACTCCCCCTGCCGTACCTTCCCGAGCCGAAGCCGTACCGAATCCGCACCTGTCGTACCGCCGTGCCGATTCCGTACCCCCGGTCCACCCGATCCAGGAGCCCAGCGCTGTCCAGCGACACCCCGCCCGAGGGGCTGTATCTGCTCAACCGGGCCCCCTCCCTGGTCGCGGAGGCGGCGCTGCGCACCTGCTGCGGCAGCCACCGCTGGGCCCGCCGGGTGGCCGCGCACCGGCCGTATCCGACGGTCGAGGCGCTGCTCGCCGCGGCCGACGAGGCGGCGTACGACCTGACGTCGGGCGATCTCGCCGAGGCGCTGGCGGGCGAGGCCACCACCGCGCTGCCCGACCGCGGCGGCCTGACCGTGCACACCGCGCTGCGGGCCGCGAACGCGGCGTACGAGGCGAAGTTCGGCCACGCCTTCGTGATCGCGCTGACCGACCTGGACGACCCCGACGATCCGGCCGCCGCCCTCGACCTGACGCTGGCGAGCCTGCGCCAGCGCCTGGGGCACGACGAGGACGAGGAGTCGGTGGCGACGGCCGAGCAGCTGCGCCGGATCTGCCGCGCGCGGCTGCTGCGACTCGCGGACACCGGTGGGCATCTGGCCGAGTCCGGCCCGCGAAAGACCCCCGCCGGTTCACCCGACCGTGCGGGATCGATCACACCTGGCCTACCCCGCGGTCCGGAGCCGACATCGCGTCGCTACGATGGCCGGGGCCGGTGGACCGTACCCGGCCGGGCGTGACCGACACCGAAGCCGGCACCCCTCGCCCCGCTCCCGGAGGGTTTTTTCCGTGCCGGCTGGAACGCTGTACCGCGGCCGGGAAGGCATGTGGTCCTGGGTGGCTCATCGAGTCACCGGTGTCCTCATCTTCTTCTTCCTGTTCGTCCATGTCCTCGACACCGCCCTGGTGCGGGTCTCCCCCGAGGATTACGACAAGGTCGTCGCGACCTACAAGACCCCCATCGTCAGCCTGCTGGAGTACGGCCTCGTGGCCGCGATCCTCTTCCACGCGCTGAACGGCCTGCGGATCATCGCGGTCGACTACTGGACCAAGGGCCCGCGTTACCAGAAGCAGATGCTGTGGACGGTGCTCGGCCTGTGGGCTCTCCTGATGGTCGGCGCGATCTACCCCGTCCTCGGCCACGCCGCACGAGTCCTGTTCGGGAGCTGACCGCACATGTCCACCGAAATCACTCCCGCGGACGCGGTCGAGCTGACCGGCTCCAGCGTCACGTACAGCCCGGACAACCCGGCCCCGGTCATCGAGCCGCCGCGCGCCCGCACCAAGCGGACCCCGCGCAGCTCCCGCACCAACTTCGAGCTGTACGGCTGGCTGTTCATGCGGCTGTCCGGTGTGGTGCTGGTCGTCCTGGTCCTCGGCCACCTGCTGATCCAGCTCGTGCTCGACGGCGGTGTCACCAAGGTCGGCTTCGCGTTCGTCGCGGGCCGCTGGGCCTCGCCGTTCTGGCAGGGCTGGGACCTGGTGATGCTCTGGCTGGCCATGCTGCACGGCGGCAACGGCCTGCGGACCGTCATCAACGACTACGCCGAGCGGCCGAACACCCGCATCTGGCTGAAGACGCTGCTGTTCACCGCGACGGCGTTCACCATCGTGCTCGGTTCGCTGGTGATCTTCACCTTCGACCCGAACATCCGCTAACGCGGCCGACACGGCCATCACCGCCAAGCCGCGAAGCCGCTGACGCCAAGCGCTGAGCCAGGGCTGGAACAGGGAAGCGACCCCCATGCAGATCCACAAGTACGACACCGTCATCGTCGGCGCGGGCGGCGCCGGCATGCGCGCGGCCATCGAGGCCACCAAGCGCAGCCGCACCGCCGTTCTGACCAAGCTGTACCCGACCCGCTCCCACACCGGCGCCGCCCAGGGCGGCATGGCCGCCGCCCTCGCGAACGTCGAGGAGGACAACTGGGAGTGGCACACCTTCGACACGGTCAAGGGCGGTGACTACCTGGTCGACCAGGACGCCGCCGAGATCCTGGCGAAGGAGGCCATCGACGCGGTCCTCGATCTGGAGAAGATGGGCCTGCCGTTCAACCGGACGCCCGAGGGCCGGATCGACCAGCGCCGCTTCGGCGGCCACACCCGCAACCACGGCGAGGCCGCGGTGCGCCGCGCCTGCTACGCCGCGGACCGCACCGGCCACATGATCCTCCAGACGCTGTACCAGAACTGCGTCAAGGAGGGCGTGGAGTTCTTCAACGAGTTCTACGTCCTGGACCAGCTCCTGGTCGAGGTCGACGGCGTCAAGCGCTCCGCGGGCGTGGTCGCGTACGAACTGGCCACCGGCGAGATCCACGTCTTCCAGGCGAAGGCCGTGATCTACGCGTCGGGCGGCACCGGCAAGTTCTTCAAGGTGACGTCGAACGCGCACACCCTGACCGGTGACGGCCAGGCCGCGGTGTACCGGCGCGGGCTGCCGCTGGAGGACATGGAGTTCTTCCAGTTCCACCCGACGGGCATCTGGCGGATGGGCATCCTGCTGACGGAGGGCGCCCGCGGTGAGGGCGGCATCCTCCGCAACAAGGACGGCGAGCGCTTCATGGAGAAGTACGCGCCGGTCATGAAGGACCTCGCCTCGCGTGACGTCGTCTCCCGCGCGATCTACACCGAGATCCGTGAGGGCCGCGGCTGCGGTCCCGAGGGCGACCACGTCTACCTCGACCTCACGCACCTGCCGCCGGAGCAGCTCGACGCGAAGCTGCCGGACATCACCGAGTTCGCGCGGACGTACCTGGGCATCGAGCCGTACACCGACCCGATCCCGATCCAGCCGACCGCGCACTACGCGATGGGCGGTATCCCGACCAACGTGCAGGGCGAGGTGCTGAGCGACAACAGCACCGTCGTGCCGGGCCTCTACGCGGCCGGTGAGGTCGCGTGCGTGTCGGTGCACGGCGCGAACCGGCTGGGCACCAACTCGCTGCTGGACATCAACGTCTTCGGCCGCCGTTCCGGCATCGCCGCCGCCGAGTACGCGCACGCGCACGACTACGTGCCGCTGCCCGACGACCCGGCGTCGCTGGTCGAGGCGCAGGTGGAGCGGCTGCGCGCGTCCACCGGCACCGAGCGGGTCTCGGTGATCCGCACGGAGCTGCAGGAGTGCATGGACGCCAACGTGATGGTGTTCCGCACCGAGCAGACCATCAAGACGGCCGTCGAGAAGATCGGCGAGCTGCGCGAGCGCTATCTGAACGTGGCGATCCAGGACAAGGGCAAGCGGTTCAACACCGACCTGCTGGAGGCCGTCGAGCTGGGCAATCTGCTCGACCTGGCCGAGGTCATGGCGGTCTCCGCGCTCGCCCGCAAGGAGTCGCGCGGCGGTCACTACCGCGAGGACTACCCGAACCGCGACGACGTCAACTTCATGCGGCACACGATGGCCTACCGCGAGGTGGACGCGACCGGCGTCGAGTCGATCCGCCTCGACTACAAGCCGGTCGTGCAGACCCGCTACCAGCCGATGGAGCGTAAGTACTGATGAGCACCCCGACGCTCGACAAGCACTCGGCGGCCCTCGACGCCGCCGAGGTGACCGACGCACACCTGATCACGATCACGCTGCGAATCCGCCGGTTCAACCCGGAGGTCGCGGCGGACGCGGAGTGGGTCGACTACCAGTTGGCCATCGACCCGAAGGAGCGCGTCCTGGACGCGCTGCACAAGGTCAAGTGGGAGATCGACGGCTCGCTGACCTTCCGCCGCTCGTGCGCGCACGGCATCTGCGGGTCCGACGCCATGCGGATCAACGGCAAGAACCGGCTGGCGTGCAAGACGCTGATCAAGGACATCAACCCGGACAAGCCGATCACGGTCGAGGCGATCAAGGGCCTGACCGTGCTGAAGGACCTCGTGGTCGACATGGACCCGTTCTTCCAGGCGTACCGCGATGTGATGCCCTTCCTGATCACCAAGGGCAACGAGCCGACGCGTGAGCGCCTTCAGTCCGCCGAGGACCGTGAGCGCTTCGACGACACCACCAAGTGCATCCTGTGCGCCGCGTGCACGTCGTCCTGCCCGGTCTTCTGGAACGACGGCCAGTACTTCGGCCCCGCGGCCATCGTCAACGCCCACCGTTTCATCTTCGACTCCCGCGACGAGGCGGGTGAGCAGCGCCTGGAGATCCTGAACGACAAGGACGGCGTCTGGCGCTGCCGCACCACCTTCAACTGCACCGACGCGTGCCCGCGCGGCATCGAGGTGACGAAGGCGATCCAGGAAGTCAAGCGCGCCCTGATCACCCGCCGCTTCTGACCCCTGCGTCCCCAAGGGCCCGCCCCGACCGGCCACCACCGGCCACGGGCGGGCCCTTTCGCGTGCCCGTACGCGGGTCCCTTCTCGGTCCTCTTCGCGCGCGCTAGCCCGCGGTCCCGGCCGCGTCGTGCTCGGTGAAGATCTCGCGGGCTGCCGTGACGCCGTTGAGGGCGGCGGGGAAACCGGCGTAGCCGGCCATTTGGGTGAGCGTTTCGACGACTTCGGTGCGGGTGCCGCCGAGGCGGAGGAAGGCGCGGATGTGGATGCGGAGTTGGGGGGCGGCGGTGCCGAGGGCGGTGCAGATGGCGATGGTGAGGAGTTCGCGGGTGACGAGGTCCAGGCCGGTGCGGCAGTAGATGTCGCCGAAGACGTGCTCGACGATGTAGCGGCCGAGGTCGGGGGCGATGTCGTCGAGGGTGGCCACGACGCGGACGCCGTCGGGGCCGTCGACGGTGCGCAGCGCGTCCAGGCCGCGTTCGTAACGGCCGCCGTCGACCGGCTCCTTGACGACCGGGTCGTCGTCGGCCGGGTGGTCCGCGAAGACCTCACGGGCGGCGCCGAGGGCGTTGAGCGCGGCGGGGAAACCGGCGTAGACGGTGGTGTGGATGAAGGTCTCGACGATCTCGCGCCGGGTGCAGCCGACGTTGAGCGCACCTGCGATGTGGAAGCGGAGCTGCGGGGCGGCGTTGCCGAGGGCGGCGAGCGCGGCGACGGTGGCGAGCTGCCGCTGCCGCGGGGTGAGGCCGGGGCGTGACCATAGGTCGCCGTAGCCGAACTCGATGGTCATCCGGGCCAGGTCGGGGGCGATCTCCGCGACCGAGTCGAGCAGGGCCGGGCGCTCGTCGCCGGTGACCGTGCGGAGGGCGGCCAGGCCGCGCGCGTACCGGTCGTCGGCGGGAGCGGATTCGGCGCGGTCGGTGGGGTCGGAGCCGTCTGCGGGGGTCATGACGACGACGCTAGGGGTTGGAGTCGACTCCAGCGCAAGTCCCACGCCAGCTCAGCCCGTGCAGTCGCGTCCGCCGTCCCCGTTCCCCTCGGCCGCCAGCATCACCCGCCGCAGCAAGTCGGAGAGCGTGCGCCGTTCGGCCGGGGTCAGCACGCCCAGCAGCCGGCGCTCCTCCTGGCCCTGGAACTCCAGCGCCCCGAGCCACGCCTGCCGCCCCGCCTCGGTGAGTTCGACGTCGACCCGGCGGCGGTCGGCGGCCGACGGCGTACGGCGTACGTACCCGCGCCGCTCCAGGCCGTCGAGACGGCCGGTGATGGAGGCGGGGGCCATCTTGAGGTCGGCGGCGAGTTCGGAGGGAACGGTACGGCCGCCGCGCCCGGCGAGCGTGTGCAGCGTCTCGTACTCGTGCTTGTGCAGGCCGTGGTCGACGAGCGAGCGCTGTTTGACCCTGCGGATGTGGTCGGTGAACAGCATGGCGCGGGTGGCGGCGCCTTCGACGTCGGGGTCGAGGTCGGGCAGTACGGGCTGCCAGCGGGCGACGTGGCCGTCGGTCCAGTCGTGCGGGGTGGGCATGGGCCGATCCTATGCCTACCCACCGGAGATACGTCGGTGCCGAAATATTCGTTGACGAAATGTTCGACGCCGAAATACCTTGTTCGCCGTGACCACCCCGCCCCCGCACGAAGACCGGCACGAAGACCCGCGTGACGACCCCCGCGACGAACGGCACGACGACCTCCACGACGACCGGCACGACGCCTCCCGCGACGGCTCCCGCCAGGACCCCGTCGCCCCGCCCTCCAAGCCCCGGCACCCGCTCCGGCACCGCTCGTTCCGCCTGCTCTTCTTCGGCCGGACGCTCTCCGCCCTCGGCGACGCCGTCGTCCCGGCCGCGCTCGCCATCGCCATCAGCCGCGCGACCGGCTCGGCGTCCGCGCTCGCGGTCGTGCTGGGCTGCGCGATGGTGCCGCGCCTCCTGCTGCTGCCGGTCGGCGGCGTGATCGCCGACCGGTTCGACGCGCGCAAGGTCGCGCTCACCACCGACCTCGTCCGCTGCGCCGCGCAGATCTTCGTCGGCCTCGAACTCGTCGGCGGCGACCCGAGCATCCTGGTCCTCGCGGTCGCCGAGACCGTCGGCGGCGCCGCCTCCGCCTTCGCCATCCCGACCTCCGCGCCGCTGGTCGCGGGCACCGTCGAGGAGGACGGCCTGCTCCGCGCCAACTCCCTGATGGCGTCCGCCGCGAGCGCGACCCGGCTCGGCGGCCCCGCGCTCGCCGGGCTGCTGATCTTCACCGCGGGGCCCGGCTGGGCGTTCCTGCTGGACGCCGCGTCCTTCGCGGCGAGTGCGGCGCTGCTCACCCTCGTCCGGGTGCGCCGCACCCCCATCCCGCGCCGCTCGATGCGCGCCGACCTCGTCCAGGGCTGGACCGAGGTCCGCGCCCGCGACTGGTACTGGACCAGCCTGATCGCCCACGCGGTGTGGAACGGGGCCGCCGCCGTCCTGGCCACCCTCGGCCCGCTGATCGCGCACCACCGGCGCGGCGGCGACGGCATGTGGGTGCTGATGCTCGAAGCGGGCTCCGTCGGCCTGCTGACCGGCTCGCTGCTCGCCTCCCGCGCCCGGCTGCGCCGCCCCGTGCTCACCGGCAATCTGGCCCTGACCAGCTACGCGCTGCCGCTGGTCCTGCTCGCCGCCGATGCCCCCGCCGTGCCCTTGATCGTCTCCTACGGCCTCGCGCTCGGCGCGCTCGGCTTCTTCAACCCGGTCTGGGAGTCCTACGTGTTCAGCTCGGTGCCCGCCGGGGTGCTGGCCCGCGTGACCTCGTACGACTGGCTGCTCTCGCTCGGCGCGATGCCGGTCGGATACGCGCTCGCGCCGCTCGCCTGCGACGCCTTCGGACCCGCCGTGCCGCTGTACGTGGCGGCGGCGCTGGTCGGCGCCCTGTGCCTGGGGACGGCGGCCGTCCCCGGTGTGCGGCACGCGACGACGGTGACCGACGCCCCCAGCAAGCGGGCACCGGTCACCGTCTGATCACCCCGTGGGGGGAGCTGTCGGGAACCCGCGGACTACGCAGTACGGCGGCGGTTGCGCGCGGTGAACAGCACCGCGCCGCCGAACGCGACGGCGCCGACCGCGATCGCGCCGATCAGCCGGGTCGCGCCCGCGCCGGTGGCGGGCAGCGAGGCGTTGCCCGCGCCGCCGGACACCGCGCCGGAGGACCCGGCCGATCCGGTGGTCCCGTTGGAGCCGGAAGAACCGGAAGAACCGGCGGTGGCCGAGGCGTTCGAGGCCGACGTCTTGACCACGAGCGCGACCGTGTTGTTCGCCGAGTTGTGGTCGAAGGGCAGCTCGATCCGGTTCGGCCCGGTCGTCAGCAGCGCCGCCTCGCCCTGGTGCACGCCGGTGGACGTGACGCGCAGGGTGAGCGGGAAGTCGTACGACTTCCCGCTGTAGAGGGTGACCGGGTGCTCGACGTCGGACTCCGTGTCCGACGCGCAGCGCAGGTACCGCTTCGCGGTGTCGCGCGGCGCGCACGTCACGGGCCACTCCACGAGTGCGGTGCCGTCGGGCACGCGGACGTCGAAGCGGGTGACCGGCGTGAAGTACTCGAGCGGGTCGATCGAGGCGGGTCCGTGGTTGTCCACGTGCACGGTGAGCTTGACCTGCGCGCCGTTCGCACCGGTGACCTCGGGCGCGGAGATCCCGAAGTCCGCGGTGTTGGTGACCGTGAAGTCCGCGCCGCCGTACGAGGTGTCGTTACGGCCGTCCGCCCCCGGGGTCCCGCCGGGAACCGGCACCAGGTGCAGGGCGGGCCCGGTGCCCGGCTCGCCCGCGGGGTGCGCGGTGGCTTCCTTCGGGGTGAACGCGGTGACGTCCACGCTCTCCGCGTAGGCGTCCGCGTTCGCCTTCATCGAGACGGTGTCGCGCACGCCGTAGCTGGCGCCGGCGGCGAGCGGCTGGTCGACGGCGCAGCGCGCCACCATACGGTCCACGCCCTGCCGCGGGTCGCGGGAGGTGTCGTACACGCAGTTGGAGAAGCGCTCGACCGGGGTGAGGCCGTGCGACCACCGCAGCTCCAGTTGGACCGAGGCGACGTCGGCGTTGCCCTCGTTGGTGACGGTGACCGGCACGTCGCCGTTCGCTCCGGGGGCGAGGGTCGTGGCCGCCGCCCGGCCGACGACCAGGGACGGGCCGTCGGCCAGCGTCACCGTCGGCTTGAAGGTCTGCGTCTTGCCGTTGGTGTTGCGGTGGCTGACGCTGAACGACCCCTTGGCCCCGGCGGCCACGCCCGGCAGCGGCCGGATCTTCACCGCGACGTCGGGCAGGTCGAGCCGCCCGGCCGGCGCGCCGGGCACGGTGCAGACGGCGTCGGCGCCGGTCACCGTACAGCCCTGCGGCCAGACGACCTCGGCGACGTTCTTCATGCCCGCCGCGGAGAAGGTCAGTCGCTGTGCGGGCACGGCCACGTTCGGGTCGTGGTGGAACATCGTGACAGCCATCGAGCGGGTGACCGGTTCGGCCCCGGCCGCCGTGGGCGCGAAGGTCACGTCGTAGGCGCGCAGGCCCAGGTCGATCGAATCGGCCGGCGCGGTGTCCGCCGGCGGCCCGTCGGCTCCGAAGGCCACGGCTCCGCCGCCGAGCGTTAACACCCCGGCCGCCCCAAGGGCCAGCGCCGCCGGGCGCAGCCGTCCGGTGAATGCGCGACCTCGCATGGTGTCTCCCCGTCACTTCGAGTGGTGGTTCGTTGTGGGGAGTTGGACGGCCGATGTCGCACAGGGGTTGTACGGGTTTCCGTTTGTTATAGATTTGGTCAAGTAGCGGCGGGGACAGTGGACTTCGCACCGGTTACCACCGTCTCCTGGCCCCTCGCAGCGTCCGCCGCCGGGTCCTCGCCGACCGCCGTCCCCGCGCCCACCGTCGGCAGCGTCACGCAGACCGTGAGGCCGCGGCCGGGTGCCGTCTCCAGCGCGACCGTGCCGTGGTGCGCCTGGACGACGGCCTGCACGATGGCCATGCCGAGGCCCGCGCCGCCGCTGTCGCGGGCGCGTCCGGCGTCGGCGCGGAAGAACCGGTCGAAGACGCGGGCCGCGTCCCGCTCGCTCATACCGGGACCCGAATCGGTGATCCGCAAGAGCAGTTTCTCGCCACGCGCGGCGACTTCGACGCTGGCCGGGGATCGGGCCGGGGTGTGCACCCGCACATTGCTCAGCAGATTGCCCACGACCTGCCGCAACGCGGCCTCGTCGCCGAGGACTTCGGGCAGCGGTCCGCCGTCGGCCCGGCAGTCGGGCACCATCAGCGTCAGCGGCCGTTCCGGCTGCTGCGCGGCCAGGTCGGCGGCGGCGTCGCGGACCAGCCGGGACAGGTCGACGGCGCCGTGCGGCAGCGCGGGCCGGTCGTCGAGCCTGGCCAGCGCGAGGAGTTCGTCGACCATGCGGCTCATCCGCAGCGCCTCGGAGCTGACCCGGCTCAGCGCCCGCTCCTTCTCGTCGGCGTCGAGCATGCCCTTCTCGTAGAGCTGGAGGTAGCCGCGCACCGACGCCAGCGGGGTGCGCAGCTCGTGCGAGGCGTCGGCCAGAAATCGCCGCAACTGTGTGGTGGCGCGCTCGCTTTCGGTCACGGCGGTCTCGATCTGCTGGAGCATCGCGTTGAGCGCGCCACTGAGCTGTTCGACCTCGCTGGAGCCGTGCCGCGCGGTGCCGATCCGCCGCCCGAGGTCGCCCCCGGCGATGGCGGACGCGGTCTCCACCATGTCCTCCAGCGGGCTCAGCCGCCGCCTGGCCGCGGTCAGCGAGCCGGTGGCGAGCAGCGCGAGCAGCACCACGCCGACGACCGATTCGACGATCAGCAGATTGCCGATCGCGTGCTTGACGCCGCTGAGCCGTATGCCCTTGACCACGATGGTGCCGTCGGAGAGCCGGATCGCGACCACCCGGTACTCCATCGAGCCGGTCTTCACGGTCTTCGCGCCGCCGCTGCGGACCAGCCCCGCCGGGTCGGGGATCGCCTCGGCGAGCCGCCGCTGCTCGGAGCTGACCGGAATGGTGCCGTCCTGGCAGACGGCGGCGGGCTCGCCGCGCCGGTCGAGCATGACGAACAGATCCTGCTGGAACGCCACCGCGATCGCCGAACTCCCCTGCCCGCCGCCCCCGTTCTGGCCGCCCTGCCCGCTCTGCAGGAGGTCGGCGAGCTGGCAGAGCCGCCGCACCATGTCCGCGTCGATCGAGGTCTTGGCGAGCGAGGACTGCGAGCCCTTCAGCGAGTCGTCGATCTCGCCGACCAGCACCATGTACGTGGCGGCGATGCTCGCGCAGGCCGCGAGCAGCAGGCCGACCGCGAGGAAGGTCACGTTGGCGATCGTGAAGCGCCCGCGCAGCGAGTGCGGGCGGGGCCACAGGCCGCACTTGTTCACCTTCACACCGCTCCCCCGGCCGCGGCGGCGCCCGGTTCCGCCGCGCGCAGCCCGTATCCGATCCCCCGCCGGGTCTCGATCAGCGGCGGCCCGAGCCGGTCGAGCTTGCGCCGCAGATACGAGATGTACGTCTCGACGACCGTGGACGAGACGGCCGTGTCGTACTGCCAGACGTGCTGGAGCAGTTGCTCCTTGGTGACGATCCGCCCGGCGTTGCGCAGCAGGTGCCGCAGCAGGTTGTACTCGGTGGGCGTCAGCTCGACGGGCTGACCGCACCTGCGGACGGTGTACGTGGCCTCGTCCATCTCCAGGTCGCCGTGGCGCAGGACGCGCCCGTCGGCGCCCTCGCGGCGCCGGGTGCGGCGCAGCACCGCGTGCACGCGGGCCACCACCTCGTCGACGCCGAACGGCTTGGTGATGTAGTCGTCGCCGCCGAGCGCGAGCCCGGCGACCACGTCGCGGGGGGCGTCCCGCGCGGTGACGAAGATGACGGCGAGGTCGTCGGCGTCGGTCTCGGCGGCGCGTTCCTGGCGCAGCGCGCGGCAGACCTCCCAGCCGCTGCCGTCCGGCAGCATCACGTCGAGCAGTACGAGGTCGGGCCGGTGTTCGCGCGCGGCGGCCAGCGCCTCGCGCCCGGTCGCGGCACTGTGCACCGTGAAGCCGTTGTATTTCAGGGTGATGCGCAGGATGTCCGCGATCCCCGGTTCGTCCTCCACGATGAGCACGGTGGCGTCCATGCCCACCAGTATCCGCACTCCCCCCGGGGCCCTGTCCCGGCCGGAACTTTGGAGTTCCTTGAGAGAAGCGGGATCGGCTTGGCGGTCGGCGCGACAGCCACGGAGGCTGAAGAGGCTCGTTGGTCAGTCCACGGGTCCGTCGGTGAGTGCGCGGTCCCGTTGGTCAACTCGTCGGTCGTGGAACGCTCGTTGATGGGGGATGTGGTCGTGGCCGTTGTGGCTCGATGGTGTTTTCGGCACAAATGGCTGGTGATGTCGTTCTGGCTGGCGGCGCTGCTGTGCGTCGGCGCGGTGGGCAACGCGCTCGGCAGCGGCTACTCCAACGCGTTCTCGCTCAAGGGCACCGAGTCCACCAAGGTCCTGGACCTGATGGACCAGGTGGTGCCCGAGCGGTCCGGCGAGGCCGACACGGTGGTGTGGCACGTCGACTCCGGTACGGTGCGCGACGCTTCGGTACGGGCGCGGCTCGACCCGGCGCTGGCGGACATCGCCCGGCAGAAGGACGTCGGGCAGGTCGTCAGCCCGTACGACCCGGCGGGCGCGGCGCAGATCAGCAAGGACGGCCGTACGGCGTACGCGACGGTGACGTACACCAAGCTCGGCGGTGACCTCTCCGACGACCAGGCGCAGAAGCTGATCGACACCGCGCACCACGCGGCGGCCAAGGGCCTGAGGGTCGAGGTCGGCGGCAACAAGCCCGCGCAGGCGGAGCAGCCGCTGCCGGGCCTCGCCGAGGGCGTCGGCATCGCGGCGGCGGCCGTGGTGCTGTTCCTGGCGCTGGGCTCGCTGTTCGGGATGCTGCTGCCGATCGTGACGGCGCTGTTCGGCATCGGCATCTCGTCGTCGGCGATCATCATCCTCAGCCACGGCATGGACGTGGCGGACTTCTCGCCGCAGCTCGCGACGCTGGTGGGTCTGGGCGTCGGCATCGACTACGCGCTGTTCATCGTGACCAGGCACCGCAGGGGAATCCTGCGCGGGAAGAGCCCCGAGGACGCGGCGGTCACCGCGCTCAACACCTCGGGCCGGGCCGTGCTGTTCGCGGGCGGCACGGTCTGCATCGCGCTGCTGGGCATGTTCACGCTGCGGCTGACCTTCCTCGACGGTGTGGCCGTCGCGGCGGCGCTGACCGTCGTCATCACGGTCGCCGCCGCGATGACGCTGCTGCCCGCGCTGCTCGGCCTGCTGGGCATGCGGGTGCTCAGCCGCGGGCAGCGCCGCGCGCTGGCGGCCGAGGGACCGCAGCCGGAGGTCGCGACGGGCGCGGCGGCGCGCTGGTCGTCGTTCCTCCAGCGGCACCCGCGGGTGCTCGCGGTGGCGGCGGTGGCCGTGATGGCCACCTTGGCGATCCCGGCGCTCGGCCTGCGCCTGGGCTCCTCCGACCAGGGCAACAACCCGACGACGACCACCACCCGCAAGGCGTACGACATGCTCGCGGACGGCTTCGGCCCCGGTTTCAACGGGCCGTTGACGATCCTCGCCGAGGTGCCGACCGGCGCGGACAGGACCGCGCTGAACGGCCTGGTCACGACGTTGAAGGACACCGATGGCATCGCGTACGCCGCCGCCCTGCCGATGAAGCCGGGCGACAAGGTGGCGTTCATCCAGGCGGTGCCGACCACCTCGCCGCAGGACAAGGCGACCTCCGACCTGATCGACCACCTGCGCGACGACGTCGTCCCGGCCGCCGAGCGGGGCAGCACGATGCGGGCGTACGTCGGCGGCCAGACGGCGATCTTCGAGGACTTCGCGACGGTCCTGTTCAACAAGCTGCCGCTGTTCATCGGCGTGATCATCGTGCTGGGCTTCCTGCTCCTGCTGGTCGCCTTCCGCAGCCTGGTGGTGCCGCTGACGGCCGCCGCGATGAACCTGATCGCGGCGGCGGCCTCCTTCGGGGTGCTGGTGGCCTGCTTCCAGTGGGGCTGGGGCGGTTCGCTGGCCGGGCGCGAGGGGCCGATCGACGCCTTCCTGCCGGTCATCATGCTCTCGCTGCTCTTCGGCCTGTCGATGGACTACCAGGTCTTCCTGGTCAGCCGGATGCACGAGGAGTGGGTGCACACCAAGGACAACGCGCGGGCGGTACGGGTCGGGCTCGCCGAGACCAGCCGGGTGATCAACTCGGCGGCGGTCATCATGATCTGCGTCTTCGGCGCCTTCGTGCTCAGCGGCGAGCGGGTGCTGGCGATGTTCGGCATCGGCCTGGCGGGCGCGGTCGCGCTGGACGCGTTCATCCTGCGGACGGTGCTGGTGCCGTCGCTGATGCACATGTTCGGCACCTCCAACTGGTGGCTGCCCGCGTGGCTGGACAAGCGGCTGCCGCACCTGGCGGTGGAGCCGGCCGAGGACGACGACCCCGCGGCAGGCGCGCCGACGGGCACGCTGATGGCCGCCGGGGCCGGTACCGACATCGTCTCCGGGCCCGCCGTACGCGGCCGGGTCACGGGCGCCGCAGGGCTGCCGGTGCCGCGCTCGGAGCTGACGCTGATCGCGGCGGACGGCCGCCAGGTGGGCCGCGCGGCGGCGGACGACGAGGGCGCCTTCGCTCTGCCGACACCGCGCGCGGGCTCGTACGTCCTGGTCGCCAACGCGCCGGGACACCACCCGCAGACGGCGAGCGTGCTGGCCTCCGACCGACCGGTGGAGTGTGATCTGCGCCTCACGGGGACGGGTGCGCTGACCGGTACGGTGCGGCGCGCGGACGGCCAGCCGGTCGAGGACGCGCGGGTCGTGCTGCACGACGCGGACGGCCACGAGGTGTCGGAGACGCGGACCGGCAAGGACGGCTCGTACGCCTTCGGCAATCTCTACCCGGGCCGGTACACGCTGCTGACCATGGGCTATCCGCCCTTCCCCGCCACCGTCCGGGTCCCGGACGACGGCGGCGAGGGGGACGGTGACGTCGATCTGGAGCTGAGTTATTCGCAGGACTGACCGCGGCCGGGCGCCGCCGCTCCCCCGGCGGCGCCTGTTGTCAGGGCCCGGTTCCGAACCTTCGGAGCCGGGCCCTTCCGTATGCCCGGAGCACCGACCTTGAACATGTTCAAAACCGGGTCTAGAGTCGTCGCGTCAGTAGGTTTGAACACGTTCAAACAAGGGGTGGACCCGCTATGGACCTGACCGTCCTCGCGTATGTGATCTATCTGGCCGTCAGCATCGGCCTGACCGTCTGGGTGGCCCGTACCCTCAGCAGCAACGGCCGGATCTTCCTCGCCGACGTGCTGCACGGCGACGAGAAGCTCGCCGACGCCGTCAACCACCTCCTGGTGGTCGGCTTCTATCTGGTGAACCTCGGCTTCGTCGCCCTCTACCTGAAGTCGGCCGACGCCGTCGACAACGCGCGCGGCCTGTTCGAGGCGCTGTCGGTCAAGCTCGGCGTCGTGCTGCTGGTGCTCGGCGTGATGCACCTCGGCAACGTCTACGTGCTCAACAAGATCCGGCGGCGCGGGCTGATGGAGCGCGAGCAGTACCCGCCGGTGGACAGCGACGGCTGGACGCAGCCGAACGGCCCGACCCCGGCCGGGGTGTGACATGACGCGCCTCACGCAGAGCGCGGTGACCGCGCGGCCCGACCGGCCGACGGCGCGGCCCGTGGCGCGGACGCCCCGCCCGCCCGTACGGCGGCTCACCGTGCTGTACGACCCCGCCTGCCGACTGTGCGCCTTCGTACGGGACTGGCTCGTCCGGCAGCGGCAGCTCGTCAGACTCGACATGGTGCCGGTCGGCTCCCCCGAGGCCATGCACCGCTTCCCCGGCCTCGACCACGCGGCGACCGGGCGCGAGATCACCGTCGTCGGCGACGCGGGCCAGCTCTACCGGGGCGACTCCGCCTGGGTGGTGTGCCTGTGGGCGCTCGCCGACCACCGCGCCTTCTCGCACACCCTGGCCACCCCCGCGGGCCGCAGGCTCGCCCGCGCGGCGGTGCTGACCGCGGCCAAGTACCGCGAGAGCAAGCAGCGTTCGGCCGCGGCCCCGACCTGGTTCCCCGGGCGCAACGCGGCGGGCGCGCCCGGCCCCGCGCCGGTCAGGTCCGTACCCGGCTGGATCTACGACAAGGCGACCGGCTGGACGCAGAGCGACCCGGGCGCCCCGTCGGCACCGCCGGCCGTACCGCCGGCCGACCCGCGGCGCGGCCGGGGCGAGGACTGCGCCGACGGCTGTGCGGGCGACGGATAGGCTCACCCGGGTGGAGCACGTGACAGACCAGCCGGAGCCCGCGGCCACGGGTCCGGCGGCGGAGCCGGGCCCCGGCCTGGGCGAGGAACTGCCCGGCGGCCGGGCCCGGCCCAAGACCGGCAAGAGCGAGCAGACCCGCGCGGTGATCCTGGAGACCGCGATGCGGCTGTTCCGCGAGCGCGGCTACGACAAGACCACGATGCGCGCCATCGCCCAGGAGGCGGGCGTCTCGGTCGGGAACGCCTACTACTACTTCCAGTCCAAGGAATTCCTGATCCAGGGGTTCTACGACCGGATGACGCACCACCACGCGGCCGACGCCCGGGTGCGCATGCGCGGGGTGACCGACTTCGCGGAGCGCCTGGAGATCACGCTCGCGTCCTGGCTGGACACCGCGGCCGAGTACCACGAATTCGCCGCCCAGTTCTTCCGCACGGCCGCCGACCCGGACAGCTCGCTCAGCCCGTTCTCGAACGAGTCGCACCCGGCCCGCGCCACCGCCGTCGAACTCTTCCGCGACGTGCTGTCCGGCTCCGACCTCGCCCCCAAGCTCGACTCCGAACTCGCCGAGCTGCTCCCCGAACTGCTCTGGCTGCACCTCATGGTCGTCGTCCTCTACTGGGTCTTCGACCGCACCCCCGACACCGCGCGGACCCGCGAGTTCGTGCACCGCTCCACCCCCGTGGCGGCCCGCGTCATCGGCCTGTCCCGCTACCGGGTCTTCCGCCCCGTCGTCCGCGACGCCAAGTCCCTCATCCAGGACTTCATCCTCCCGACGATCGGCCGCACCGCGGTCACACCGTCGAGTCGGCCGACTCCCGATCGGCCGGGGCAGCCGGGGCAGCCGGGCTAGTCGTGGCGGTCGCTTCCGCCGGGTCGGCCGGACCGGCCGGACCGGCCTGCGCCGCCTCGCGGCGCAGCGCCCGCAGGCTCCGCGCGCCGAGGGCCGCGATGGCGGTGCCGAGGAGGAAGGAGACGATCGCGAGCGTGAGGTGGATCCAGAAGTAGGCGGTGGGCGATCCGTGGTCGCCGTCGTGGAAGGCCAGACCGCTGGTGTCCTTCCACAAATTCTTGACAAAGGTGACCCAGACGATCCACGACCACACACCGAAAGCGACCAGGAACCAGGACACGCGCCGACTGAGCTTCATGCGTCCCAGTATGTGCGGGCCCCCCGGTAGGAGGGCCGACGGGGGTGGCCGGTTCCCCGCGCGGGACGTGCGGATCGTCACGGCGGACGGCCCGCACCCGGGGGCGCGGCGGCCGGGAAAGGACATGTACGTTTCCTCGGGTGCCCATGCCTACGACCGCCGCGCGCCGCACCGCGCCGCACCGTTCCGCCCTGGCCGTTCTCGCCGTGTCCGCCGTCGCCGCGCTGCTCGGCGGCACCGTCCTGACGGGGGCCGCGAGCGCGGCTCCGGCCGCCGGCACCAAGCCCGCGCCGAGACCGCCCGAGCACATGTCCACGGTGGGCGGCGACCGGCTGGGCGTGCCGGGCACGCAGGTGGACCCGGGACAGGGCGCGCCCGCGCTGCCCGCGAAGCTGACGGCGAAGTCCTGGATCGTGGCGGACGCCAAGACCGGCGAGATCTACGCCGCGCACAACGCGCACTGGCGGCTCCCCCCGGCCAGCACCCTGAAGATGCTGTTCGCCGACACGGTGCTGCCGAAGTTCCCGAAGAACACCGTGCGCAAGGTGCTGCCGAGCGACCTCCAGGGCATGGGCGAGGGCAGCAGCCTCGTCGGCATCAAGGAGAATCTGACCTACACCGTCCACGACCTGTGGCTCGGTGTCTTCCTGCGCTCGGGCAACGACGCGGTGCACGTGCTGTCCGCCATGAACGGCGGCGTCGCCAAGACCGTCGCGGACATGAACGCGCGGGCCAAGGAGTTGCAGGCGGCCGACACACATGTGGTCACGCCCGATGGCTACGACGAGCGCGGGCAGGTCAGCAGCGCGTACGACCTCACGCTCTTCGCCCGCTCGGGGCTCCAGAACGCCGACTTCCGCGAGTACTGCTCGACGGTGAGCGCGCAGTTCCCCGGCGAGTGGAAGGTCGACAAGAACAAGAAGACCGGCAAGACCACCAAGAAGCGCGAGTCGTTCGGCATCCAGAACACCAACCGGCTGCTCAGCGGCGACTACGGCCTGTCCCCCTACCCCGGCATCGCGGGCGTCAAGAACGGCAACACCACCAACGCGGGCGCCACCTTCACCGGGGTCGCGCAGCGCGACGGCCGTACGCTGCTGGTCACCGTCATGACGCCGAAGGCCGAGCACGACCTGGTCTACCGCGAGGCCGCCTCGCTGCTGGACTGGGGCTTCAAGGCCGCCCCTACGGTCAAGCCGGTCGGCACACTGGTCCCGCCGCTGAGCCAACTGCCGCCGCCGACCGCCACGACGAAGGCGCCCGAGGGCGACAAGGGACCGGCCACCGCCTCCGCCACGGCCGGTTCCTCCCACGACGGCCTGTGGACGGCGCTGGGCGTCGCCGCCGTTTCCCTGCTCGTCCTGGCCGTGGCGTTCATCGTGGTACGGAAGCTCCGCCCGCTGCCGTCCCCGGCCGGCGGTGGTCCTCATCCTGCCCCGCGTCCTGATCCCGCTCCGCGGCCCGGTGCTGACCCTGATCCTGGCCCTGATCCCGATCCCGATCAGGCGTCCGGTCCGGCGTCCGGTCCCGACCGCCGCTCCCGGCGCCGGAAGGGCTGACGGACTCCGGGGCCCGCGTGGCCCCGTGGACCTCGATCACCTCGACGACCTCCACGGTCTCGACACCTTCCACCGGTTCCCCGGCGGCGTCACCGTCCCCGCCGTCCCCGCCGTCCTCGCCGTCCTTCTCGGGCGGCGGCGCGTGCCTGGGCGTCGCCGTCCACGCGGCGCAGTACAGCAGCAGCTTCGCCATGAAGTTGATCCAGAGCAGCAGGGCGACCGGCGTACCGAAGGCGCCGTACACGTTCTTGCCCGCGACGCCCTGGAGGTAGCCGCTGAGCAGCACCTTCAGCAGTTCGAAGCCGACCGCGCCGATGAACGCCGCCTGGACCACGGCGCGGCGCGACGGTTCGACGCCCGGCAGCAGCGTCAGCAGGTAGGTCAGGATCAGGAAGTCGGCCAGGACGGCGATGCAGAAGCCGAGGACGGTCAGCAGCGCGCGGCCGGGGCCGTGGTCGGCGAGCCCGGCCTTGTGGACGGTCCAGTCGACGGCCGCGGTCGCGAAGCCGGAGGCGGCGAGCGAGAGCAGGGCCGCCGCGCCGAGGCCGAGCAGGATGCCGCCGTCGACCAGTTTGGCGACGACGGGGTTGCGCTCCTCGTCGTCCTTGTCCCAGACCGCGCGCAGGCAGTCGCGCAGCGAGCCGACCCAGCCGATACCGGTGAAGAGCAGCGCGGCACCGGCGATCCCGCCGATGGTCCCGGCGTTGGCGACCAGGCCGTTGATGTCGAGCTGGTCGGCGATGCCGGGGATCTGGTCGGAGATCTTGTGCTGGAGGGTGTCGAGCTGATGCTGCGACAGCAGCGCGGCGCCGATCGCCGCGACGACCGCGAGCAGCGGGAAGAGCGAGAGGAAGCTGGTGAAGGTCATCGCGGCGGCCAGCCGCGTCCAGTGGACGGTCTGGAGGTGCGCGAAGGCGCGCCAGCCGTGTGTCCGCATCGCCGCGGCGATGCGCGGGCCGATCCAGGGCAACCTTGTCAACCAGTCCATAACGAGGGGCCTACCCTCCCCCGGCCCGCGCAGTCCCGCGGAACACGAAGGTGCGGGTTCCCCAGAAGCGCAGCGCGGTCGCGAGAGCCATGCCGATCCCCGCGCCCGACACGACATCGGCGCGCGCACTGGCCAGCCCGAGCACGTAGTGCGATACGCCCAGACAGCCCAACTGCACGAGCGCGCCCGCCACGTTCACCGCGAAGAAGACCCCGTACTGCCGCGCCCTGCCGACCGCGGGGGTCCGGCCCCGGTAGGTCCCCAGCGCGTTGCCGAGATACGCCACCGTGCACCCGGCGAGGAACGACAGCGCCTTCGCCCCGATCGGCCCGAACCCGCCGGGGCCGCGCAGCCAGACGAACAGCCCGAGGTCGGCGGCGTACGCGGCGCCGCCCGCGAGGGCGAAGCCGAGGACTTCCGAGCTGAGGCCCCGAGGGGAGCGCGCCCTCACCGGTTGACCGCCGCCAGGACGTAGAGGACGACCCAGGCCAGGGCGATGACGACCAGGGCGCGGTCGCGCAGGACGACGTCCTCGGGGGCGCCCGCGGAGCCCGCGTCGGCGAAGACGGCGTAGCGCAGGACGGAGAGGATGAAGGGGATCATCGAGAGCTGCCGCCAGGGGAGCCAGCCGTTGGGCGAGGCGCCGGTCTCCATCGACCACAGGCAGTAGGCGAGTACGGCGCCGCCCGCGGCGAGCTGCCAGACGAAGCGCAGGTAGCCGGTGGTGTACGCGCCGAGGAGGGCGCGGGAGGCGCCGACCTCGGAGCTCTCCGAGTCCTCGGGCGGCGTGGGGGCCGCCGGGGCGGTGGCGTCCGGCTGGGGTCCGACCGTCGGGGCCGCGGGGGCCGCCGCCGTGGCCCGTTCGGCGAGCCGCGACATCAGGACGAGTTCGGAGTAGCGCTTGGCGGCGACCATGAACAGCGCGCCGAAGCCCGAGGTGATCAGGAACCAGCGGGACAGGTCGATGCCGAGGGCGAGGCCGCCCGCCATGGCGCGCATCAGGAAGCCGGTGGTGACGATGACGAGGTCGACGACCAGCATGTGCTTGAGCCACACGCAGTAGGCGAGCTGCATGACCACGTATCCGGCGAGCAGCCCGGCCGTGTCCGGGTTGCAGAGCACCCCGGCCGCCGCGGGCGCGAGGACCGCGAGGGCGCCGCCCGCGGCGTACGCGACCGGCACCGGGACCTGTCCGCAGGCCACCGGGCGGCGGCACTTGACGGGGTGGGCGCGGTCGGCGTCGGCGTCGCGGGCGTCGTTGATCAGATAGACGGCGGCGGAGCAGCCGGTGAAGAGCACGAAGACGACGGCGAGCTGGAGTACGGCGTGCGCGGACAGCAGGCGCCCGGCGGCCAGCGGCGCGGCCAGCACGAGGACGTTCTTGACCCACTGCCGGGGCCGGGCGGTCCGCACCAGACCGGCGGGCAGGCCCCGTACGGAGACCGGGGGCGGGAAGCGTCCGGCCGAGGGGACGGCGGTCGCCGGTACGTCGTCGATGAGCGCGGCGGTGCGTTCCGTCATGACGGCCGCCCTCCGCGCAGGGCCCAGTTCCGGCCGAGCCGGGCGGTGACGGCGCCGAGCAGCGCGCCGCAGGCCACGTCGCTCGGGTAGTGGACGCCGACGACCATCCGGGACACGCACATGGCGGCGGCGAGCGGCGGGAGCGGCGCGGCGAACGGCGTACGGGGCATCAGTGCCCCGAAGGCGACGACGGCCGCGGCGGCCGAGGTGGCGTGCGAGCTGGGGAAGCTGTGCCGTCCGGCGGTGCGGACCAGCGGTTCGGCGTCCGGCAGCACCGGGCGGGGGCGGCGGACGACCCGTTTGACGCCCATGCTCGCCGCGTGGGCCGCGCCGACCAGTGTGGTGGCGCGCAGCCAGGCGCCGCGGCGGCCGGGGTCGGCGCAGGCGCCGGCGAGACCGGCGGCCAGCCAGACCGCGCCGTGCTCGCCCGCCCAGGACAGCGCGCGGGCCGCGCCCGCGACGCGGGGGTCGGTGCCGCGGCGGCGCAGCGCGGCCAGCAGGTGGTGGTCCGCGCGTTCCGCGGCGGAGTCGGGGTAGCGCACTGGTCGGTACTCCCTCGCAGCGACGGCTCGTGACCCGGGGCCGCCACAGCTGGGCGACCGGCCGCCCCACCTGGGCGAATTGTCGGGTCATCACACTTGGACCCCGAGTGCTTACCGTGCGCGACGGCTCCTCACGCACCACCACTCACCCTTTTCAGTGAGAAAAGCCGCATAACGCACTATTCGTGATCTTTCGCACCACTCAGAGCGCTACGGTCACGGACATGCCTGTACCCTCCGCGACGACCGTCCCCGTCACCGGCGAGGGCCGCACCGCCGCCGACGCCTCGGCCGACCCCACCGACGCCCCCCTCGATCGCGGCTCCGGCCCCGCCGACCTCCCCAGCCGCGTCGGCCCGGTCACCGGCTGGGGCCGCACCGCCCCCACCACCGCCCGCGTCCTGCGCCCCCTGACGTACGAGGCGGCCGTCGCGGCGGTCACCGGCAGCGACGGCCGCGGCGCCATCGCGCGGGGCCTGGGCCGGGCCTACGGGGACGCGGCGCAGAACGCGGGCGGCGCCGTCCTGGACATGACCGGACTCGACCGCGTCCACGAGATCGACGCCGTCAACGGCCTGGTCGTGTGCGACGCGGGCGTCTCGCTGCACCGCCTGATGGAGGTGCTGCTGCCGCTCGGCTGGTTCGTGCCCGTCACGCCCGGCACCCGCTATGTGACGGTCGGCGGCGCGATCGGCGCGGACATCCACGGCAAGAACCACCACGGCTCCGGGTCCTTCTCCCGCCATGTGCGCGCCATCGAACTGCTCACCGGTGACGGCGAGACCCGGCTGGTCACGCCCGAGGACGAGCCGGGCCTGTTCTGGGCGACGGCCGGCGGCATGGGCCTGACCGGCGTCATCCTGGCCGCGACCCTCCAGCTCCTGCCGGTCCAGACGTCGTTGATGACCGTGGACACCGAACGCGCCACCGACCTGGACGACCTGATGGCGCGGCTGACCGCGACCGACGACACGTACCGCTACTCGGTGGCCTGGATCGACCTGCTCGCGCGTGGCGCGAAGACCGGCCGCGCCGTCCTCACCCGCGGCGACCACGCCCCGCTCGACGCGCTGCCCGCCACGTCCCGCGCCCGCCGCGACCCGCTCGCCTTCCGCCCCGGACGGCTGCCCGCCGCCCCGCGCTTCGTCCCCGAGGGCCTGCTCGGCCGCACCAGCGTCGGCCTGTTCAACGAGTTCTGGTACCGCAGGGCCCCGCGCGAGCGGCGCGGCGAACTCCAGCGCCTGTCCGCCTTCTTCCACCCGCTGGACGGGCTGCCGCACTGGAACCGGATCTACGGCCGCAGCGGCTTCGTCCAGTACCAGTTCGTCGTCGGCCACGGCCAGGAGGAGGCGCTGCGGCGCATCGTCGGACGGATCGGCGCCCGCGGCTGCCCGTCCTTCCTCGCCGTGCTCAAGCGCTTCGGCGAGGGCGACCCCGGCTGGCTCTCCTTCCCGATGGCGGGCTGGACCCTCGCCCTCGACATCCCCGCCGCGCTCCCCGGCCTCGGCGCGTTCCTCGACGAGCTGGACGAGGAGGTCGCGGAGGCGGGCGGCCGGGTCTACCTCGCCAAGGACGCGCGGCTGCGGCCCGAACTCCTGGCCCGGATGTACCCGCGCCTCGACGAGTTCCGCACCCTGCGCGCCACGTACGACCCGCGCGGCGTGATCACATCCGACCTCGCCCGCCGCCTGGCCCTCTAGGGCCCGCCGCCACAGCCTCGAAGGAGCTTCCCGTGAAGGACGCGTTCGGCGCCCCCCAGTCCCTGCTGATCCTCGGCGGCACCTCCGAGATCGCGCTGGCCACCGCCCGCCGCCTCATCGCCCGCCGCACCCGTACCGTCTATCTCGCGGGCCGCCCCTCCGAGGCGCTGGACGCCGCCGCGACGCAGTTGCGCGCGCTCGGCGCCGACGTCCACGCGGTCGGCTTCGACGCCCTCGACCCCGCCTCGCACGAGGAGGTCCTCGGCAAGCTCTTCACCGAGGGCGACATCGACATGGTGCTGCTCGCCTTCGGCGTCCTCGGCGACCAGGCCCGCGACGAGCAGGAACCGCTCTCGGCCGTCCACGTCGCCCAGGTCAACTACACCGGCGCCGTCTCCGCCTCCCTGGTCTGCGCGGGCGCCCTCCAGTCGCAGGGCCACGGCTCGCTGGTCGTGCTGTCCTCCGTGGCCGGCGAGCGCGCCCGCCGCGCCAACTTCATCTACGGCAGCAGCAAGGCCGGGCTCGACGCCTTCGCCCAGGGCCTCGGCGACGCCCTGCACGGGGCCGGCGTGCACGTCATGATCGTCCGCCCCGGCTTCGTCCGCACCAAGATGACCGCGGGGCGCGAGGAGGCCCCGCTGGCCACCACCCCCGAGGCCGTCGCGGTCGCCATCGAGACCGGGCTGCGCCGCCGCAGCGAAACGGTCTGGGTGCCCGGCACCCTGCGCGTGGTCATGTCGGCCCTGCGGCACGTCCCGAGGCCGCTCTTCCGCCGCCTGCCGGTCTGACCCGGCACCGGCTCCGCCGCGCGCGCCGTCGGCGGCGGGCGGCCGTGTCGTACGCTCCACAGACGGTGACACCGCGTTCCGGAGGAGGGGGCCAATGGGGGCGACTCCCGCTGACGGGAGAGGACTTCGGGGTCGGCGGCTGCGGTGGCTGACCCCGCCGGTCGTGGCCTTCGCGGTCGTCGTCAGCTCCGTCTTCGCCGTCGCGGGGCTGTCCGGGACCGGTGCCAGGTCGGCCGTGCAGAGCGCGGCCCCGCCCAGGCCCGTGCTCACCCGGGTCGGCGCGTGGACGGCGGCGCTGGCGGGCGGCGGCCGGCGGGTCCACCACCGCACGGTCCGCATGGTCGTGCACCCGACGATCGGCGGGACGGGCGTACGCGTGCGGCTGTCGAACCGGTACGGGACCGGGCCGCTGCCGGTCGGGGCCGTGGACGTGGCCGTCCAGGCGCACGGCGGGGACGCCGTACCCGGCACGCATCACACCGCGACGTTCTCCGGGGCGGGCGCCACGACGATCCCGGCGGGGCGGGACGCGGCGACCGACCCCCTCGCGATGACCGTCAACGCGGACGAGAATCTGCTGGTCAGCGTCTACTTCCCCGGTGACGCGGGCGCGTCGGGGCGGCACTGGCTGGCCGCCGAGACCACGTACTACTCGGCGCCCGGCGACTTCGCCGCCGCCGACAGCACCGCGCACTACCCCGTCTCGAACGGGGTCTGGTACTACCTCAGCGGTCTCGACGTGGAGTCCGCCACCACCCGCGGCACCCTGGTCGCCTTCGGCGACTCCCTCACGGACGGCGCGGGTTCCAGCACGTCGGCCAACGCCCGCTGGCCCGACGTCCTCGCCCGGCGGCTGCGCGACCGGCCGGGCGGCCCGCTCCTCGGCGTCGTGGACGCGGGCCTGAGCGGCAACCGGGTGCTCACCGACACCGGCACCCGCTTCGGCACCAGCGCCCTGCACCGCTTCGCCCACGACGCCCTCGGCCAGCCCGGCGTCACGGCCGTGGTCCTGCTGGAGGGCATCAACGACATCAGCGTCGACCGCGGCCCGCACGGGCACCTCGCCGCGGCCGATCTCATCGACGCCTACCGCACCCTCGTCCGCCAGGCGCACGCGGCGGGCGTACGGATCTACGGCGCGACCCTGCCGCCCTTCCAGGGCTCCCGCCCCTACACCCCCGCCGGTGAGCGGACCCGCGAGACCGTCAACCGCTGGATGCTCGGCGGCCACGCCTTCGACGCCGTCTTCGACCTGTCCGCCGCGCTGCGCGACCCCGCCCGGCCGCACCGCCTGTCCCCCGCCTACGACAGCGGCGACCACCTGCATCCCAACGACGCCGGTTACCGCGCGATGGCGAACGCGATCGATCTCCGTACGCTGACGGCTCCGCTGACGCCGCGCGCGGCGGGCTGAGCGTCCGTACCCCCGCTCACAGGCGGCTGGGGGTCGCCTCGTCCGTCGTGTTCTCCGCGTCCTCCCCGGGCGGGGCGACCTCGCCGAAGCGGGCCAGGGCCAGGGCGCCGACGACCGCGAGGGCGAAGCCCGCGACCGCGACCGGGGCCCAGCCGTGGCGGGTGCGGTCGCCGAGGGCCAGGACGCCGACGAGCGCGGGGCCGACGGTCTCGCCGATGACCATGCCCGCGGTGGCGGCCGTCACCGAGCCGCGCTGGAGGGCGGAGGTCAGCAGCAGGAAGGCGGCTCCGCCGCCGACGAGGAGGCCGTACACGGCCGGGTTGGTGAGCAGCGCCACCGGGGTCATGCCGTCGATGACGCGGACGGCGACCTCGACCACGCCGAAGCCGAGGCCCGCGCCGAGGCCCAGCGCCGCCGCGCGGGAGCGTTCGGGGAGACGGCCGGCCGCCGTGCCCGCCGCGAGGACGGCGAGGGCCGTGGCCAGCGTGCCCCAGCGCAGCGCCGTGCCGCCGTGGTCCGCGCCGGCCCCCTCGCTGCCCGAGGCCATGCCCAGCAGCGCCAGGCCGCCGCACACCGCCGCGACCGCGCCCCACTCGCGCGGCGACAGCCGCGTGTCCAGCAGCCGCGCCGCGGCGACCGCCGTGACGGCCAGGCTCGCCGCCAGGGCCGCGCCCACCGCGTAGATCGGCAGCGACCTCAGCGCGACCAGTTCCAGCGCGAAGCCCACGCCGTCGAGGCCCAGGCCCGCCACGTAGCGCCACTCGCGCAGGGCCCTGCCCAGCAGCCGCGCGTCGACCGCCGAGCCCGAGCCTCCGCCCGGCTCCGCCGCCGCCCGCGCCGCCACCGCTTGCAGCACGGACGCCACCCCGAAACACACGGCCGCGCCCAGCGCACACACCATTCCCAGAAGCACGCCACTGACTCTAGGGCGTCCAGCACCCCGGGCCCCGCCCCGAGCGCTTCCTCCGCCGCGGACGGCGAGCCGTCCCTTCCCACCGGCCGGTGGCCGCAAGCCCCCCGAATCGCCCCTCCGGCCCCGGTGGTGCCCCGCACGCACGTCGTGGCGCGTCGCGCAGTTCCCCGCGCCCCTAAAAAACCGGCCCACCCCCCGGACGAAGGACGACCCACCCCGCCAGGGGCGCGGGGAACTGCGCGGCCAGCCCCCGCCGGGCCGGTAGCCCGAAGCCAACCGAATTGCCCCTCCGGGCCCGGTGGTGACCTGCGGCAGCAATGTGGCTGAGCGCGCAGTTCCCCGCGCCCCTCAAAAGATCGGCCCACCCCCCGACCGAGAGACGACCCGCCCCGTCAGGGGCGCGGGGAACTGCGCGGCCAGCCCCCACCGGCGGGTGGTCCGGAGAGGAGGGAACCGCCCCCGCCGGCGGGAGGGGGGAAGGTCAGGCGGAGAGGACCGTGCGGAGTTGGGTGAGGCCCCAGTCGAGGTCGTCCTTGGAGATGGTGAGCGGCGGCGCCAGCCGAATGGTGCTGCCGTGGGTGTCCTTGGCGAGAACCCCGAGCGCCATGAGCCGCTCGGAGATCTCGCGGCCGGTCCCCACGGCGGGATCGATGTCGACCCCGGCCCACAGCCCGCGCCCGCGCACCTCGGTGACCTTGCCGGAGCCGGTGAGGAGGGCGAGCTCGCGGTGCAGGTGGTCACCGAGTTCGGCGGCGCGCTCCTGGTACTCCCCGGTGCGCAGCATGGCGAGGACTTCGAGCCCGACGGCGCAGGCCAGCGGGTTCCCGCCGAAGGTGGACCCGTGTTCGCCGGGCCGGTAGACGCCGAGGACGTCGCGGGAGGAGACCACGGCCGAGACGGGCACGACGCCGCCGCCGAGCGCCTTGCCGAGGACGTACATGTCGGGGACGACGTCCTCGTGCTCGCAGGCGAAGGTGCGGCCGGTCCTGCCGAGGCCGGACTGGATCTCGTCGGCGATGAAGAGCGCCCCGCGCTCGGCGGTGACCCGGCGCACCCCGGCGAGATAGCCCGGCGGCGGCACGAGGACGCCCGCCTCGCCCTGGATCGGCTCCAGCAGCACGGCGACGGTCTCGTCGTCCACGGCCGCTTCGAGCGCGGCGAGGTCGCCGTAGGGGACGGTCACGAAGCCGGGGGTGTACGGGCCGAAGTCCGCCCGCGCCTCGGGGTCGGTGGAGAAGCTGACGATCGTGGTGGTGCGCCCGTGGAAGTTGCCGGCCGCGACGACGATCCTGGCCCGGCCGTCCGGTACGCCCTTGACCCGGTAGCCCCACTTGCGCGCCGTTTTCACGGCGGTCTCCACCGCTTCGGCGCCGGTGTTCATCGGCAGCACCATCTCCATGCCGCACAGCTCGGCGAGCCGCGTACAGAAGTCCGCGAAGCGGTCGTGGTGGAAGGCGCGGGAGGTCAGCGTGACCCGGTCGAGCTGCGCCTTGGCCGCCGCGATCAGCCGGGGGTTGGCGTGGCCGAAGTTCAGCGCCGAGTAGCCCGCGAGCATGTCGAGGTAGCGGCGGCCCTCGACGTCGGTCATCCACGCGCCTTCGGCCGTGGCGACCACGACGGGGAGCGGGTGGTAATTGTGCGCGCTGTGCGCCTCGGCGGCGGCGATCCGCTCACCGGTGGTGCCGGTGGTACCTGCGGTGCCGGAAGGACCTGCGGTGGTGGTGGTCACGTGCGTTCTCCGTTCGTTGTACGTCGGAGGCCAGGGCGAAGGGGCGGGGTGACGCCCCTTTCTATCGTCGCTCGCCGCGATCACGGCGAAACCTCACCGACGGCGGCCAGTGGTGTCCACCAGGGGTATGGGAGCGGGGTCACCACCTGAGAGAATGATGGACATGGCAACAGATCGCCCGCGCGCGCTTTCCGGTATCCAGCCCACCGCCGGTTCGTTCCACCTGGGGAACTACCTGGGGGCGATCCGCCAGTACGTGGCGCTCCAGGAGACGCACGACGCCTTCTACATGGTGGTCGACCTGCACGCGATCACCGTGCCGCAGGACCCGGCCGAGCTGCGGGCGAACACGCGGCTGGCCGCCGCCCAGCTCCTGGCCGCCGGGCTCGACCCGGACCGCTGCACGCTGTTCATCCAGAGCCATGTGCCCGAGCACGCCCAGCTCGGCTGGGTGATGAACTGCCTGACCGGCTTCGGTGAGGCGTCCCGGATGACGCAGTTCAAGGACAAGTCGGCCAAGCAGGGCGCGGACCGCTCGACGGTCGGCCTGTTCACGTATCCGATCCTCCAGGTCGCGGACATCCTGCTGTACCAGGCGGACGCGGTGCCGGTCGGCGAGGACCAGCGGCAGCACATCGAGCTGACCCGGGACCTGGCGGAGCGGTTCAACACGCGCTTCGGCCCGACCTTCACCATCCCGGCGCCGCACATCGTGCGGGAGGTCGCGAAGATCTACGACCTCCAGGACCCGACGGCCAAGATGAGCAAGTCGGCGGCGTCGCCGAAGGGCCTGGTCAATCTGCTGGACGAGCCGAAGACGTCGGCGAAGAAGTTCCGCAGCGCGGTGACGGACACCGGCACGGTCGTCAAATATGACGAAAGAGACAAGCCGGGCATCAGCAATCTGCTCACGATTCACTCCGCGCTCACCGGTACCGGAATTCCGGAACTCGAGGAGCGGTACGAGGGCAAGGGCTACGGTGCGCTGAAGACCGACCTCGCGGAGATCTTCGTGGAGTGGGTCACACCGTTCCGTGAGCGTACGCAGGAGTATCTGGGGGACCCGGAGACGTTGGACGCAGTGCTGGCGAAGGGTGCCGAGAAGGCGCGCGCCGTGGCGGCGGAGACGCTGGCCGGGGCGTACGACCGGGTCGGGTTCCTGCCCGCCAAGCACTGAGTACGGTACGGGGCGGTACCGAGGACGATTTTTCTGCTCTCGCATGATTGTCCCGCATGATGGCTGTATGACCATGCGGGGTCATCGCGCGGGGGTGACCACGCGGCCGGCTGAACGGGGAAAGGGGTGAGCGCAGTGGGGACCTCCACGACCACCACGATCGGCGTGTCCATCGCGGTCCCGGAGCCGTACGGGCGCCTGCTCCAGGAGCGGCGCGCCGGTTTCGGCGATCCGGCGGCGTACGCGATCCCCACCCACGTCACGCTGCTGCCGCCCACCGAGGTCGACTGCGGCGCGCTTCCGGCGCTGCGCCGCCACCTCGCGCAGGTCGCCGCCGACGGCCGCCCCTTCCTGATGCGGCTGCACGGCACGGACACCTTCCGGCCGCTCTCCCCCGTGGTCTACGTCCGCCTCGCCGACGGCGGCGACGCCTGTGCCCAGCTTCAGGAGCAGGTCCGCTCGGGACCCGTCTCCCGCGAGCTCCAGTTCCCGTACCACCCGCACGTCACGGTCGCCCACGGCATCCCCGACCCCGCCATGGACCTGGCCCAGTCCGAGCTCGCCACCTTCTCCGCCGCCTGGACCGCGATCAGCTTCGCCCTCTACGAGCAGGGCGAGGACGGCGTCTGGCGCAAGATGCGCGAGTACCCCTTCGGCCGTGAGGGCCTCTCGGCCGTCCCGCACCAGCAGTCCGCCAAGGCCGCGACGCGGCTGTAACGGCGCTGCGGGGGCGGCCCGACGGCGACTCCTGCCGCGCTTCGGCCGTGCTTCGGCCGTAAGCCGGCCCCGTCGGTCACATTCGGCCGCTTCCGTGCGACACATCAGCGCACCGCCCACCCACGGGCGGTGCGCTGATTCGTCAGGTCGGGCAGAAAGCCGGGAGTGATCATGGGTACGCGGACATCGGCCGTCGCGTTCACGGAAGCGGTGGCGGCGGAGCGGCTGGAGCGGGCGGCGGAGGCTCTGGTGCTGCACGGCTTCGACGCGGAGATCCTCGACGACGTGGCCGCCGCGCGGGTCCGGGTGGGCGAGCTGATCCCGCCGGGCGCGAGCGTGTTCACCGGGGCCAGCGAGACGCTGCGGCTGTCCGGGATCGAGGAGGACATCAACGGGAGCGGGCGGTACGAGGCGGTCAAGCCGCGCGTGCTGGCCATGGACCGGGCGAGCGAGGCGGACGCGATCCGGCGGGCGCTGGCCGCTCCGGACGTCAGCGTCGGGAGCGTCGCCGCCGTCACCGAGACGGGGTCGCTGGTGATCGCGTCGGGCAGCGGGAGCCAGTTGCCCGGGTACGCGGGCGGGGCGGGGCGCGCGATCTGGGTGGTGGGCGCGCAGAAGGTCGTGCCGGACCTGGAGACGGCACTGCGCCGGGTGGAGGAGCACTGCCTGCCGCTGGAGAGCGCCAGGACCATGGAGGTGCACGGCTGGCCGAGCACCGTGAACCGGCTCCTGGTCCTCAACGCGGAGTACGTGCCGGGGCGCGGCACCGTACTACTGCTCCGCGAGCCCATCGGCTTCTGAGGCACCGCCCGTTGACGGCCGCTCCACGGCCGGTTGACGGCCGGTCCCCTGTCGGTCCACTGGCGCGCGGTATTGCCGACAACGTGTGTGCAAAAGGAGGTGGCGGCCGGGTTTAGGGTGAAGCGGAAACGCTTGGAGGCATGGGCAATTGGCGAATGTGAAACAGGGCCGTTGCATTGTCGGATCGCGCGGGAGCGACCTCGCCAGGGCACAAGTGCGTGAATATCTGGCGCCGTTGAGGGAGCGGTTTCCCGAGGTGACCTTCACGCATCGGGTGATCGTGGAGGGCGGCGACCGCGACCGGCGCTCACCGCTGGCCAACGTGTCGGCGGTGAGCGGCGGTTCGGCGTTCAGCACCGAGCAGGAGGCCGCGCTGGCGCGCGGTGACGTGGATGTGGTCGTCCACTCCCTCAAGGACCTGCCGACGTCGAATCCGCCGGGCCTGACGCTGTTGCCGCCGCCGGGGCGGGAGGACGTGGCCGACGCGCTGTGCGGGGCGACGCTCGCCGGGCTGCCGGAGGGGGCCAGGGTCGGTACGGGGGCGGCCCGCCGGATCGGCCAGCTCCTCGCCGTACGCCCTGACGTGCGGATCGTGCCGATTCGCGGCAACGTACCGCCGCGCCTGGAGAAGCTGGCGACCGAGGGGCTGGACGCGGTCGTGCTGGCCCTGGCGGGTCTGCGCCGCCTCGGTCTCGACGGCGCTGTGAGCGAGGTGCTGCCGCTCGGCCTCTTCCCGCCGAGTCCGGGCCAGGGCGCCCTCGGCATCCAGATCCGCGCGGACGACACCGCCGTACGCGACCTGCTCGCCTGCGCGGGTGACGCCTCCGTCGACGCGCGGGTCCGCGCCGAACGCGCCTTCCTCGCCGAATTGCACGGCGGGTGCAGCGTTCCGGTCGGGGGTTACGCCGAATTGGACCCGGCCGGAAATCTGCGGCTGTTCGGACAGGTCACGTCTCTCGACGGCAGGACGCAGATTTCCGCCACCGTCAGCGGTCCGGCGCAGCGGCCGGAAAGGCTCGGAAGGGAATTGGCCGCGGAACTCGTCGCGCGGGGCGCCCATTCCCTGCTCGACGCGGCGCGCCACCCCGACGCGTGACGCGACTGGCGGCCGTACCGCCGCCCGGCGCGCGACGCGACCCGCGGCCGTACCGCCGCCCGGCGCGTGACCTGACCGGCGGCCGTGCCGCGCCTTACGCGCGGACCGCCGGGGACATCCGGCAGGAGACGCCGATCCGGTTCCAGGCGTTCATGGTGACGCACATGGCCAGGAGGCGGGGGAATTCGTCGGCGTCGAAGAGCCGGGCCGCCTCGTCGAAGACGGCGTCGGGGACGCCGTGGTCACCGAGGTGGGTGACGGCCTCGGCCAGGGCGAGGGCGGCGCGCTCGCGGGCGGTGAAGAAGGGCGTCTCGCGCCAGACGGTGACGCCGTACAGCTTCTGCTCGGTGAGGCCGAGGGCGCGGGCGTCGGCGCTGTGCTTGTCGACGCAGTAGGCGCAGCCGTTGAGCTGGGAGACGCGGACGCGGACGAGTTCGCGGACGGCGGGGTCGAGGCCGCGGGCGGCGGCCTTGTCGAGGGCGGCCATGGCCGCGTAGAAGTCGGGGGCCTTGTCGTTGAGGTCGATCCGGCGCGCGGGCGCGGGAACGGTAGCGGTGTCGTCGGTCGTCGTCATGCCTCCACCGTAGGAGGAAAGTGGCTCCATGCCGTGGTCCACTTGGAGCATGAACGACTGGGCCACTCGCGGTGAGCGCACCGCCGACTACGACCTGCTGCTCGACCTCCCCGCCGCGCGGGCCGCGGCGGGCGGCGGCGCGCGGGCCGGTCTTGAGCGGGCCCTGCGCGAGGCCGTGCGCGACGGCCGCCTCTCCCCCGGTACCCGCCTGCCGTCCAGCCGGGTGCTGGCCGGGGATCTGGGCCTCGCGCGCAACACGGTCGCGGACGCGTACGCGCAGCTCGTCGCCGAGGGGTGGCTGACCGCGCGGCAGGGCTCGGGCACGACGGTGGCGCCGCGCCCGGCCGCGGTCCCCGGCCGGGCGGGGCGCGCCCCCGTGCGCCGTACGCCCGTCACCCCGGTCGAGCTGGTGCCGGACAACGCGACCGGCCTCCCGTACAGCCTGTGGCCCGGCTCGCCCGACCTGTCGTCCTTTCCGCGCGCCGCGTGGTCGGCGGCGGCGCGGCGGGCGCTGGCGGCGGCGCCGAACGAGGCGTTCGGGTACACCGACCCGCGCGGGCGGCCGGAGTTGCGGGCGGCGCTGAGCACGTATCTCGCGCGGGTGCGCGGGGTGCGGACCGACCCGGAGCACCTGATGATCTGCACGGGGTACGTGCAGGGCGTCGGCCTGCTGGCCCGCGCGCTGTACGGCCGGGGCGCCCGCCGGATCGCCGTCGAGGCGCTGGGCTTCCCGGACACCCGAACGCTGCTGCGCACGGCGGGACTTGAGACGGTGCCGCTGGACGTGGACGGCGACGGGGCGCGGGTGGACCGCCTGGACGGCTCGGCGCAGGCGGTGCTGCTGACCCCCGCGCACCAGTTCCCGACCGGTGTGCCGCTGTCCCCCGGGCGCCGGACGGCCGTCACGGGGTGGGCGCGGAGCACCGGCGCGGTGATCCTGGAGGACGACTACGACGGGGAGTTCCGCTACGACCGGCAGCCCGTCGGCGCCCTCCAGGGCCTCGCGCCCGGACACGTCGTGTACGCGGGCACGGCCAGCAAGAGCCTCGCGCCTGGCCTGCGGCTGGCGTGGCTCGCGCTGCCGCCGCACCTGCTGGACGCGGTCGTGCGCGAGAAGCGGATGGCCGACCACCACTCGCCGGTGCTCGACCAGTTGACCCTCGCCGAATTCATCGGATCGGGCGCGTACGACCGCCACGTACGCCGCATGCGCCTGCACTACCGCGCCCGCCGCGACCGCCTGGTGGCGGCCCTGGCCGAACACGCCCCCCACGTCCGCGTCTCCGGCATCGCCGCGGGCCTGCACGCCGTACTCGAACTCCCCCCGGAGACCGGCCCGTTGCAAGCCCTCGTGGACCGCGCCCACGCCCTCGGCCTGGCCCTCAGCGGCCTCCCCGTCTACGGCGCCCCGACCGCCCACGCCCCCACTTCCCTCGTCATCGGCTACGCCACGCCCCCCGACCACGCCTTCTCCGGCGCCCTCTCCCGCCTGTGCGAGGTCCTGGCGCCCGGGTAAGTGGGCCGACGGAGACGGGAGTCGGGGTCAGGCGGAGAGGGTGAGGAGGACTTCGTCGATGTCCTCACCGCGGGCGTTCGCGAAGCCGCGGTCGGTGCCGGTGGGGTGGAAGCCGCATTTGCGCAGGACGCGGATCGAGCCGGGGTTGTCGGCGGCGGCGCGGGCGTGCAGGGGGCGTTCGGGGGCGACGGCGAGGAGTTGGCGGAGGGCGGCGGTGGCGGCGCCGCGACCCCAGAACTCGCGGCCGATCCAGTACGTGACCTCGCGCTCCTCGGGCGGGCCGTAGACGGCGGCGTGGCCGACGACCGTACCGTCGGAGGCGGCGACGACCGTGCGGTTGACGACGCCGGGGGTGGCGCGGACGCGGGCCCAGTGGGCGTGGAAGCGGGCGCTGTCCGACGGGTCCTCGGCGGTGAACGCGGCCATCCGTACCGCCTCGGGGTCCTGCATCTGAACGAAGAAGACGGGCAGGTCCGAGTCGCGTACCTCGCGCAGGATGACGTCCATGGGGCAAACGTAAGGGGCCCCGCACCAGGGCGGGACCCCTTACCGACGGAAAAGAGGCGGGACTCAGATGAGGCCCAGCTCGCGCACGGCGGCGCGCTCCTCTTCCAGCTCCTTCACGGACGCGTCGATGCGCGCGCGGGAGAACTCGTTGATCTCCAGGCCCTGGACGATCTCGAAGGCGCCGTTCTTCGTGGTGACCGGGAAGGACGAGATGAGACCGGCCGGGACGCCGTAGGAGCCGTCGGAGACGATGCCCATGGAGGTCCAGTTGCCCTCCGCGGTGCCGTTGACCCAGGTGTGGACGTGGTCGAGGGCGGCCGACGCGGCGGAGGCGGCGGAGGACGCGCCACGCGCCTCGATGATCGCGGCGCCGCGCTTGGCGACGGTCGGGATGAAGGTGTCGGCCAGCCACTGCTCGTCGTTGACGACCTCGGCGGCGTTCTTGCCCGCGACCTCGGCGTGGAAGATGTCGGGGTACTGGGTCGCCGAGTGGTTGCCCCAGATGGTGAGCCGCTTGATCTCCGAGACCGGCACGCCGGTCTTCTTCGCGAGCTGCGCGACCGCGCGGTTGTGGTCCAGGCGGGTCATCGCGGTGAAGCGCTCGGCCGGTACGTCGGGGGCGGCGGACTGCGCGATGAGCGCGTTGGTGTTCGCCGGGTTGCCGACGACCAGGACCTTGATGTCGTCGGCCGCGTGGTCGTTGATGGCCTTGCCCTGCGGCTTGAAGATGCCGCCGTTGGCCTCCAGCAGGTCGCCGCGCTCCATGCCCTTGGTGCGCGGGCGGGCGCCGACCAGCAGCGCGACGTTCGCGCCGTCGAAGGCCACGTTCGGGTCGTCGGTGATGTCGATGCCCTGGAGGAGCGGGAAGGCGGCGTCGTCCAGCTCCATCGCGGTCCCCTCCGCGGCCTTCAGGCCCTGGGGGATCTCCAGCAGACGGAGCCTCACCGGCACGTCCGCGCCGAGCAGGTGGCCCGAGGCGATGCGGAAGAGGAGGGCGTAGCCGATCTGGCCTGCCGCTCCGGTGACGGTGACGTTGACGGGGGTGCGAGTCATTGCCTTCTCCTGGCCTTTTCCTGCGGGTACCTGGCATTGCCGCCCCGGCAGTGGCCCGAGCGGCCCCGGAACGTGACTCTCTCGTCGTCAAGAGAGCCGTCTGTCAGGCTATCGCGCGGCGGCGCCGCCGGTGACGCGAGGGCGTGTGGCCCCGGTCACCGGGAAGGCCGCCGGGTGACGTTCCCGTGCCGCGCGGGACCCGCGTCCGCGCCTCCGCGCGGTGCGCCGCGGGTCCGCGCGTCTCAGCCCTGGCCGCCCAGGCAGAGGTTGACGACGAGCAGGCCGAGGCACAGGCCGCCGCGGCCGGTGGCGGTCGCGGTCGGGGACGGCGGACCCGTGGGCGTATCCGTAGGAGAAACGGTTCCTCCGGAGGCGGGCGCCGAAGGGGACCCGGAATCGGTCGGTACGGTGCCGGGAGCGCCGCCGCCCGGCGCGCTGCCGGGGCCCGCGCCGTGGGTGGCCGTGGCACCGGGTGTTCCCGGCGGACCGGCGGACGGGGAGCCGTCGCCCGTCATCACCGTCACCGAGGGCTCGGCCGCGGGGGCGGTTCTTCCCGGCGCGCCGCCCGTGCCGGGCGACGTACGTGGCGCCGCGCCCTTCGCTCCCGGCGTCAGCGGCGCGCCCGCCCGGTCGGTCACCGTCGGCGCCGCCTCGGGCGCCGGGGCCCGCCCGGTGCTCGGGCCAGCCGCGAGCAGCACCGTCACCGCCGCGCCGATCGCCAGCACCCCCGCCGTACCGAACAGCAGCGCCCTGCGACGGCGGTTGCCCGGCAGACCCTCCTCCGGGCCCAGCGGGTCCAGCGGATCGGGATGCGGTACGGGTTTGCCCCGGCCCCTGTCGCCGGTGCCGGTCGCGGCCTTCTCCGCCAGTTTCCACAGCGCGCCGACCCGGTCGTAGTCCGCGCCGCTCGCCTGCGCCAGCACCTCCACCGCGTCCAGCGGCGGCAGTTGCCTGCCGTTGAGGTACTTCTCCCACGACTCCGCGGACTGCGCCGTGCGCGCCGCCAGCGCCGGGACCGTCAGGCCGCCGCGGTCCTTCATCCGGCGTAACTGCACGGCCAGCCGCCGCACATCCACCGGAATCCGCTCCGCCAACGGCTCCCACTGCCCCATCGTGCCCCCTATCTCAACGAGTCCCCCGCCGGGGGCAACGCTAGAACGGGTGTCCCCTTGTCGGGTGGACTTTCCGGACAGCGTCCCCGAACTCGTCCGGACCTGCTATTGCCGGGTGCCGGGCCCCGGCCGCCTCCGAGGCCAGCCCTTCGTCCGCGCCACCGCAGTCGCGGCCCAGCGCCCGCCCCGGGGGATGCGCCCCGCCAGGGGCGCGAGGAACTGCGCGGCCAGCCCCCACCGGCCGGTGGTCCGGGGACAACCGAATTGCCCCGCCGGGGCCGGTGGTGACCTAAGCGGAGCGCCCACGCGGCGGCGCCCCCAAAGAACCTGGCCCCGCGTCAGCCCACCGTTCCGGGCTACCGCACCGAGAAGTGGATGATGTCCTCCAGGAACGGAATCCTGATCAGCGGATCCGGCTGCGCCATCAGCGCCAGCAGCACGATCGCGAGACCGAACAGCCCGTACGTGATCACATCAGTGAACCGGCTGCGGACCGCGAGCATGCCGACCGCCGTCACGCCCCAGCGCAGCGCGGCGCCGACCAGCAGCGACGCCCCGATCACGATCGTGCCCGCGCGGAAGGCGCCGGCCGCCGTGACGATCAGCCCGATGGCCGCGCCGCAGATGACCAGCAGGATCGGCCACTGCCGGGCGGGCGCGGGGGCGTCCTTGCCCGCCGCCCGGCCGCCGCCCTCGGGACGCGCGGTGGTCCTGCCGGGCCCGGCCTCGTGCCTGCCGTGCTCCCCGGTGAATCCGGCCGCCTGTCCGAGGGAGTGCCCAGAGGAGTGCCCGGAGGACGAGGGCGCGGGCACCGGCGCCGACGCCGGGCCCGAGCCGTTCTCACGGCCCTCCCCCGGCGTCCGGCCGGTCCCCGGCCCCCCGGCGCCGAAGTCCGCGGCCCCTGCCGCGGGACCCGGATCAGCCGACATCGCCCGCGGCCCGCTCGGACGCCTCCACCACGTTCTGGAGGAGCAGCGCCCGCGTCATCGGGCCGACGCCACCGGGGTTCGGCGAGATCCAGGCGGCCACCTCGGCCACGCCCGGATGCACGTCGCCGACGATCTTGCCGTTCTCGTCGCGGCTCACGCCGACGTCCAGGACGGCCGCGCCCGGCTTCACGTCCTCCGGCTTGATGATGTGCGGCACACCGGCGGCAGCCACGACGATGTCGGCCTGCCGCAGATGCGCGGAGAGGTCACGGGTGCCGGTGTGGCACAAGGTGACCGTCGCGTTCTCCGACTTACGGGTCAGCAGCAGGCCGATCGAGCGGCCCACGGTGATGCCGCGGCCGACCACGACCACGTCGGCGCCGTTGATCTCCACGCCGTGGCGGCGCAGCAGCTCCACGATGCCGTTGGGGGTGCAGGGCAGCGGCCCGGTCTCGTTGAGCACGAGTCGGCCGAGGCTCATCGGGTGCAGCCCGTCCGCGTCCTTGGCCGGGTCCATCAGCTCCAGCACCCGGTTGGTGTCGATGCCCTTGGGGAGCGGGAGCTGCACGATGTAGCCGGTGCAGGCCGGGTCCGCGTTCAGCTCGCGGACGACCGCCTCGATCTCCTCCTGCGTGGCGGTGTCCGGGAGTTCACGCTGGATGGAGCCGATGCCCACCTGCGCGCAGTCGCGGTGCTTGCCCGCGACGTACCACTTGCTGCCCGGGTCGTCGCCGACCAGCAGCGTGCCGAGGCCGGGGGTGATCCCGCGGGCCTTCAGCGCCTTGACGCGTTCGGCGAGTTCGGACTTGATCGCGGCGGCGGTGGCCTTGCCATCGAGAATCTGGGCGGTCATGCCCGCCATTCTCGCGGATCGGACCCGCGCCGGACCAATCCGCCCCCGGCGCGAACCCCGCCTGGGTGTCACCTGAGCGCCGCCTGTGCCGTGCCCGGCGCCCGCCGGCCCCCGCCGACGCCCGGACGGGTGCCTCGACCGGTGCCCCGGCCGCTGCCCCGACCGCCGCACCGTGGAGGCACCGTCCCGACCTCGGTCCGACACCTCTGGTCCCTTGCGCGCCGGGGCACAGGGGCCCCACGATGTGGCCTCGTCCCCCGATTGGGCCAGTACGACGGATATACGACGGATGCGGTCCGGCCGCCGCCGTCCCGACCGGCCCTGTCGTCCCAGCCGCGCGCGTAAGGAAGCAGCACGTGAGCCAACCCCCCGGCCCTCCCGGCCCCGGAAACCCGTACGGCGGACCGTCCCAGCCGCCGCAGCAGCCGCCCTACGCGCAGAACCCGTACGGCCAGGGCGTCCCGCAGCAGCCGGGCCCGTACCAGCAGCAGCCCGGCGGCTACCCCGGATACCCGCAGCAACAGCAGCAGCCCGGCGGCTACGGCTACCCCGGCGGCGGCTACCCGGGCCAGGCGCCGTACGGCTACCCGCAGGGGAACCTGCCGCCCGGCATGCCCCCGCTGGCCGGTTGGGGCGCCCGGCTCGGTGCCACGCTGCTCGACGCGCTGATGTTCAACCTCGTACCGGGCGGCCTGGTCATCGCGGGCTACACCCAGATGTCCGTCAAGCTCGCCGACCGCTGGCAGGACTGCGACGACGCGGGCATCCCCCGCGACGCGTGCCCCAACCCGCACGTCTCCGGCGGTTCCGTCGCGCTGATCCTCATCGGCGGCCTGCTCAGCCTCGTCGCCATGCTCTTCCTCTGCTACCGCGAGGGCAGCACCGGGCAGACCCCCGGCAAGAAGATCGTCGGCATCCGCCTCCTGCGCGAACACGACGGCTCCACCCTCGGCTTCGGCCTCGCCTTCGGCCGCCGCCTGCTCCACGTCCTGGACGGCCTGCCGTGCTACCTCGGGTTCCTCTGGCCGCTGTGGGACGCGAAGAAGCAGACCTTCGCCGACAAGATGGTCCACACCGTGGTCATCAAGGACCAGTCCTGACCGACCCCGCGCTGACGCGGGGCGGCGTGCGCGGGGGGGGCGGGGAACCGCGCGGCCGGCCCCACCGGCCGGTGGTCCGAAGACCACCGGTCCGCCCCGCCGGGGCCGGTGGTGACGTGCGAGCACGTCACGGCCGGGCGCGCGGTCCCCGCGCCCTGTGAAGGATCGGCGTACCGCCAGGGTCCTAGTGGAAGAAGTGCCGCGTCCCCGTCAGGTACATCGTGACTCCCGCCTTGGCCGCCGCCTCGATGACGGCTTCGTCGCGGATGGACCCGCCCGGCTGGACGACGGCGGCGACCCCGGCGGCGGTGAGGACCTCGAGCCCGTCGGGGAACGGGAAGAAGGCGTCGGAGGCGGCGTAGGAGCCGGTGGCGCGCTCGGCCCCGGCGCGCTCGACGGCGAGCCTGGCGGAGTCGACCCGGTTGACCTGCCCCATGCCGACGCCGACCGTGGCGCCGCCCTTCGCGAGAAGAATGGCGTTGGACTTGACGGCGCGGCAGGCGCGCCAGGCGAAGGCCAGTTCGGCGAGCTGGGCCGCCGTCAGCGCGTCCCCGGTGGCGAGGGTCCAGGTCTCGGGGTCGTCGCCCTCGGCCTGGAAGCGGTCCTTGGCCTGGACGAGGAGGCCGCCCTCGATGGGCTTGTACTCGGTGACGGTCTCGGGCCCGTCGGCGCAGCGCAGGACGCGGATGTTCTTCTTGCGCGCGAGGATCTCGACGGCGCCGTCCTCGTACCCGGGCGCGACGATCACCTCGGTGAAGATCTCGGCGACCTGCTCGGCCATGGCCACCGACACGGGCCGGTTGACGGCGATGACGCCGCCGTACGCGGAGACCGGGTCGCAGGCGTGCGCCTTGCGGTGGGCGTCGGCGACGTCCGTGCCGACCGCGATCCCGCACGGGTTGGCGTGCTTGATGATCGCGACGCAGACGCCCTCGTGGTCGTACGCGGCACGGCGGGCGGCGTCGGTGTCGACGTAGTTGTTGTACGACATCTCCTTGCCGTGCAACTGCTCCGCCCCGGCCAGCCCCTTTCCGCTGCCGTCGCTGTAGAGCGCGGCGCCCTGGTGCGGGTTCTCGCCGTAGCGCAGCGTCTGCTGGAGGTCGTACGTCTGCCCGCTGAACTCGGGGAACTCCTCGTTGGACGCATAGCCGTCCAGGAACCAGGAGGCGACGGCCACGTCGTACGCGGCGGTGTGCTGGAACGCCTCGGCGGCGAGCCGCTTGCGGGCAGCGAGGTCGAAGCCGCCGTCGCGGACGGCGGCCAGGACGTCGGCGTACCGGTTCGGGCTGACGACGACGGCGACCGACGGGTGGTTCTTGGCGGCGGCGCGGACCATCGAGGGGCCGCCGATGTCGATCTGCTCGACGCACTCGTCGGGGCTCGCGCCCGAGGCGACGGTCTCCTTGAACGGGTAGAGGTTGACGACGACCAGCTCGAACGGCTCGACACCGAGTTCGGCGAGCTGCCGCTGGTGGTCGGGCAGGCGCAGATCGGCGAGGATGCCCGCGTGGACGCGCGGGTGCAGCGTCTTGACCCGGCCGTCCAGGCACTCGGGGAAGCCGGTCAGCTCCTCGACCTTGGTGACGGGGACGCCCGCGGCGGCGATCTTCGCGGCGGTCGACCCGGTCGACACCAGTTCCACCCCCGCCTCGTGGAGACCGCGGGCCAGGTCTTCGAGACCCGTCTTGTCGTAGACACTGATCAGCGCGCGACGGATGGGCTTATTCACCGACATGAACCTTTCGTCCCTCAATGCGGTAGCCGTGGCGCGCCAGGCGCCCCACGGTCTCGACGAGCAGTCGTCGCTCGACTTCCTTGATGCGCTCGTGGAGCGCGTCCTCCGTGTCGTCCGGCCGGACCTCGACCACGCCCTGGGCGATGACCGGGCCGGTGTCGACGCCGTCGTCGACGAAGTGGACGGTGCACCCGGTCACCTTGGCGCCGTACGCGAGCGCGTCGCGTACGCCGTGGGCGCCGGGGAAACTCGGCAGCAGCGCGGGGTGGGTGTTGATGATCCGGCCGCCGAACCTGGCCAGGAACTCCTTGCCGACGATCTTCATGAAGCCCGCGGAGACGACGAGGTCGGGCGCGTACCGCGCCGTGGCCTCGGCGAGCGCGAGGTCCCAGGCGGCGCGGTCCTCGTGGTCCTTGACGCGGACGACGAAGGTGGGCAGGCCCGCGCGGACGGCGCGGTCCAGGCCCGCGATGCCGTCGCGGTCGGCGCCGACGGCGACCACACGGGCCCCGGCCCCGTACGAGGGATCGGCCTCGATGGCGTCGAGCAGCGCCTGGAGATTGGTCCCCGAACCGGAGACGAGGACGACGAGACGGGCGGGGGTGGAGGCGTGTGCGGGCGCGGCCACTGGCGGTGCTCTCTCGTTTAGAGGATCGTACGAGTCGGAGGCCGATCGGATGACGGGGAACCCTACGAGGCCGCCGACCGTCAGCAACGATACCGGCACTCCCGGCGGCCCCCACGGGACGGGGGAGCGCGCGGACGGTAGCGTCTGCCGGGAGAGCGGCACTTCGCGCGCCCCGCACGCGGGCGTAAGTGACGCATCTGACAGGGATGGCACATCGTCGTACGGTCGTTGCAAGACGTCAGTACACGTCGGTACAAGCCGAAGAAGGAGTCGAGCCCAAGGGGATGGCGCATCACATCATGAGCAGCGGCCGTATTCGTCTCGCGCTGCGCGCGCCCGAGGGCGATCAGCAGGACAATCCCTTCGCGCCGCCGCCGGAGGGCGCGCCCGACCGTCCGTGGCAGCCGCGACAGCAGCCCTCGGACGGTTCGTCGAAGGAGGGCTCGTCGGAGGGCTCGTCGGAAGGCGGCTCCGGGGACAAGCCGGAGGGTCCGCCCCCGCCACCGCACGGCGCGCCCACCGCGTGGGGCCACGGGTGGAGCAATCAGCAGCCCCAGGGCGGACGCCCTGACCCGTTCGGACGCAGGCCGGAGCAGGGCGGCGGTCCCACCGGACCCGCGGGCAGCGGCCCGCGCTTCGACCCCACCGACCCCGCACAGCGGCGGTCGCGCTATTCGCTGGTCTGCGGCGGCTGGGGACTGATCTTCGCCCTCCTGGGCTGGACCCCGGTCGGGCTCCTGCTCGGCGCGCTCGCCCTCTACTGGGGGATCTCCGCGCTCCGCATGAGCCCGCAGGACCGGGCCAAGGCCCGCGCCGAGGCGGCCTCCGCCCTGGCCGACGCCACCCAGACGCCCCGGCCCGCCCCGCCCGCGCCCGGGCCCGACGCCCAGCGCTCCTTCGTCACCGCGGCCTGGAGCGGCATCATCACCAGTGCCGTGACGCTCGCGCTGGTCGTCACCACGTACTCCTTGCAGTACGCCTACCGCGATTACTTCACCTGCAAGAGCGACGCCCTCACCACGCCCGCGTCGCACTCCTGCCAGAATCTCCTCCCCAGCCCCCTCCGCGACTTCCCCGGCCTCCGCTGACCCCCTCCGGGGGGCGGCGCGTGACCCCCGGTCCCGTATCCGCCGAGCGTCCGCCCGGTGGGGGCTTGTCGCGCAGTTCCCCGCGCCCCTACGGGGCTCGACCTCTTCTGCCGGGCGCAGACGAAGGGCCTGCTTTTCAGGGGCGCGGGGAACTGCGCGGCGAGCCCCCACCGGGGGCGCGGGGGAGAACCGGCCCCGGCGGGGCAGACGCTGTGGGTTCTCGGGCTGAAAGCCCGGCGGGGGGCCTACTCGGGCCCGGGGTCCGGCTCGGGCCGGGGGACGACGGGGGCCGGGGCGGCGATCGGAGCAGGCGGCAGCGTCGGCATGGGAGGAACGGCCGGAGGCGGCGGCTCCGCAGGAAGAGGCGGTGGAACCGCAGGCACCGGGACCTCGGCGGACGCCGAAACGGCGCGGGTCGGCCGCAAGGCGGCGACACGGCGCCGCACCGCGGGGCCGCACCGCCCCCAGAGCCCGCGCGCGGCGCGCGCGGTGGCGGCAGGCCAGCCGAGGGGCCGCAGGGCCCGGACCCAACCGGCCCAGGTCCGGGGACGGAAGACCGCGGCCCCGTCCCGGTGCCAGCGCAGCGCCACGGCCCCGGGCGCACCGAGCAGCAGCGTCCAGGCGAGCGCGGCGAGGCCGGCGGCCCACCAGGAGGGGCCGAAGGCGGCGAGGGTGACGGTGCCGAGGGGCCCGCCCGACACGGCGGCGAGCAGCGCGAAGGCGACCCCGGTGACGAGGGCCGCCACCGAGGCCACCGAGGCCGTACGCCGCAGGCTCCACGCGTCGGCGGCGCGCCCCACGGACCGGGCGACGAGAACCCCCGCGCAAACGGGCACGGCGAGGGTGGCCCACCCGACGAACCCCCCGCTCCCCTCGTCCGGCAACGCGGCGAGCAGCGGAAATCCGGGCAGCGTCGGATAGCCGGAGGCCCCGGCGGGAGCGACCGCGCTGCCGACGCCGACGGCGAACCCCGGCCCGAGCGCGTACGAGGCCCCCCAGACGGCGAGGTTGGGGACGAGCGCGACCGCGACGAGCAGGACGGCGAGCTGTCCGGCCGGTGGCGCGCTGAGCTGCGCGAAGGTCCGCCCGGCGGCCCCGGCGTGCCACGCGAGGGCGGCGGCGCCGATGAGCGCGCCGCCGCCGATGACGACGCCCACCGCCGTCCCGGCGGCCCGCAGCGCGACGACGGCCTCCCGGCCGTACGGCCCGACCCGCGCGAGTGACGGCCGCCCGCACCCCGACCACGCCCCGGCGGCGGTCACGGCGGTCGCGAAGAGCGGCACGTAGAGCAGCGCGGCGAGGACGTCGACGCGGAAGGACCCGCCCGCGGCGTACGCGACGGCGCCGGACGCGGCGGCCAGGTATCCGCCGAGCAGCCAGCCCGCGGTGGCGGCCACCGTACGGACGTCGGCCGCGGGCCGCGGGCCGTCCTCGCCCCCGGCCGCCGTGCGGACCGCGGAGGCCGCGGCGCGGAAGAGCAGCCAGCCCGGCAGGGCGGTGAGCAGCAGCGGGGTCACACCGATGGGCGCGGCGGCGCCGGAGAGCGTCTCCGTACGGACCAGGTCGGCGCCCTGGGCCAGCAGCCACAGGGCGGCGCCGACGTGCAGGGCGCCGCCGAGGCCGCTGTCGGGGAAGGGCGAGGCGATCCAGAGCAGGAGGACGACGGCGCCGAGGACGCCGAGGCCGAGCCCGGCGGCGACCGCTCCCCCGGCGAACGCGGTGGCGCGTGCCGCCGCGACCCGCCGGGCAGCGGCCTCGGCGGACAGTGCCGCGATGCGATCGGTCGTATGGGTCACGGCGACCCATGGTGCCAACAACACCCGTTTCGCCCCGGCAGCGGGCGAAAGGTCGTCGTGTCGCACATGATGGGCGCTATGTGTCCTTTTTTCACACTGTCACATGTACGGGTATCCGTACGAGCACGGGTACGGCGTGACGGCTCGGGGTCGCCGCGGTGAGCGCCCGCAGGCGCACCGGCGGGACACAGTCACCGCCCAAGCCCGTACCGGCCAAGCAGAAGCCGACGTCGCGGCAGCGGCAGAAACCGCCGTCGTCCGGCGCGCCCGCACCTGCCGCGGACCCGGCTCCGCCTGAGAGCCCCGCGGGTCCCGCGCCCAAGAGACCGGCGCCCGAGGGGCCGGCCGCGAAGAGCCCGCCGTCCAAGAGCCCCGCGGCGAAGACCCCTCCGCCCACGGCTCCGGCGCGCAAGAGGCCCCCGCGCTCCCCCGCGCCCACCCGTGAGCCGGTCGGTCTGGGCCGCGTGGCGGTCGTCGCCGCGCCCGTCGTGGCACAGGCCCCGCCGGTGCTCCCCGGCCCGAGCCCCGAGGCCGCCTTCGACGCGCTGTACGCGCACTGCGCGGACCCGCTCGTACGCCAGGTCCTGGTCCTGACCGGCAGTCCGCGGCTCGCCGACGACGCCGTGGCCCGCGCCTTCGACCAGGCGTGGCAGCGGTGGCCGGAGGTGGCGCGGGACGCCGATCCGGTCGGCTGGCTGCGCGCGAACGCCTACGCGTTCGCCCTCGCGCCCTGGCAGCGCTGGGTCCCGGCCCACCGCCGCGAACCCGCCGCCCCGGCCGCCCCCGCCCCCTTGGCGGCGGCCCTGCTGCGGCTGCCGCCCGAGCACCGCCGCGCCCTGCTCCTCTACGACGGCCTCGGCCTCGATCTGCCCGGCACCGCCGCCGAGACCGAGTCCAGTACGCCCATCACCGCGGCACGCATCACCCACGCGCGGGCCGCCCTGACCACGGCGCTGCCGGAACTCTCCGAGGACGGCCAGCCCCTGTCCGTGGAACTCGGCGCGCTGCTCGCCGACGAGCAGGACGACGCCGCGCCCGCGCGTACCCGGAAACCGGCCGCCGTACGGGACGCGAGCGAGCGCGGTGTACGGCGGCGTACGGTCGCGGCCTTCGCCCTGACCGCCCTGATCGTGACGGCCACCGTCGTGACCATGGCGGTCGCGCCCGACCACAGCAAGCCGGTGCCGCCCCGGCACGCCCGCGAGGCGGGCCAGAACCGCGCCGACACCCCCGGCGCCCCGGGCCACGCCCCCTCCGACGACCCGGCGCGCGCGGCAGCGGACGCACGCACCGACGTACCCCCGCGCGTCCCGCCCCGCGTCCCCCCGGCCGCACACCGCAACCCCCGCCCCGGCCTACGGGACGTGCACGGGGCACGACTCCGCCCGGACACCGGCAAACCGCCGCTGCCCTGAGGACTTGGCCGCGGGCGCGGTCCGGGCGGGGACGGGCAGCGGCGAACGGCCGCTGGGCCGAGCTCCGTCCGCGCGACGCGGAAACGGCGCGGGTCCGGCCCCTTCCGAGGAAGGGAACCGGACCCGCGCCGTGTGGCGTGCCGAGCCGACCGCAGGTCAGCCGGCCAGGATCGACCGCGCGAGGCGCGCCGTCTCGGACGGCGTCTTGCCGACCTTGACGCCCGCGGCCTCCAGGGCCTCCTTCTTGGCCTGCGCCGTGCCGGAGGAGCCGGAGACGATGGCGCCCGCGTGGCCCATCGTCTTGCCCTCGGGCGCGGTGAAACCGGCGACGTAGCCGACGACCGGCTTCGTCACGTTCTTCTCGATGAAGGCCGCGGCCCGCTCCTCGGCGTCGCCGCCGATCTCGCCGATCATGACGATCAGGTCGGTGTCGGGGTCGGCCTCGAACGCGGCGAGCGCGTCGATGTGCGTGGTGCCGATGATCGGGTCACCGCCGATGCCGACGGCGGACGAGAAGCCGATGTCGCGCAGCTCGTACATCATCTGGTACGTCAGGGTGCCGGACTTGGAGACCAGGCCGATGCGGCCGGGCTTGGTGATGTCGCCCGGAATGATGCCCGCGTTGGACTGGCCGGGGGTGATCAGGCCGGGGCAGTTCGGGCCGATGATCCGGGTCTTGTTGCCCTTGGCCTGGGCGAGCGCCCAGAACGCGGCGGAGTCGTGCACCGCGACGCCCTCGGTGATCACCACGGCGAGCGGGATCTCGGCCTCGATGGCCTCGACCACGGCGTCCTTGGTGAACTTCTCCGGGACGAAGATGACCGTCACGTCCGCGCCGGTGGCCTCGATGGCCTCCTTGACGGAGCCGAAGACCGGGACCTCGCCCTGGTCGAAGGAGACGGTGGTGCCCGCCTTGCGCGGGTTGACGCCGCCGACGATGTTCGTGCCGTCGGCGAGCATGAGCGTGGTGTGCTTCATGCCGGTGGCGCCGGTCATGCCCTGGACGATGACCTTGCTGTCCTTGGTCAGGAAGATAGCCATGGTTGTCGGTGTCCTCGTCCCTTACTTCGCAGCCAGCTCGGCGGCCTTGTCGGCCGCTCCGTCCATGGTGTCCACGCGCTGTACCAGCGGGTGGTTCGCGTCGGACAGGATCTTGCGACCCAGCTCCGCGTTGTTGCCGTCCAGGCGTACGACCAGCGGCTTCGTGACGTTCTCACCCTTGGACTTGAGCAGCTCCAGGGCCTGCACGATGCCGTTGGCGACCTCGTCGCAGGCGGTGATGCCGCCGAAGACGTTGACGAAGACGGACTTGACGTCCGGGTCGCCGAGGATGATCTCCAGGCCGTTGGCCATCACCTCGGCGGACGCGCCGCCGCCGATGTCCAGGAAGTTGGCGGGCTTCACGCCGCCGTGCGCCTCACCGGCGTAGGCGACGACGTCGAGGGTGCTCATGACGAGCCCCGCGCCGTTGCCGATGATGCCGACCTCGCCTTCCAGCTTCACGTAGTTGAGGCCCTTGGCCTTGGCCTTCGCCTCCAGCGGGTTGGCGGCGGCCTTGTCCTCGAGCGCCTCGTGCTCCGGCTGCCGGAACGCGGCGTTCTCGTCGAGCGAGACCTTGCCGTCGAGCGCGACGATCTTGCCCTCGCCGGTCTTGACCAGCGGGTTGACCTCGACCAGCAGGGCGTCTTCCTTGACGAAGACGGTCCAGAGCTGCTGGAGGACGGAGGCGACCTGGTCGGCGATGTCGGCCGGGAACTTCGCGGCGGCGACGATCTCGGCGGCCTTCTCCGGAGTCACACCCTCCAGGGCGTCGACCGGGACCTTGGCCAGCGCGTCCGGGTTCTCCTCGGCGACGACCTCGATCTCGACACCGCCCTCGACGGAGGCCATGGCGAGGAAGGTGCGGTTGGTGCGGTCCAGCAGGAAGGAGACGTAGTACTCCTCCTTGATGTCCGCGGTCTCGGCGAGCATCACCTTGTGGACCGTGTGGCCCTTGATGTCCATGCCCAGGATCGCGTCGGCCTTGGCCACCGCGTCGGCCGGGTCGGCGGCCAGCTTCACGCCACCGGCCTTGCCGCGGCCGCCCACCTTGACCTGAGCCTTGACGACCGCACGGCCGCCCAGTCGCTCCGCCACCTCGCGCGCCGCCTCAGGCGTGTCGATGACTTCACCGGCCAGCACCGGTACACCGTGCTTGGCGAAGAGGTCCCTCGCCTGGTACTCGAACAGGTCCACGCGCGTCCGTCTCCCTTTTCCCTGGTTTCCAGGGTTCCTGGTTTCCCTGGAATTCAGCATTTCGCAAGCTGCTGCCGCCTGATGTGTGCGGCGCTGCGTGCGTTTCTGCCTGATCTGCCTGGGCGTGCCGCTACGGGCAGGGCGACTGCACTGTCACAAGGGAAGCGCACACGGTGACCGAGTACGCGGCATGTCCGTCTCGCAGGTTATCGCCGAGGGCGGTGACGGGCTAAATCGCAGATCACATGTGGGCGGTGAGAACGGTCACAGATCACCGTCCGGGTCCGTTCCCGATCGTCGTTCACGCCTCCGGTATCGGAATCGGGCGTTTCTCGATCGCCGCTGCCATCACATCGGGAAAGAGGTCGGGGGTGCAGGCGAACGCGGGAGCGCCGAGGGCGGCGAGCGCGGCGGCGTGGTCGTGGTCGTAGGCGGGCGCGCCCTCGTCGGACAGCGCGAGCAGCGCCACGAACTGGACGCCGGCCGCCTTCATGGCCGCCACCCGCTTCAGCATCTCGTCGCGGATACCGCCCTCGTAGAGATCGCTGATCAGTACGACGACGGTTTCGGCCGGACGGGTGATCAGGCCCTGGCAGTACGCGAGCGCCCGGTTGATGTCGGTGCCGCCGCCGAGCTGGGTGCCGAACAGCACGTCCACCGGGTCGTCCAGCTCGTCGGTGAGGTCGACGACGGCGGTGTCGAAGACGACGAGCTTGGTGGCGATCGACCGCATCGAGGCCAGGACGGCGCCGAAGACGGACGCGTAGACGACGGAGGCGGCCATCGAACCCGACTGGTCGATGCAGAGGACGACGTCCTTCTTCACCGCCTGGTCGGCGCGGCCGTAACCGATCAGCCGCTCGGGCACGACGGTGCCGTGCTCGGGCAGGTAGTTCTTGAGGTTGGCGCGGATCGTACGGTTCCAGTCGATGTCCCGGTGCCGGGGGCGGCTGACCCGCGCCGAGCGGTCGAGCGCGCCGGTGAGGGTGGCGCGGGTCCGGGTGGCGAGCCGCTTCTCCAGGTCGTCCACGACCTTGCGGACCACCATCCGCGCCGTCTCCTTGGTGGTGTCGGGCATCGCCTTGTTCAGCGACAGCAGCGTGCCGACCAGGTGCACGTCGGCCTCCACGGCCTCCAGCATCTCCGGCTCCAGCAGCAGCGCCGACAGCCCGAGCCGGTCGATCGCGTCCCGCTGCATCACCTGGACGACGGAGCTGGGGAAGTACGTACGGATGTCGCCGAGCCAGCGGGCCACTTGCGGCGCGGAGCCGCCGAGGCCCGCCGAACGGTCCGCCCCGCGCCCCGAGGCGCTGCCCGTGCCGCCGTACAGCGCGCCGAGAGTACGGTCCATCGCCGCGTCCCTGCCGGTCAGTTCGCACCCGGTGCCGTCGGCGCCCCCGCCGCCGAGCACGAGCCGCCAGCGGCGCAGCCGCTCATCGGTGTCAGTCATCTGCCTGGTCCCCCTCGTTGGTCAGCCTGGCGGCGAGATCGGTCGTGGTGGTCGTGCCCAGCAGCAGCCGGACGGTGTGCAGGACGGCGTCGGCGCGGGCCGCGTCGAGGCCGGTGCCGAAGCCGGGCAGGCCCGGGTCCGACGCGGTGGCCGGGCGGCGCGCCGCCGAGGGGCCGCGCCGCACCAACTCCCCCACGCTGCGCCGCACTCCGGTCTCGAAGTCCGCGAAGGTCCGCCGCAGCAGGGGCAGCACGTCGTTGAACGCCGTCGCCGGTACGGCCGCCAGCCAGCCGTCGACCAGCGCCAGCAGCCGCTCGTCGTGCACCAGCAGCATCCCGCCGCCGGACAGGAACCCCTCGATCCACGCGGCCCCCTCCGCGGGCCCCGTCCCCGGCGACAGCGCCAGCCCCATCAGCCGCGCCGCGTCCTCCGCCTCGATCCGCCCGTCGTCCATGAGCAGCCGCGTCGCGGCCCCCCGCAGCAGCCCGGGTATCGCCCCGTCCCGCTCGGCCAACCCCCGCAGCGTCCCCGCCCACCGCTCCCGAAGGTCCCCCCCAGAAACATCCCCCCGCCCCCGCGCGCTGGCCCCGGAGACCAGCGCGGTGCCGGAGGCGGGTGCGGTGCCGGGTGCGGGTGCGGTGCCGGGCGCGGGTGCGGTGCCGGAGGCGGGTGCGGGTGCGGGTGCGTCCGTCTGCGCCGGGCCAACCGCAGGTCCTGGGCCGACCGCAGGGTGCGGGGTCGGGGAGGGGAGGAGGCCGATCGCGCGGTGGACCTCGTCCATGTGGGTGCGCAGCGCCGCCGCGCCGTCGGCGTCGAGGCCGACGCAGGCCGGGGGGAAGCCGACGCAGATACGGGAGGCCAGACCCTCCGCGACCTCGCCGAGGGCGGCGGAGTCGGTGCCGCGGACGTCGCCGTACCGGACGGCACGGACCAGCGCGGGCAGCGCGGCGGCGAGGTGGGAGACGTCGGCGTCGAGCGCGGCGCGGTCGGCGAGGACGCGCATGACGACGGGGAGCGCGTCGGACAGCCCGGCGAGCAGGCACTGTTCGGCGACCGAGGTGACGGCGGCCAGCGCGTCGCTGTGCACGGCGGCGTCCTCGGCCTTGGCCGTGGCGGCCGACCCCACGGTGGTGCCCCAGATCCCGGCCTCGGCGATCCGTACCGCCAGCTCCGGCTCCCAGCGCAGCCGCCACGTCTCACGGAAGGTGCCCTTGCCGTGCCGGGCGACGGCCGGTTCGCCCCAGCCGATGCCGAGCATCGTCAGGCGGTGCAGCAGGCGGCTGCGGCCCGCGTCCATCTCCTTGCGCAGGTCCAGCTCCAGCTCCTTCTCCAGCGCCTCGGGCTTGAGCCGGAGCCTGCGCTGCTCGCGGGCGAGGTCACGGGCGAGCGGCACCGCGGGCGCGTCCGGCGGGACTTCGCCGAGCACGTCGCCGACGACCAGCCGGTCCTGGATCAGCGCGAGCGGCACGTCGGAGCCGTCGCACATCACCGCGCGGACCGCGTCGGTGGTCTCGCCGAGACCGGCCAGCGGGCGGCCCCGCATCGCGGCGAGCGTGTCGGCCAGCCGTACCGCCTCGATGACGTGGGCCGAGGAGACCGGCAGGTCCTCCTCCCTGAGCAGCCCCGCCACCTTCGTCATCCAGCGGGTCACCGGGCGGTCCCGCGCGGTGAACAGGTGCCGGTACCAGCCCGGCGAGTCGATGCCCGCGCCGTAGCCGCTGGCCCTGGCCAGCCGACGGTGGGTCCACGGCACCCAGGTCGTCTCGACCTTCGCCTTGGGCAGGCCCTTGAGGAGCTGCCGGTCGGCGGTGGCCGTCGTCCGCTCCGTGAGGGCGGGCACGTGCCAGGCGCCGCAGACCACCGCCGTCCGCTCGTACGCCTTGCGCGCCTCGCGGACCCGCAGCCGCATGTGGGCCTCGCGCAGCGGGTCCTGGGCGTGGCCGCCGTCGCCGTAGGTCTCGCGGATCGCCGCCATGGCCTCGGCGAGCGCCGCGAAGGGGACGAGCGGGTCGCCGTCGCCGTCGCCGTCCGCCGTGCCGCCGCGGTGCTCGACCGCGTCCTCCCACCAGCGCTCCGGGTCGTCGTACCCGGCGGCCCTGGCGAGGACGGCCAGCGGGTCGATCCGCGCGGCAGCAGCCGCCCCGCCGTCGTCCGTATCCCCTCCGGCCGCCTCCCCCTCGGCGGGCTGCTGCCCTTCCTCTCCTTCTCGCACCGGCCCCCGTACCGGCCCTTCCGCGTCCGGGCCGCCGGCCGCGGCCTCCTCTTCCTCCGCGGCGGCGCGCAGCGCGAGGGTGTGCGCGGCCGGGAGGTCGATGAAGCGGACATCGGCGCCCGCCCGCGCGGCCCACCGGATCGCCACCCACTCGGGCGAGAATTCGGCGAAGGGCCAGAACCCGGCCCGCGCCGGGTCGTCCACCACGTGCGCCAGCAGCGCGACGGGCGGGCGCATCGCGGGGTCGGCGGCCAGCGCGAGCAGCGCGTCGGCCTCCGGCGGCCCCTCGATGAGCACGGCCTGCGGCCGGTACGCGTCGAGCGCGGCCCGCACCGCCCGCGCGGACCCGGGCCCGTGGTGCCGTACTCCGAGCAGTACGAGGTCGTCGCCGTAGTGGCCGCCCGCACCGCCGCGGACGACGGCGGCGGGCACCGCCCCGGCCCGGAGTCCTTCCGCCGTGCGGTCCTCCGGCCCGCTTCCGGCCGCCGTCGCACCGTCCTCCGCGCGACCGGGCGCCGCCGTACCGTCAGCCGTCCGCGTGCCGCCCGCCGCGCGGTCACCCGTCGTCGTGCCGCCGGTGGCGGCGTCCATGACCGTCATGCCGACACCTCGCGGCAGGCGCGGTAGAAGTCCTTCCAGCCGTCCCGCTCGCGGACGACCGTCTCCAGATACTCGTGCCAGATCAGCCGGTCGGCGGCCGGGTCGCGGACGACGGCGCCGAGGATGCCCGCGGCGACGTCACCGGCCCGCAGCACGCCGTCCCCAAAGTGGGCCGCGAGCGCGAGGCCGTTGGTGACCACGGAGATCGCCTCGGCCGTGGAGAGCGTGCCCGAGGGGGACTTGAGCTTGGTGCGGCCGTCCTCGGTGACGCCGCCGCGCAGTTCGCGGAAGACGGTGACGACCCGGCGGATCTCGGTGGCGCCCTCCGGGGCGGCCGGAAGGTCGAGGCCGCGGCCAAGCTGGTCGACCCGGCGGGAGACGATGTCGATCTCGTCCTCGGCGGAGGCGGGCAGCGGCAGCACGACCGTGTTGAAGCGGCGGCGCAGCGCGCTGGAGAGGTCGTTGACCCCGCGGTCGCGGTCGTTGGCGGTCGCGATGAGGTTGAAGCCGCGTACGGCCTGTGTCTCGGCGCCCAACTCCGGTATCGGCAGGGTCTTCTCGGACAGGATCGTGATCAGCGAGTCCTGGACGTCCGCCGGGATGCGGGTCAGCTCCTCGACGCGCGCGAGCCGGCCCTCGGCCATCGCCCGCATGACGGGGCTGGGCACCAGCGCGTCCCTGCTGGGGCCGTTGGTGAGGAGCTGCGCGTAGTTCCACCCGTAGCGGATGGCCTCCTCGGGGGTGCCCGCGGTGCCCTGCACCAGCAGCGTCGAGTCGCCGCTGATCGCGGCGGCGAGGTGTTCCGACACCCAGGTCTTCGCGGTGCCCGGCACGCCGAGCAGCAGCAGCGCCCGGTCGGTGGCGAGCGTGGTCACGGCCACCTCGACGATCCGCCGCGGGCCCACGTACTTCGGTGTGACGACCGTGCCGTCGGGCAGTGTCCCGCCGAGCAGGTAGGTGGCCACGGCCCAGGGCGAGAGATTCCACCGGGCGGGGCGCGGCCGGTCGTCCGCCGCGGCGAGCGCCTTGAGCTCGTCCGCGAACGCGTCCTCCGCGTGCGGCCTCAGGGCCTGCTCGGCGCCGGTGCCGCTGTCGGTCTCGGCACCCGTCGTACCGGTCATGGCTCTCCCCCACTCATCCGTCGGACCCGCGTGGTCCGAGCTGTTCTCCACGATGCACCCGACCACTGACAATCGGTCACAGCGCGCGATCCGCGCAGGTCAGAGCGATTGTCAGTGGGGGGTTCTACCTTCGGGGGCATGGAGACGGAAGCACGGTGGACAGCGGATCAGGTCCTGGCGCTCGCGCCTGACGCCGCATCACGCAAGGCGGGCGCGCGGCTCGCCACACCCGCGCCGTGGTCCGGTGCGGGGACGGCCGGCGGCGCGGTGTGGGGGCTGTGCGCGGGCAGCGGCAGCAAGCCGTACCAGACGGTCGTGGAGGTGAACGGGCCCGCGTACCGGTGCAGTTGCCCGAGCCGGAAATTCCCGTGCAAGCACGCGCTCGGACTGCTGCTGCTGTGGTCCGAGGGCGGGGCGGGGCCGGTCGGCGCGGGGGACGTGCCGGAGTGGGCCGAGCAGTGGATCGACGCCCGGCGGAAGAAGGCCGAGACGGTGGCCGAGACGGCCGCGGTCCGGGCGGAGTCGGGCCCCGCGGACCCGACGGCGGCGCGGCGGCGGGCCGAGCGGCGCGCGGTCCGCGTCGAGGGCGGGGCCGCCGAGCTGGAGCAGCGGCTCACCGACCTGCTGCGCGGCGGGCTCGCGGGCGCGGACCGCGCGGGCTATCAGCAGTGGGACGAGATCGCGGCCCGCATGGTCGACGCGCAGGCGCCGGGACTGGCCACGCGGGTGCGGGAGTTGGGGACGGTGGTCGCGGCGGGCGGCGACTGGCCGTCGCGGATGCTGGAGGAGACGGCGCTGCTGCATCTGCTGGCGCGCGGTTTCCTCGGCCGCCAGGGTCTGCCGGGGCCGCTGGCCGACACGGTCAGGTCGCGGGTCGGATTCACCGTCGACACGGCGGAGTTGCTGGCCGGCCCGACCGTCCGCGGCCACTGGCAGGTCCTCGCGCAGTACGACAGCGCGGACGAGCGGCTGACAACTCGGCGGATCTGGCTGTACGACCGGGAGCCCGGCCGTTTCGCGCTGCTCCTGTCCTTCGGGGCGGTCGGCCGCGCGCCCGAACTGGCCCTGCCGGTGGGCGCGGTGCTCGACGCGGAGCTGGCCTACCACCCGGCGGCGCTGCCGTTGCGGGCTGCGCTCGGCACCCGGCACGGCACGGTCGGCGCGGGAGGCGGCCCCTCCGGCGGCGGTACGGGGGGCGGTACGGGCGGCGGCCCCTCCGGCGGCGGTACGGGCGGCGCACCGGTCGGGACCGGGATCGACGCGGCGCTCGCGTCCTACGGCAGCGCGCTCGCGGACGACCCCTGGCTCGACGCGTGGCCCGTCGTCCTGTCGGGAGTCGTCCCCATACCGGGGCCGAACCGCTGGCAACTGGCGCACAGGGAAGGGCAGGACGCCGTCCCGCTCACCCCGGCCACCACCGGCCTGTGGCGCCTCGCCTCGGTCTCCGGCGGCCACCCGGTCACCGTCTTCGGTGAGTTGGGTCCGACGGGCCTGCGCGCGCTGGCGGTCTGGCCGGACGGCGGGGAGACGGTGCCGCTCTAACCGCGCCGGAAGCGCGGGGAGCCCGGAGCAGGGCCCGGCGTGGAACGCACGGTTTACGGGGGGACGGGTACGGGGGCGCGGGGCGGCCCGCCCGGGGGACGGTGCGCGACTGCGGAGGGGGCAGCCGCGCGCGGGAACCCGGCGGGCCGGACCCGGCCGGAGCAGCGGGATCAGCGGCATCAGCGCAGGGGAAGCGGACGACGCGGAGGAGATCCGCGAGGCGACGTCGTGGAGTGCGAAGGGGGAATGTGATGAGCATCGGTTGGGACGATCTGGTCGGCAGCGCGCTGCTGGGCACCGAGCGGCGGCGGCCCGCGATCGTGGCGGGCGACGCGGACGAGGCGGCGGCGGGGCTGCTGGACGCGGCGGCGGCCGGGGTGGTGCGGCGGCGTGCCGGTGTACGGCCTGGGGTGGCGCGGGAGCGGCCGGAATTGGCGCCGCCCGACACACGACGGCCGCTGCCCGAGGCCGCCCGGCAGCGGCTGGACCGGCTGCTGACGGACCGCACCGGCGGCGGTTCCGGCAACCGGCGGGGGTCGGCGCCGAATCTGGCCGAGCTGCTGCCGCAGTGGCTCGCGGAGGCCAACCTCCTCGGGTACGGGGCGCCGCCCGCTCTGCTGCCCGCACTGCTGGACGCCGCCAGGGCGCGGACGGACCTGCGGACGGACGCGGTGGCGCTGGCGGGACCGCGCGGGCTGTGGCTGGCCGGGCTGAATCCGGACTGGAAGTTCGTGCTGCGATCGGGCCACCGGGGCCTGGCGGCGGCGCCCGAGGACCCGGACGCGGCCGAACGGCTGTGGGAGGAGGGCCTGTTCGCGGAGCGGGTCGCGCTGCTCACCCGGATCAGGCTGGCCGACCCGGCCCGCGCGCTGGCGCTGCTGGTGTCCACCTGGAGCGGCGAGCGGGCCGAGGACCGGCTGATGTTCCTGGACTCGCTGCGGGTGGGCCTGTCGGGGGCCGACGAGCCCTTCCTGGAACAGGCGTTGACCGACCGCAGCCGCAATGTCCGCTCGACGGCGGCCGAGTTGCTGGCCGCGCTGCCCGAGTCGGCGCTGGCCGGGCGGATGGCGGACCGGGCCAGGAGCTGTGTGTCGCTGGGCCCCGACGGCATCACGGTGGAGGCGCCGTACGAGTGCGACGCGGGGATGGAACGGGACGGGGTGGCGCCCAAGCCGCCGAGCGGGCGGGGCGAAAGGGCCTGGTGGCTGGGCCAGTTGGTGGACGCGGCGCCGCTGGCGACCTGGGGCGCGCGGTTCGGCGACCGCGACCCGGAACAGATCATCGCCCTCCCGGTCCTGGACGACTGGCAGGCCGATCTGCACGCCGCCTGGTGCCGGGCGGCGGTACGGCAGCACGACACGGGCTGGGCGCGGGCCCTGCTCGGCCCTCCCCCGGCGCCGTCCTCGCCGGTGGCGGCGGTCGGCGACCCGGCGAAGCTGCTGTCGATCCTGCCGGAGGACGAACGGGCCACGTGGGTGGCGGAGTTCATCGCCACGCACGGGCTGTCCGAGGCGTTCCAGATGCTGGGCGTGTGCGCGGTGCCGTGGTCGGAGCCGCTGGGCCGGGCCGTGGTGGACGCCCTGGACATCGCGCGGGACGCGGGCAGTTACCCGTGGAGCTTCAGCGGCGTGATGGGTCTGGCGGAGCGCTGTCTCGATCCGGCGGCGGCCGACCAGGTCGGAGTGCTCAGCGCGGCGGCCGAGGAGCCGCCGGACGGTTCGCCGGGCGCGGGCGCGTACTGGTCGGAGGCGTTCCAGCGGCTGACGGGCACGCTGCGGCTGCGCGCGGTGATGCTGGCCGAGCTGCGCGGCGAGGCCACCGCCCCCGGGGCGCCGGGGGACGGGGGTGAGTGATCATGCGGACGGTACGGCGGGCGGCCCGCACCGCGGCCCGGGCGCTCCGGGGCCTGGCGCGGCTCGGCGGGCCCGGCGGGCTCGGGCGGACGGGGCGGCGGCGGTCAGGCGCCGGTGGCCTGGTGGACGTTGGCGCGCACCCAGTCCACGGCGGCCGTGGTCGGGGTGCCGGGGGTGAAGATCGCGGCGACGCCGAGTTCCTTGAGGGGCGCGATGTCGGCCTCGGGGATGATGCCGCCGCCGAAGACCTTGATGTCCAGGGCGTCGCGCTCCTTGAGCAGTTCGAGGACCTTCGCGAAGAGCGTCATATGGGCGCCGGACAGGATCGACAGGCCGATCGCGTCGGCGTCCTCCTGGATGGCGGTGTCGACGACCTGCTCGGGCGTCTGGTGCAGGCCGGTGTAGATGACCTCCATACCGGCGTCCCGCAGGGCGCGGGCGATGACCTTGGCCCCGCGATCGTGGCCGTCGAGACCCGGCTTGGCCACCACCACGCGGATCGGACCGGACACTCCCATCACTGCCTCCATGCGTACGGCTCGCGGGCCGGGAATTCGGGGCTGCGGTCGCGGAGAGCGTCCCACAGTGTGAACGAACGTTATCGCCCCGCTCCGCCGCCCGACAGTTTCGCGGGACCCAGGGAGGGGGAAATCACACAGTGGGACACATTCACCACGGGTGGGACCCCGGGAAACGGCTCGTCACGGTGTGGGACACGCCGGAGCCGTCGCTCACCGGTCCGGCCCGCTGTGGAGGAGCCGCTGCCAGGATGCCGTGTTCCCGCGCTCGCAGCCGCAGAGCACGGGGACACGGCCTCCGCTCCGGCCCTCGACAGGGCACGCCGGGCCACCGGGCCGCACGGAGCGTGCCGTGACGGGAGGTGGGCCATGACCGTCGGACCAGCCGATTCGCCGGACGCCACGACACCGGCCGGCACCCCGGCCGCCACCGGCCCTCCGCGGGCCGCGGAGGACCCGCAGGCGGACCGTCCGTCCGCCGGGGCGGCGACGGCCCCGCTGGCCCGGCTGCTGCACGGCGCGGCGCTGGTCAAGGCCACCGCGTTCGACCTGGCGATCCTGGCGGGCCACCTGCTGCTCTACCCCACGGGGATACTCCCCGCGCGGACGGCCGCCCCCTCACCGAAGACACCCGCGATAGGCCGGGCGCCCGGCGGGGCGCTGCGGCTGCCGACCGAGGGCAGGGCCCACCCGCCCGTGGTGATGCTGCACGGCTTCGTGGACAACCGGTCGGTCTTCACCCTGCTGCGCCGCTCCCTGCTGCACCACGGCTGGACACGGGTCGACGCGCTGAACTACTCACCGTTGACCTGTGACATACGCGGAGCGGCCGAGCTGCTGGGGCGGCACGTCGAGCGGATCTGCGCGGAGTCCGGGCACAGCCGGGTCGACCTGGTGGGACACAGCCTGGGCGGACTGATCGCGCGGTACTACGTGCAGCGGCTGGGCGGTGACGCGCGGGTGCGGACGCTGGTCACGCTCGGGACGCCGCACACCGGGACCAGGGTCGTGCCGCTGCTGACGCCGCTGCCGATCGTGCGGCAGATGCGGCCCGGGTCGGCGCTGCTGGAGGAGCTGTCGCAGCCCGCGCGGGGGTGCGGGACGCGCTTTGTGTCGTTCTGGAGCGACCTCGACCAGTTGATGGTCCCGGTGGCCGCGGCGCGCCTCGAACACCCGGATCTTTCGGCGGAGAACATCCGGGTGAGCGGGATCGGCCACCTGGCACTGCCCGTGCACCGGGGTGTGGCCGCCGAGATACGGCAAGCGCTGAGCGGGAAGGAGCTCTGGAGGGGCGCGATCGACGCCGCATAACGGACACGTAACGGTCGAATATCAACCGAACACCGGGCAAGGCGGACGCCAGGTCACCGCAGAAGATTGTCGGCTCCCCGTACGGGGAGCTACAGTCACCGCTAATTCTCCTGCTGCCTAGGCGAAAGAGAAGCTGGCGGTGAACGAACGTCCTGCGTCGGGGTACGCCCCCGACTACGACGCCTACGGGTACGACGCTTATTCCACGGGCGCCTACCAGACCGTCGGCACCACCTTCGCTGACGCCGATCCGCTGTACGGCCACGCGCCCGACGCGACCGGTAGTTACGCGTATGCCCCGCAGCCCCCGCAGTACACACACGGGTACGGCTACGACACCGGTTACGGCTACGACCAGGGGCAGCCGCAGGCCCAGACCCCGGTCCAGCAGCCCCACGTACCGGCGCAGTCCCAGCCCGCCGACGCGTACGACACCGGCACGTACACCTCGTACGACACGGGCACGTACGACACGGGCGTCTACGACACCGGCATGTACGCGGCCGGGACCGGGACGTACGACACCGGGACGTATGACACCGGCGGCTACGCGGCGTACGACCCGTACGCGACGCAGGCCGCGGGGACGTACTACGACACGGGGACGTACGACAGCACGGCGTTCTACCAGCAGCCGTATCAGGAGCCGCAGGCTCCGGCCCAACAGCCGCAGCAGGACTGGGACTCGGGCGCGTATCCGACGTACGGCTACGGGTACGGCTACGACGCCAGCGGCGACACCGGTGTGTACGAGCAGATGGCGCCGGTCCACGAGGAGCCGCAGCCGCACCCGCGGGTCGAGGAGCCGGTGGCGGAACCCGCCGCGACGACGGCCGAGTTCGAGGCGGTCGACGCGGTCGAGCCCGTGACGGCGACGGCGACGGCCGAGGCGGCCCGCGACGACGAGCCCGCCGTGGAGCACGCCTACGCGGACGCGTTCCCGGCGGACGGCGAGCCGGTGGCGCGCAGCCGACGACGAAAGCCCGCCCGGCGGTCGGCGCTGCTGACCGTGGCGGTCCCCTCCGTCGCGGTGATGGGCGTGGCGGCCGTGGGCGCGGCGGCGGTCTCCGGGGTCGGCGTCGCCGAATCCTCGAAGACGCAGGCCGACGGCGGGAGCGCGGCGACGGACGCGAACGCGCCGACGACGCAGTTCGACCGGCAGCTCGCCGGGGTGAGCGCCGACGCGAACGACTTCGCGGACCGCGCGAGCCGGACGCAGGAGCGGATCGACCTCAAGGACCGCGAGGCGGCGGCGAAGAAGGCCAAGGCGGACGCGGCGGCCCGCAAGGAGGCGCTGCGGCCGAAGTTCCTGCTGCCGGTGACGGAGAAGGGCCTCAGCGCGTACTTCGGCCAGGCCGGCGTCAACTGGATGGCGCTGCACACCGGCATCGACTTCCCCGTGTCGGTGGGGACGCCGGTCATGGCGGTCACGGACGGCACCGTCCGCACGCAGTGGAACAGCTCCTACGGCAACATGGCGATCGTCACGGCGGCCGACGGCACGGAGACGTGGTACTGCCACCTCAGCAGTACGAAGATTCGCAGCGGGTCGGTCAAGGCGGGCACCGTCATCGCCTACTCCGGCAACACCGGCAACACCACCGGTCCGCACCTGCACCTCGAGGTGCGGCCCCACGGGGGATCTCCGATCGATCCGCTGCCCTGGCTTCTGGCCCACGGGCTCGACCCCCGCTGACGCCCTGCGGGCGGGCCCACTCGCGACGTCCACCCTGCGCATGACGGTGCGCCCCGTCAGGGGCGCGGCCCCTGTGCGTTCACCCTGCGGGTGGGCTGTGCCCCGTCTGGGGCGCCGGGGGCACCCCCGGCCGGAGGTTGGGGGAGGAACTGCGCGGCCGGCCGCCGCGCTCCCGCAGGTCACCACCCGCCCCGGCGGGGCAGTCCGGTTGTCGCCGGACCACCCGCCGGTGGGGGCTTGTCGCGCAGTTCCCCGCGCCCCTAAAAACCAGGCCCCGCGTGGGAGGGGCTAGAGCTTTTCTACGGGGGCGTAGCGGAGAAGAAGCTGTTTGGGGCGTTCGTCGCCGAAATCGATGGTGGCCTTTTCGTCGCCCGGCTGGCCGGTGACGGAGATGACGGTGCCGAGGCCGAACTGGTCGTGGGTGACGCGGTCGCCGACCTTGAGGGAGATGACGGGGCGGTCACCGGAGGAGCGGCGGGTGGCGAAGCCGCCGGCGGCGCCGGACCGGCCGCGGGCGGTGACGGAGGAGGCCGCGGAGGCGGACTTGGTCATGGGCCCCGAGGACCCCCCGGCGGAGCCGAGCCGCTTCCATTCGATCAGCGTCGGCGGAATCTCCTCCAGGAAGCGCGACGGCGGGTTGTAGGAGGGCTGGCCCCAGGCGCTGCGCATCGTCGAGCGGGTCAGGTAGAGCCGTTCGCGGGCGCGGGTGATGCCGACGTAGGCGAGCCGCCGCTCCTCCTCCAGCTCCTTGACCTGGCCGAGCGCCCGCATGTGCGGGAAGACGCCGTCCTCCATGCCGGTGAGGAACACCACGGGGAATTCCAGGCCCTTGGCGGTGTGCAGGGTCATGAGGGTGATGACGCCGCCGGAGTCGTCCTCGTCGGGGATCTGGTCGGAGTCGGCGACCAGCGCGACCCGTTCCAGGAAGTCGGCGAGGGTGCCCGGCTCGTCCGCGTCCCGCTCCTGCTCGAACTCCAGGGCCACGGCGGCCAGTTCCTGGAGGTTCTCCACGCGGGTCTCGTCCTGCGGGTCGGTGGACGCCTGCAACTCGGCCAGATAGCCCGTGCGTTCCAGGACGGCCTCCAGGACGACCGCGGGGCCTGCGCCGGACTCCACGATGGTGCGCAGCTCCTCCAGGAGGGTGTTGAAGCGCTTGACGGCGTTCGCCGAGCGGGCCGCCATCCCGTACGCCTCGTCCACCCGCCGCAGCGCCTGCGGGAAGGTGATCCGCTCGCGCGCGGCCAGCGCGTCGATCATCGCCTCGGCGCGGTCGCCGATGCCGCGCTTGGGCACGTTGAGGATGCGGCGCAGCGGCACGGTGTCCTCGGGGTTGGACAGCACCCGCAGATACGCCAGGACGTCGCGGACCTCGCGCCGCTCGTAGAAGCGGACGCCGCCGACGACCTTGTAGGGCAGGCCGACGCGGATGAAGACTTCCTCGAAGACACGGGACTGCGCGTTGGTGCGGTAGAAGACGGCGACGTCGCTGGGGCGGGCGTCGCCCGCGTCCGTGAGCCGGTCGATCTCCTCGGCGATGAACTGCGCTTCCTCGTGCTCCTGGTCGGCGACGTAGCCGACGATGACCGGGCCGTCGCCGGACTCGGTCCACAGGTTCTTCGCCCGCCGCCCCGCGTTGCGCTCGATGACGGCGTTGGCGGCCGTGAGGATCGTCTGCGTGGAGCGGTAGTTCTGCTCCAGCAGGATCGTGCGGGCCTGCGGGTAGTCCTCCTCGAACTGGAGGATGTTGCGGATCGTCGCGCCGCGGAAGGCGTAGATCGACTGGTCGGCGTCACCGACCACGCACAGCTCGGCCGCGTCCTCGTCCTGGTCGGTGCCGACCAGCTCGCGGACCAGCGTGTACTGGGCGATGTTGGTGTCCTGGTACTCGTCGACCAGGACGTGCCGGAAGCGCCGCCGGTAGTGCTCGGCGACGTCGGGGAACGCCTGGAGCAGATTGACGGTGGTCATGATGATGTCGTCGAAGTCCAGCGCGTTGGCGTCCCGCAGCCGCGACTGGTACATCGCGTACGCCTCGGCGAGCTTCTTCTCGAAGGGGTTCTCCGCGGTGGCCGCGAAGGTCTCCTCGTCGATCAGCTCGTTCTTCAGATTCGAGATCTTCGCGCTGAACGACTTCGGCGGGTACTGCTTGGGGTCCAGGTCGAGGTCCCGGCAGACCAGCGCCATCAGCCGCTTGGAGTCGGCGGCGTCGTAGATCGAGAACGACGAGGTGAAACCGAGCGACTTGGACTCGCGGCGCAGGATGCGCACGCACGCGCTGTGGAAGGTGGAGACCCACATCACATTGGCGCGCGGGCCGACCAGCTCCTCGACGCGCTCCTTCATCTCGCCCGCGGCCTTGTTGGTGAAGGTGATGGCGAGGATGGAGCCGGGGTGCACGTGCCGGGCGCCGAGCAGATAGGCGATCCGGTGGGTGAGCACCCGGGTCTTGCCGGAGCCCGCGCCCGCGACGATGAGCAGCGGGCCGCCCGCGTGCTCGACGGCGGCGAGCTGCTGCTCGTTGAGCCCTTCCAGGAGCTGCGCGGGGTCGGTGGCGGGCCGCGGCGCGCCGTCACGGTAATACGCGTCCCGCCCGGTGGCCTGCGGCGGCGGTCCGTCGAACCGGCCGCCGAACAGGTCGTCCGGTACGTGCTCGCCGCCGGGGCCCCCGTCCTCCGGGGGCGGCGGAGCGGTGGGGTCGGCGGGCTCGGGGGCCACATGCAGACCGTTCAGGAAGTTGTCGTCAAAGAGGCTGCTCATCGCTCCCCGAGTCTAGAGCCCGGCACCGACAGCCCACGGCCCTTCCCCGCACAGCCCCCGGCCGCCCCCCCCGGCCCCCGTACGACGGCCCCCCGGCGACCCCCCACGGACCCTTCGCCCGGAACCCCGGCCGACACCCCACGACCCCCGCCCGACGGCCGCCTCCGGGGCAACCACGTACCTTTACCCCGTAGTCCCGTTACCACGCACCGTGACAATGGGAAATGATTACGAAAAGGTATCGGGCCTATCGGACACCGCTCTTCCCAGCAGCCCGGAGCGTTGGCTACGGTCTCGCTCCAGCAGCGTCCGGATGGGCGTCCGAAAGGAGTCCGCGCGCCATGGCGACACACCGTAAGGCTCGCGCCGCGATCCTCAGCACCCCCGGCCCGCGTGCGGCCGTGGGGATCACGACGGCCGCGCTGGCCACCGTGACCCTCTTCGCGGAGAGCGCCAGCGCCGAGCCGGCCAAGCCGAAGCAGCCGAGCATCGCCGAGGTGAAGGCGAAGGTCGACGGGCTGACGCACCAGGCCGAGGTCGCCACGGAGAAGTACAACGGCATCAAGGAGTCGACCGACGCGCAGAACGCGAAGGTCAACCGGCTCCTGGAGCAGGCCGCGAAGAAGACGCAGGCGCTGAACGACTCGCGCCGGGTCCTCGGGCAGTACGCCGCCGCGCAGTACCGCACCGGGGGCGACGACTCGACCGGCCGCTACCTGCTGGCCACCGACCCGCAGTCGATGCTCGACCAGGTGCACCTGTCGGACGTGCTCGGCAAGCGGCAGCAGAAGGCCGTCGAGTCGTACCGGGTGCAGCAGGCCGCGGCCACGCAGCAGCGCATCGAGGCGGCCAAGAGCCTGGCGACGCTCACCACCCAGCAGGGCGAACTGCGCACCGCCAAGCGGGATGTGCAGGCCAAACTGGGCGAGGCGCAGAAGCTGCTCAACAGCCTCAACGCGCAGGAGAAGGCGCGGCTCGCGGCGCTGCGGGCCAAGCAGGAGGAAGAGGCGCGCGTCAAGGCCGCCGCCATCGCGGCCAAGGAGAAGGCCGCGGCCGAGGCCGCGGCGAAGGCGGCGAAGGCCGCGAAGGACTCCTCGACGCCGACCGTGCCGAGCACGGGTTCCTCGAAGGCCGACGACGCCATCGCCTTCGCGCGCAAGCAGCTCGGCAAGCCGTACGTGTGGGGCGCGACCGGGCCGACGTCGTACGACTGCTCGGGGCTCACCCAGGCGGCGTGGAAGGCGGCCGGGGTCGATCTGCCGCGCACGACCTGGGACCAGGTGAACGTCGGCACGCGGGTGTCGGAGTCGGATCTCCGGCCGGGCGACCTGATCTTCTTCTACAGCGACATCAGCCACGTCGGCCTCTACATCGGCGGCGGCCAGATGATCCACGCGCCGCACACCGGCACCGTGGTCAAGATCGCCCCGATTACCGAAATGCCGTTCTACGGGGCGGTCCGTCCCGCATAGTCCACCCGGCATAGTCGGACTTGTCCGGACGCCGCCGCGCTCACAAACGGTAAGATCACAAAGCGATTTCGGTCACATTGCAATCCAAACTTCCCAAGGCTCGCACAAGTTGACTACGGTAGCCCGCTAGGTGGTGAGCTTCCCCGTCGGCTGAAGAGCCGACAGCGAATCACCTCCGCTCAATCCGGCCCAGGCCGGAGCCGGGGACCCAACAGCACGTGGGGTGAATCGGAACGGACGCCGCAGCAGGCGTCGGGACCGTAGGGCGACCTTCAGCCCGAACCCGTCAGCTAACCCGGTCGGCGGTATTCGGAAGGAGTCGCCTCCCTTGGCGTCGCACCGCAAGCCGCGCAATCGCATACTGTCCACGGCCGGTCCACGGGCCGCCGTCGGGATCACCACAGCGGCCCTCGCGTCGGTCACCCTGCTCAGCGAGAGCGCCAGCGCGGCGCCCGCGAAGCCCTCGATCACCGAGGTCAAGGCGCAGATCGACCAGCTCAACCAGGACGCCGAGGTAGCGACGCAGCACTTCGACGCCGCCAAGGAGAAGACCGACAACCAGCGGGCCAAGGCCAATCAGCTCCTGGAGCAGGTCGCGCAGAAGACCGCGAAGATGAACGAGACGCGGCGGGTGCTCGGGCAGTACGCCACCGCGCAGTACCGCGACGGCGGCCTCGACCAGACGACGCAGTTGCTGCTGACGGACGACCCCCAGAAGTTCTTCGACCAGTCGCACATGATGGACCGCATCTCCACCACGCAGGAACAGGCGCTGGAGACCTTCAAGGTCCAGCAGGAGCAGGCGTCCATCCAGCGCGCGCAGGCCACCAAGAGCCTCAACGAGCTGACCAGCGCGCAGAACAAGCTCGCGGCGGCGAAGAAGAACGTCCAGACGAAGCTGGCCGCCGCGCAGAAGCTGCTCAACAGCCTCAACGCGCAGGAGCGCGCCAAGCTCGCCGCGATGCGGCCCACCGCCCCGACCAACACCGCGGGCTCCTCGAATTCCTCGAACTCCTCGAACTCCACGGCGAGCAAAGTCAGTTACACCTACAACGGCCCGGCGTCCGGCCGCGCCGCCGCCGCCATCCAGTTCGCGATGTCGCAGCGCGGCAAGCCGTACGGCTCCGGCCGCACCGGCCCCGACGCGTACGACTGCTCCGGGCTCACCCAGGCCGCCTACCGCGCCGCCGGTATCTCCATCGGCCGCACCACGTGGGACCAGGTCAAGGACGGCACGGCGGTCTCGCAGTCCGACCTGCGCCCCGGCGACCTGGTGTTCTTCTACTCCAGCATCAGCCACGTCGGCATGTACATCGGCAACGGCCAGATCGTGCACGCCCCGCACAGCGGCGCGGTCGTCGAGGTCGCCCCGATGAGCTGGATGCCCTTCGCGGCGGCCCGCCGCATCGCCTGAGCCCGCGTCCGCGGAGCCTCAGGATCGCCGGGCTCACAGCCCCGCATAGCACCCCGTGCCCGGTCGGACCTCCCGACCGGGCACTTTGGTCAGCAGGCGCGCGCATATGACCGGGTCACCCGTCGAACGGCGGTCGTTTACGGTCACGGGCCGGTCGAATCGGAGCAGTCCCGGTCTCCTTCCCCTGGCGCACCCCCGGTCAGGTTTAGCGTCGCTCCCCAGGTGACCGATCCCCACAGCCGTCAGGACCGTGGCGGCGCGGTCACCCCCGCCGAAGGTCCGGCGGCGCTCTGCTCCCCCGTGCAGGCGTCGCCGGGCCTCCGCGCGGGCCCGTCGGAGCACTGGAAGGAATGACGGCCGCATGGCCTCCCACAGTCCCGCCTCACACCGCAGAACCTCGGCGGCGCGTACGTCCGCCCGCACGTCGGCGCTCACCGCGACCCGCGCCGCCCTCACCGTGGCGCTCGCGTCCGCCGCCTCCGTGAGCCTGCTCGGCGAATCCGCCCTCGCGGACCCGCGGCCGCAGGCACCGGCCTCGCTCAGCGAGGTGAAGGACCAGGTCGACACGCTCTACCGGCAGGCGGAAGCCGCCACCGAGCAGTACAACGGCGCGAAGGAGCAGGCCGATCAGGCCCGCGCCGCGGTCGCCGATCTGCAGAACGAACTGGCCCGCAAGACCGCGCGGCTGAACGCCACCCGCGACACGATCGGCGCCCTCGCGGCGGCGCAGTACCGCACCGGCTCGCTCGACCCCAGCGTGCAGCTCGCGCTCAGCTCCTCGCCCGACACGTATCTGGACCGGGCCGGGATGCTCAACCGCCTCGACTCGCGGACGGCGACCGCGCTCGCGCAGCTCACCGAGGAGCAGCGGGACGTCACCCGTACCCATGACGCGGCCGACGCGAAACTCGACGCGCTCAAGGAGGCGCAGTCCAAGCTGGCCGCGCGCAAGGCGACCGTGCAGGGCAAGCTGCGGGCGGCGCGGGCGCTGCTCGACCGGCTGACGGCCGCCCAGCGCGCGGCCGTCGAGGCCGCCGACACCCCGTCGTCGGGACCGGCCGCCGCGACCCGCGCCAGCGCCCGTACGCCGCTGCCCGGCGACACGACGCCCGTCGCCGCGCCGTCCTCGCGCGCCGCCCAGGCCGTCGCCTTCGCCTACCGCGCGCTCGGCCTGCCGTACGTCTGGGGCTCCACCGGGCCCCACTCGTACGACTGTTCCGGCCTCACCCAGGCCGCCTGGAGGGCCGCGGGGGTCTCGCTCCCGCGCACCACGTACACCCAGATCAACGCGGGCACCCGGGTCTCCGAGTCCCAGCTCCAACCCGGTGACCTGGTCTTCTTCTACTCCGGAATCAGCCACGTGGGCCTCTACATCGGCAACGGCCAGATGATCCACGCCCCGCACCCGGGCGCCCCGGTCCGTATCGCCCCGATCTCCGAGATGCCCTTCGCGGGAGCCACCCGCCCCACCTGACCGAGGCCGCCCGCCCGCTGAGCCCGGCCGTCGGCCCGTCCGCCCCGCCCACCGGTCCGCACGTCAGATGTTGATACGAAATCCGGACAAGCTCTTCTCCTGACGAACCGCCCGACTCCGGGCAGACTTGCCCCATGACGTCTACGCCGCTGAGCAAGGGTGCGAATGTGCCGGTCGCCGTGCCCGCCGTACGGGCCGAACTGGCCTGGGGAGCGGGCGGCGGGCCCGACGCCGACGCGTCGGCGCTGCTGCTGGCGGGCGGCGGGAAGGTGCGGGACGACGCCGACTTCGTCTTCTACAACCAGCCAGGACACGCGTCGGGGGCCGTACGGCACGCGGGGAAGCGGCAGGCGGCCGTGGTCACCGACACCATCGAGGTGGACCTGGCGCGCGTCGAGCCGGGGATCGAGCGGATCATGCTGTGCGCGTCCGCCGACGGCGGCACCTTCGGCGCGATGACCGGCCTCGGACTGCGGCTGCTGGACGCGGCGTCCGGCGCCGAACTGGCGTACTTCCCGGTCACCGCGACATCCGAGACGGCGCTCGTCGCGGGTGAGCTGTACCGGCGCGGGGACGGCTGGAAATTCCGCGCGATCGGCCAGGGGTACGCCTCGGGCCTCGCGGGGCTCGCCACCGATTTCGGCATCAGCGTGGACGCGGAGGAGGAGGAAGCGGCGCCCGTTCCCGTGACGGCGCCCGCCGCCGCGCCGCCGATGCCCGCCGCGCCCCCGCCGCCCGCGTCCCCGTACGCGGCGCCCTCGCCGTACGGCTCTGCGCCCGCCCAGCCCGCTTCCCCGTACGGCTCTGCGCCCGCGCAGCCCGCTTCCCCGTACGGCTCTGCGTACGGCGCGCAGCCCGCGTCCGGATACGCGTCGGCGCCTGCCCCCGGCTCCGGCGCGCCCTCGCTCGTCAAGGGCGAGGAGCACCTGCCGGTCGACATGCGCAAGCGGCTGTCGCTGCGCAAGGAGCAGGTCGCGGTGAGCCTGCGCAAGCACGGCGCCGACAACGTCCGGGCGCGGGTGATCATCGTGCTGGACGCGTCGGGGTCGATGTCCCACCTGTACTCGCGGCGCGTGGTGCACGACGTGGTGGAGCGGATGGCGGCCGTGGCCGCCGCGCTCGTACCGGACGGCGTCATGCAGGCGTGGACCTTCGCCAGCAACCCGGCGCGGCTGCCCGACCTCGACCTCGGCTCGCTGCCGCAGTGGCTGGAACTGCACGTCCGGGTCGGCGCGATCGGCATCTTCAAGCGCCGCAAGCCGTCTCCGAACGGCCAGGTGGACATGAAGCTGGTCGGCTTCGGCAACGAGGAGCAGAAGGTCATCGCGCAGGTACGGGACTACGTGCGCGGCGAGCCGTCCGCCGCCCCGACCCTCGTGCTCTTCTTCTCCGACGGCGGTGTCTACCGCAACGCGGAGATCGAGCGCGAGCTGCGCGGGGCCGTCGAGGAGCCGCTGTTCTGGCAGTTCGTCGGACTCGGCCAGTCCAACTACGGCGTCCTGGAGCGCTTCGACACCATGACCGGCCGCCGCGTGGACAACGTCGGCTTCTTCGCCGTCGACGACATCGCCAGCCTCTCCGACGCCGAACTGTACGACCGCCTGCTCACCGAGTTCCCGTCCTGGCTGAAGGCCGCGACGGCCGCGGGCATTCTGCGCTGAGCGCGCGCCCGCGGGCATCCTGCGCTGAGCGCGGCGACGGCCGCGGGCATTCTGCACTGAGCGCGCGCCCGCGGCCGTACGCCTCCACCGGTCGCCGGGTCAGTACCGCCCGGCGACGAGCAGCAGCAGCGCGCCGAGGACGGCCAGCCCGGCCGCCGAGGCGAGCGACGCCAGCCAGGCCCGCGTCCACCGCGGCGCCGGTACGGACCCGTCCCCCGAGGTGCCGGTGCCGGGGCCGCCTCCCGGCTCCGCCCACAGGTAGCCGAAGAAACCGGCCCCCGTCACCGCGCACGCCAGCAGCCACGCGGGGCCGCTCGCGCGCCGGTGCCGGGTCACCGCCAGCGTCCGTACGACCACCAGGAGACCGGCGAGCAGCGCCGCCGCCCGCAGCCACGCCCACGGGGTGAGCAGGACGTAGGCGACGGGCACCAGCAGCGTCAGGCCCCCGGCGCCGTAGGAGCTGTCGAAGCTCCGTACGGCGAGGCCGTCGGCCGCGGGTCCCGCCTGCCGCCTGATGTCCGCGGTGAACTCCCCGACGACACCGTTCCGGCCGCCGGGGAAGGGGTTCGCGGGCCGGTAGGTGTACTGCCGTTCGGTCAGCGGCCCGGCGCTCCAGCGGACGGTGATCCCGGCGGAGCCCTGGTCGTCGACCCGTACCGAGTGGGTCCGCCCGGCCTCGATGTCCCGTGCCAGGGCGCCGGTCGACCCGCCGCCCGGCACGATCCGCAGCAGGACGGTGGCGAACGACAGCACCAGCACGGCGAGCAGCGCCCAGCGGGCGGGCCCCCAGAGCCGGTCGAGCCGGGCGGCGGGCCCGGAGCCGTGACCGCCGGAGCCCGGCCCCCCGGGCTCCCCGCCGTCCGGTGCGGCGGGGAGCGTGGCCTGCGGACCGGTGGTCACTCGACGCTCACCGTGACGGACCAGTAGTACTCCTGGTACACGCTCGCTCCTCCGTAGCCCTGCTTGATGTCCGGGACCCCGAAGTGGAAGGCGGACGCGGTGCCGGTGTCGTTGAACGCGGCGAAGGCCACGGTCATGGAGTGGTCCTTCTTGTTCTGGTTGATCACCTGGTACACGAGGTCGTAGCCGCCGGTGAAGGCTTCGGGGACCTTGGTGCCCACGCGCCCCCTGGTGGCCATGCCGCTGAGGTCCTTGGGCAGATTCTTCATCTTCTCCCCGAGGTTCTTCCCGTCGACATAGTCGTCCTGGCCTCCGAGCGCGTCAATGTCGGCCCCGAAGTCGGCGTCCGAGACCGCCCTGGCCAGATTCTTGATGATCTGGAGACTGTGGCCGTTGAACGCCAACTGCTTGGTGAGCAGGCTGTTCGCGTCGAAGGGCACATTGGCGCCCTTGCCGCCGAGCCACAGTTGCAGCAGGTCGGTCCAGGTCAGTTGCGGCGAGTTGCCGCCCATCTGGTTGCAGGCGGCCATGGTGCCGGAGGTCACGGACGCGCCGACCTTGCAGGGGTTGGTGTTCCCGGCGAGGGCGAGGACGTAGTCGCGCAGTTCCTTGGCCAGCGCCGCGTGGACGTTCTTCTCGTTCTTGTCGTCCTTCCAGGTGTTCTGCTGGAGCGCGGCGAGCGCGTTCTGGCAGGCCCGGTCGCAGCCGCCGCTGCCACTGCTGTTGCTGTTGCCGTTGCCTTTGCCGCCGCTGTGGGACGGCCGGTTCCCCGGGTCGCGGTCCGGGTGGTAGACCGAGCCCTTGCCGGGCACGCCGTTGTGGCAGCCGGTGATGACACCGGTCATGCACTCGGGAACGCCCTCGCCGGTCGGGTCGGCGAGCCCGGTGGGATTGTCGGCGGCGTAGACGTAGCCGTTGAGGGTCTGCGCCTTGTCGGTCTGGAGCAGCGGGTCGACGCTGATGAAGCGGCCGGTCGACGGGTCGTACTCGCGGGCGCCGATGTGGACGAGTCCGGTGCCGGTGTCCGCGGGCTTGCCGAGGAAGGTCTTGTCGTCGGGCCACGCCGTCGCGGGCGCGCTGCCGCGGGCGGCGCCGAACGGGTCGGTGTAGCGCTTGGTGACGGCCTGCGTGCCGGCGTCCACCGCGAGGCTGCTGGTGCCGTGGTTGTCGCCCGCGAGCCAGGTCAGAATGGTGGCGCCGGACTGGGTGGAGCGCACCGCGATCGCCGGTCCCCCGGCGCCCGCGGTGTACGTGCGGACCGCCCAGGTGGTGGTCTTCCCGGCGCTGACCTTGCTGTGGATCTCGGTGGCGCCCAGGTAGACGACGCTCTCGCCGTCGCCCGCGGACGCCCGGCGGATCAGCAGGTTGTCACCCGCGTCGTAGAGGTAGTCGGTGACCTTGGCGCCCTCGGTGGTCCTGGTCAGGTCGCCTTCGCTGTTCCAGGCCAGCGTCTGCGAAGTGCCGCTCGGGCCGGGCCGCTTGGTGGTGTCGCCCGCCTCGTCGTAGCCGTACGTGGCGGTCGCCCCGGTGCAGCTCGCCGCCGCTGTGACGGTGGTCAGGGCGTGCGGGTGGGCGGAGTCGTTGTAGCAGGACTGGGCGGTGCTGTCGCCGGTCGCGGTGTGCTGGGTCCGGGTGAGCCGCAGCCCCGCCGGGTTGTAGGTCCAGCCGGTGGAGTACGGGGCCGCGCCGCCGGTCGTGGTGCTCGCGCAGTCGGCGTTGGCGGGCGTCCAGGCGCTGGTCATCCGCTGGTAGCCGTCGTAGCCGAAGCACTGCGTGTCGGCCTGCGCGGTGCCGCCCTGCGTGGTCGGGTCGGCGATCTTGGTGACGTTCCCGGCGTCGTCGTAGCTGTAGTTGAGGTCCTGCGTCATGTACGCGTGGGTCTGGTCGGTGACCGAGGAGCGGGTCAGCCGGCTGGTGCCCTCCTCGTAGACGTTGGTGATGTACGCCTTCTTCACCCCGGACGCAGCGGTGGCCAGGGTGAGTTGCTGCGGTTCGCCGAGCGCGGAGTAGGCGGTGTCCTGGAGGTAGCCGCTGGTGCCGGTGGCGGTCTCGATCTGGCCGGTCGGCGTGTAGCCGTAGCTGACCGACTCCTGCGGCAGGCCGCCGACGGCGGGCTCGGTGGTGTGCTGGAGGCTGCCGTCGACGTTGTAGAAGGCGGAGTAGCTGTAACTGGCCTTCGCCGCACCGGACTTCACCAGCGGGTCGTTGGCGTCGAGGTCGATCTCGCTGCCGGTGACGTGGTAGGCGTCGTCGTACGCGGTGACCTTCTGGGTGTACGCCTTCCCGGCCAGTCCGCCGTCGTAGCGGGTGGAGGTGTCGAGCTGTCCCGCGGCGGCCGTGTCGTACGTCCACGCGGCGATCTTCGTCGCGTCGGTCCTGGCCGTCTCCCACTCGCCGGTCTTGCGGCCGAGCGTGTCGTACTCGAACAGCAGCGTCTTGTGCGTGGAGCCGGTCGTCGTGGCGATCTGGTCGAGCGCGTTGTACGTGGTCGACGTGGCGCCCATGTCCGGGTCGTTCGCGGAGACCTGACGGCCGAACAGGTCGTAGCCCCAGCTCCACTTGGCGTTGTCGGGGCCGGTGGCGGTGGACTGCTTGCCGTCCCTGGTCAGGCCGTACAGGGTGCTGGTGTGCGCGGGCAGCGGGGCGGCGCCGCCGTAGTCCGCGTCGGCGGGCGAGGCGCCCGAGTAGTCGCGGCGCTCGACGGTGCGGCCGAGCGCGTCGGTGATCACACGGGATGCGGTGCCGCCCGGCTGGGCGCTGGTGGCCGTCGAGTCGCCGGTGTACGTCGAGGTGACGGTGACGCCCTTCTGCACGCCGTAGACGAGCAGCTTGTCGGAGGTGGTGCGGCCCGCGCCGTCGAAGGTGATCTCGTGCTGGGTGGGCGCGCCGCCGTATTCGGCGCGGGCGTACGTGCCGCTCGGCGTGTGGTCCTGGTCGAAGATCCCGGCGAAGGTCTCGTACGCCAACCCCCGTGAGTCGTAACGGGTGTCGGTGAGGACCCGGCCGCCCAGCGGGCTCGGCGACTGCGTCTGGAGCGGGCGCAGCAGCGCGTCGTCGATCTGGTAGGTGACCCTGCGGACGTTGTTCGGGCCGAGCGTGGAGGTGCTGACGTACGGCGCCGAGCCGCGCTCCATGCGGTAGCCGTAGACGATGCTGGCGCTGTCGCCCGCCGACTTGACGCGGCCCGGCTGCCACACGCCGGTCAGCCGTCCCAGACCGTCGTAGGTCAGCTCGGTCTTCTTGGTGTTGACGTCGTAGGTGGTGGTCGGCAGGCCGCGCAGACCGTCGTAGAAGGTCGTGGTCTTCTGGCTCTTGGCGTTGGTGATCACCGAACGGGTCGGGACGCCCGCGCCGGTCGGGGTGTAGGTGTTGGACGTCGGGTTGCCCGCGCCGTCCTTGGCGAGGGTCATCCGGCCGAGGGTGTCGTAGGCCGAGGTGCCGGTGGTCTGCCAACTACTGGGGTTGCGGTCGCCGTTGGCGTCCGCGCCCGCCGGGTACGCGGCGGCCCGGCCCTTCCACATCGCGTCGCCCTTGGCCGGGCTCTGGTTCGCGGTCCAGGCCGTCGCGGCCGAACTGTCGTAGACGGTCGCGGTGTCGGCGAGCACATCGCCGCGCGTGGTGCTGTTCGCGGGCAGCGACAGCGACGCGTCGGCGGTGCCGCACGGCTGGCCGACCGTACGGACCCTGGAGGTCAGGGAGTTGATGCCCGCGCTGTCGTTGCGGGCGTACCAGGTGCGGGTGCAGGTCTCGTCGCCGCTCTTGGCGGTGTCGCCCGCGTCGTCGACCGTGACCGGCATGCCGTAGGAGTCGTAGGTGCTGGCCGTGGTGCTGGTGCGCCACTTGGCGGGCACGGTCAGATAGGTGTCGGAGTACGTCTTCGCGGTGCGCACGTAGTACGCCTCGACGTCGGCGTACGACTTGTGCTGCGTGGCGGTCCTGACCGACCACGGGTCGTTGACGGTCGCCGAGACGGGCGTGTCCCCGTTGTAGGTGACCTGTTGGCGCTGGAAGCCCGCGTACTGGTCGGAGTCGGTGAGCGCCGCCGTGGTCAGTCCCGGCACGGTCAGCCCCGCCACGGTGACCGTACGGGTGCCGCCCGCCTTCACCTTGTCGCCGTTCATGCCCTGCATGTAGCGGGTGACGGTCCTGAGCCGGTTGCCCGCGCCGGTCCCGGAGTACGAGGTGACCGTGCCGTAGCCGCGGAAGACCGACCAGGTGCGCTCGTCGTCGGGTGTGAACGGGCTGTCGTTGTAGTGCCAGGCCGGGTCGGTGTAGACGTAACTCTGCTCCAGCGCCTCGTTGTTGCCCGCCGGGTCGGAGGTGGTGACGTCCACGACGCGGTACTTGTGGAACCAGTCGAGCCCGGCGTCCTCGGCGCCGTTGATGTGCCAGTACTGCGGATAGCAGTTCATGGTGTCGCTGTCCTCGGCGGCGGGCATGTGCGAGCCGCGCACGCACTCCGGCGTCGACATCGTGACGCTGGTGACCGCGCCGGTCTCCGAGGTGACCGACTGGATGCGGGGCCGGTGCAGCGGCAGGATGTCGTCGGTGGCGTCGACCCGGTTCGCCAGCATCTGGTAGGTGAACGACACCGGGTCCAGCGGGACCGCGGTGCCGGCCTCGCCGGTCCGCTTGATCGAGTCGAGCACCAGCGTCTGGTCGCTGCTGTCGCCGAGGTCACCGGCGTCCAGGTACTTCTCCGCCAGCGCCCAGGTGTCGACGGGCGTGTACGAGGTCCCCGACAGCACCAGGGCCTGCACCGAGGTGAGGCGCTTGCGGGTGAAGAACGACGGCGCCTGGGCGGCGCAGTCGGTGTCGGACGCGCCGGAGGCGCAGATCGCGTCGAAGGGCACGTCGGGCCAGTTGTGCGCGGTGTCCTTGGTCAGCTTCGAGCAGTCCGAGGCGGTGCAGCGCTCGGTGTAGCCGAAGGTCACCTCGTAGGGCGCGGTGGCGCTGAAGAGCGTGTCGGAGCGCTGCCCGTAGAGGATCTTGTCGAGGTGACCGCCGCGCGTGTAGGAGGCGTTGGCGGTCTTCGAGCCATTCTTCTTGTAGAAGTTGGACTCCGCCGTGTACCAGTACGACTCGGCGTTGCCGTGGGTGTCGACGACGTAGTCGAGGTTCCAGCGCCACGCCTGGTTGTAGGAGCGGTCGGCGAAGGCGCTGCCCTTGGCGTAGCCGGGCTCGCCGGAGTCGTCGCCGAACACCGGGACGGTCCATACGGAGTTGGTGCGCTGTGAGCCCGCGCCGGTGAGCTTGTTGAGGCCGAAGACGTACTGGGTGCCGTCACCGGTCGTCACCGTCCAGTACTCGCCCGCGCCGTCCACGCTGTCTCCCTCGTCGCCGTTGTCGGCGCCCGTGGAGTGGGTGACGGTGGAGGCGTCGTCGTCGGCCAGCCGCCACTTCCCCGTGGTGTCGTCCTTGACCAGCTCCGTGGACTTGCCGTTCAGGACGACCGAGGCGTTGTCGAACTTCCAGCACTGGTCGAAGACCTCGGCGTGCCCGTCCTTGTCGCAACCGCCGTACTGGCGCTCGACGTAGGAGTCGGCGGAGACGGTGAAGCCCTCACCGACCTGCGAGCCCTGGTTGTTGGTCGAGGCGGTGCGGCCGTCGATGCTGCCGGAGTCGTAGGTGAGCGTCACCGCGGGCACCGGGCCCGCGACGGACGGGGCGACCTCCATCGGGTACGACCAGTCGAAGGAGCCGGAGGAGGTGCCCGCCGACCACTTGGAGGACGCCGACAGGGGGGTGGCGCCGTAGTCGCCGCTGCCCTTGGCGGACTCGCCGCTGTCGGCGGTGACGGCGAAGGCGCTCAGGGTGCCGGCGTCGGTACCGGCCGTGGCGGGGGCGTCGTCGGTGGCGTCAGCACCGGCGTCACCACTGGCACCGGCACCGGCATCGGCGCTGACGTCGGCCGAAATCGTCTGCCGGGCAAGGTCGTTGACGGACGAAGGGACCGGGGTCCGGGTCCTGCACCGCGCCTTCTGCGGGGTGGTCAGGGCGCACGCCGGGAGCCGCACCAGGCGCAGGCGGCCGGACCAGTCGCCGCCGTAGGCGGAGGCGAAGGAGGAGTAGTCGACGGAGACGTGGACGCGTGCGCCGGCCGGGCCGGTGTGCGCGGCGGAGGCCGAACTCGCGTCGCGCGCCCGCGGTTTGACGGCGAGCAGCACACCTCGTACGCCTGCCGCGTCCGTCGCGGCCCGGTCCAGGACGGTGACCTCGGAGGTGCCGGACGCGGCGCTCTTGAGGGTGCTGCCCTTGGGCCAGGTCGTGTGCTGCTCGGCGAGCGCGCGCCGCGCGCTCCGGTCGTCGGCCGCCTTGCCCGCCGCGGCCTTCGCGCGGGCCTGCTGCGCGCCGAGGCCCGCGGTGTGCACCGTGCCGTTGCGCGGCGCGGGCAGATCGGGGCGGCCCAGCGGCCCCGGCGCGGCGTGGGCGAGCGGGCTCAGCCCGACCGGCACGGTCAGCGCGGCGGCGAGCGCCACGACGAACAGCTTGGCGCGCCTGCCCGGCAGGTACGCGCGGGCGCGTGCCCGCCGCCCGCGGCCGGCGAATCCCGATCTCACGATGACAACCCCCTGGTGAATGACGGCCGCGGACCGGAGCACCGCGGCACGAGCAGTCCCGACACCGGCCGCGGACGGACATCCCGCCCCGCGGCCGTACAACCCCACGAACGATCACCACGCGCCCGGCCGGGCCGGTCCGTCCCGCCCCGCCCGGCGGCCGTCACCCGCCGACGGCCGCGTCGGCCCGTTCCCGACGCGCCGCCGCCCCGGCCGTGTCGCCGCCGCCGGAGGAGAGGACCATGCGCGAGGCGACGGCCCCGGGCGGGGCGGAAGCCGTGGACGCTTTTGTATTCGCGCGGGAATCCGGACGGGCGGAATCCGGACGGGCAGAATCCGTATAGCCGGAATCCGGAGCGGCGGAATCCGGACGACCGGAATCCGGACGGCCGGAATCCGTAGGTGACGGCAGGGGCGGCACTCCCGGAATGGCTCCCGCCGTCGGCGGTACGGCGGCGCTCTCACGCACCGCACCCGCCGCGCGCGGCCTCAACCGCCCCTCGCGCACGCCGAACAGCCCCGCTCCACCCCGAGCCATTTCCCCCACCCCACGCTCAGCGATACCTACAGCCGCGTATCGAATCACCGGTCGCCGGGTGGTGACTACGAACCCCCGTGTTCGTAAGGATTGGCGCGGAACGGCGAGGCCGGCCGAATAGCGGAGCGCGCCGGAAAGGCATACGTGCCGGGGGCACCTTCCCGGCGGCCGGAATAACCGGTTGGCCGCGGACGGCCGCGCCTCAATACTGTCCCGGTGTTCACCGACGACGACGATGCCGTGCTCTACGACCTGCTCAATCAGTGGGACCCCGAGCGGTCACCCGGCGACCGGTTCTACACCGACCTGGTCATGGCCGCCGACTCCGTTCTCGACGTGGGCTGCGGCACCGGCATGACGCTGCATCACGCGCGGGCGCTGGGCCACCGCGGCCGTCTGGTCGGCCTCGACCCGCACCCCCCGTCCCTGCGCCGGGCCCGGCGCCGTACCGACATCGAGTGGCTCGACGGCCGCGCCGCCGACGCCCCGCCCGGCGCCGGTTTCGACCTGGCGATCATGACGGGGCACGCCTTCCAGTGCCTGCTCACCGACGACGACATCCGCGACTCGCTCGCCGCCGTCCGCGCCGCCCTGCGCCCCGGCGGCCGTTTCGTCTTCGAGACCCGCCACCCCCAGGCCCGCGCCTGGCTGTCCTGGACCCCCGGTCACCCCGTCACGACCACCCACCCCACCGCCGGTCCGCTCCGCGTCTGGCACAGCGTCGACTCCGTCACCCCCGACCTCGTCACCTTCACCACCACCACCGCCGCCCCGGACGGCACCCCCCTCCATACCGACCGCTCCACCCTCCGCTTCCTCTCCGAGCCCGCCCTCGACGCCTTCCTCAGCGCCGCGGGCTTCCGCACCGAGTCCCGCTACGGCGACTGGCCCCGCACCCCGGTCACCCCGGCCAGCCGCGAGATCATCACCGTCGCCCTGGCCTGACCCCCGCCCTTCAGACGGGCCTGGCCGCCAACAGGTAGCCCTGGGGCTGGCGTTCGTCCGGGGCCGGAGCGCGGGTCGTGGTGGCGGTGACGGTGAGGCCGGCGGATTCGGCGAGGGCGGTGATACGGGCGGGGGGATGCCAGTAGACGTCGAGGGAGATGGGGTGGCCGTAGCCGTGGGAGAGGTGGTGGCGGGTGTCGCCGATCTTGTAGGCCACGGCGAGCGGGGCGCCGGGGGCCAGGACGCGGTGGAATTCGGCGAAGACGCGCGGCAGCAGGCGCGGGGGCAGGTGGATGATCGAGTACCAGGCGACGAGGCCGCCGAGGGAGCCGTCCGGGAGGTCCAGGTCGGTCATCGAGCCGACGTCGAAGCGCAGTCCGGGCAGATCGCGGCGGGCCACGGCGACCATCTCGGGCGAGAGGTCGACGCCGAAGACGTCGAGTCCCAGCTCCGCCAGATACCCGGTGATCCGGCCGGGGCCGCATCCGATGTCCGCCACCGGCCGTCCCCGCTGGGCCAGTTCGGCGAACGCCCCCAGCGTCGCGCGGTCCAGGACGCCGGCCGCCAGCGCGTCCCGCAGCAGGTCGGCGTAGCTGTCGGCGACGGTGTCGTAGGCCGCGCGGATGTCCGTCAGGTCGGTGGATTCCGTCATGCGGGCGACCGTATCGCCGCCCTCTGACACCGCTTATCCGACGCTGCCGTCCGTCAGCGACCTGCGGTCACCGCCCGGCGGACCGCCGCGGCGACGGCGGGCGCGTCGTTCCAGGGAGGTCAGGACGGCGGCCAGGAAGGCCAGCGGGATCACCAGGCCGAAGAGCGTCCACCAGGCGGCGGTACGGTCGTCGGCCCGGCCCTGGTAAGGGGTGTCGGACGCGCTGGCGACGAAGGCGACGACGTCCAGCACCCCGGCCAGCAGCAGCAGCGCCCACACGAGGACCAGGCACGCCAGCCACAGCACACGCCCGGGCGTGACGCGACGCTCGCGTGCGGGCTCGCGTACAGGTTCGCGTACGGGCTCTCCTGCGGGCTCGCGGCCAGGTTCGCGTACGGGCTCTCCTGCGGGCTCCGGCATGCGCGCCCGGCTCAGACCAGGCGCCGTGCCGTCGCCCACCGCGTGAGCTCATGGCGGTTGGAGAGCTGGAGCTTGCGCAGGACGGCCGAGACATGGGACTCGACGGTCTTGACCGAGATGAAGAGCTGCTTGGCGATCTCCTTGTACGCGTAGCCGCGCGCGATCAGGCGCAGGACCTCGCGCTCGCGCTGGGTGAGCCGGTCCAGGTCCTCGTCGACCGGCGGGGCGTCGGTGGACGCGAAGGCGTCCAGCACGAAACCGGCCAGCCGCGGGGAGAAGACGGCGTCTCCGTCGCGCACCCGGAAGATCGAGTTGATCAGGTCGGGCCCGGTGATGGTCTTGGTGACATAACCGCGCGCGCCGCCCCGGATGACACCGATGACGTCGTCGGCCGCGTCGGAGACCGAAAGGGCCAGGAAACGCACCGGGTTGTCGGGGTCGGCGGCCAACGGGGCGCAGCGGCGCAGGACTTCGACACCGCCGCCGCCGGGCAGGTGCACGTCGAGGAGGACGACCTCGGGCCGGGTCGCGGTAACGACACTGACCGCCTGGTCGACGTCGGCGGCCTCGCCGACGACCTCGACACCGGTCTCCTCGGTGGCGCCGATCTCCGCCTGGACCCCGGTACGGAACATGCGGTGGTCGTCGACGAGCACCACCCGTACCCGCCGCTCCCCCGCCAAAGGCGCACTCGGTGTGCTCATGCCGCCACCCTCTCCATCTCCAGTTCGACTTCCGTACCGCCGCCGGGTGCGGCCCGCAGCCGGGCCTCGCCGCCGTTGCGCTGCATCCGGCCGATGATCGACTCGCGGACGCCCATGCGGTCGTCCGGCACCTGGTCGAGGTCGAATCCGGGGCCGTGGTCGCGCACGGAGACGAACACCTTGACGCCCTCCACCTCCGCGTAGACCTGAACGGGTCCGCTGCCACCGTACTTGGCCGCGTTCACCATCGCCTCCCGCGCGGCCTGCATCTGCGCCGCCAGCTTCTCGTCCAGCGGGCAGTCGCCGACGCAGACGACCTCGACCGGGACGCCGTGCGCGTCCTCGACCTCGGCGGCGGCGGCGCGTACGCCCTCGGCGACCGTCGTCGGCTCGTCGTCGCGCCCGGTGCCCTCGGGGCGGTAGAGCCAGGCGCGCAGCTCGCGTTCCTGGGCGCGGGCCAGCCGGTTGACCTCGCGGGGTTCGTCGGCGTGCCGCTGGATGAGGGTCAGGGTGTGCAGGACCGAGTCGTGGACGTGGGCGGCGACTTCGGCGCGCTCCTGGGCGCGGATGCGCATCAGCCGCTCCGCCGACAGGTCCTGTGTCATACGGACCAGGTACGGGCCCGCGATCAGGGCGACGCCGACGAGGACGGCGAGCGCGGCCTGGAGGATGCCGCCGAGGTGGCTGCCGGAGCCGCGCACCACGATGAAGCCGGTGACGCCCGCGACGACCAGGGCGACACCGGCCGCCGCGCGGGCCAGCGGCCAGAACCGCTTGCCGTGGCTCATCTCGACCCAGCGGGCCTTGCGGGCGTTGTCGGCCTGCCGCCAGACCAGCGCGACACCGAGGCCGATGACCAGCAGCGGCCACACGGCGCGGTTGGCGGCGCCGAGGTTGAGGTTGTCGATGAGGATGCCCGCGCCGACGGCCAGCGCGATCAGGGCCATGATCTGGCCCTTGTCGGGCCGCTTGCCCGCCAGCCACGAGCGGGCGTCGCGCGGCTCCTTGGCCATGGCGACACCGCCGACGCCGAGCGGTACGAAGAACCAGAAGACGGCGTAGAGGAGCACACCGATGCCGTTGAAGCAGGCGAGCAGCACGAACAGGCCGCGCACCCACAGCACGGGCAGGCCGAAGTGCCCGGCCAGGCCGCGCGCGACGCCGCCGACCATCCGCCCCTCGGAGCTGCGGTAGAGCTTGCGCACCCCGGAGTCCCCCGGCTCGTGCGAGGACAGGGGCGAGGAGAGGAAGGACGCCCCGCTGGGACCGCCGGGACCGCGCGGAGCACCGGGCCCGCCGAGGCCGGGACCACCGGAGCCGCCCAGGCCGGGACCGCCGGGACCGGGGCCGCCCGGCACGCCGGGTCCGCCGGACCCGCCCGGCATACGGGACGCTCCGGGCATGCCGGACGCTCCGGCCGGGCTGCTCGCTGACATACCCCGATCGTCACACGTCCGGGCCGCCCGGGGCATCAGGGTTGTCCCCCCAGGGGTAGGGCAGGGTACGGATCAGGGACGTACCAGGGTCGGGGCCGATGCCGGCCGCCCCCGCGAACCGTCACCATGGTCGTATGACGGACCAGCCACCCGAAGAGCCGAGCGACGTGCCGCGCGACCGGCCGAGTGCACCGCGCGCCGACGACGCCGACGGCAGCGACCTCGGCACCGGCGGCACCGGCGGCCCGGACGGCGACAGCGCCGCGCCCAAGCGGCGGCTGACCCGTGGCCGCGACCACAAAGTCCTCGCGGGCGTGTGCGACGGAGCGGGCCGCTACTTCGACATCGACCCGGTGATCTTCCGCGTGGTGCTGGCCGTCCTCTCCCTCACCGGCGGCATAGGTCTGATCATCTACGGCATGGGCTGGCTGGTCATCCCGCTGGAGGGCGAGCGGCAGAGCGAGGCGCAGCGGCTGCTGTCCGGCCGGATCGAGGGCGCGCCGCTGACCGCCGTGCTGATGGCGCTGGTCGGCTGCGGGCTGTACGCCTCGATGCTGGACAACGGCGACGACCAGGCGTTCTCACTGATCCTGCTGGCCGCGACGACCGGCGCCGTCTACTACTGGGCCCAGGTACGGCGTCGGCAGGCCGCGGGCGAGGCCGCCTCCCCGTCGGGCGCGGCGAGCGCGGTGGTGGACGCGCCGCCCGCCGTGCAGGCGCCGCCGGAGCCCGGCGGCTCCGCGTCCTGGTGGCGCGGCCCGCTGACCAAGGAGCCGTCGTATCTGTGGGGCCCGGACGACGGCCCCTACGGCGACGAGGACAAGGTCGCCTGGCGGGAGCGCAAGCGCGCGGCCCGCAAGAAGGAGAGCTCGTGGGTCTTCGGCCTGACCGTCTTCGTGCTGGTCGTGGCGGCGGGCGCGATCGGCACCGGGGCCGCGGCGCCGTACCAGTCCCCCGCCGTGAGCGTCGAGATCGGCCTGATCGCGGTGCTCGGCGTCTTCGGCCTGGCCTTCGTCGTCGCGTCGTTCGCCGGGCGGGCGCGCGGCGGCACCGTCTTCTTCACCCTGCTGACCCTCGCCGGGCTGATCGCCACCGCGTCGGTGCCGCACGACAACGCCGGGTGGCGCGACACCTGGAGGCCGATGACCGCCGCCGCCGTCCAGCCGACGTACGAACGCGGCAGCGGACAGGGCGTCCTCGACCTGACCGACCTGACGCTCGACGGCAGGACGGTCAACACACGGGTCGACCTGCGCGTCGGCGAAGTGCTGATCAGACTGCCCAAGGACGCGACCGTGCAGCTGACCTACCACGTCGCCGTCGGCGCCATCCGCCTGCCGGAGAAGGACCACGGCGGGCTGAACGTCAACAGCGAAGGGGCCGTGCCGGTCGTCTTCGCCCCGCCCGCGGGCACCATGAACACCGGCACGGTCAACGTCCACGTGCGGATCGGCGCCGGTGACCTGCGGATCGAGCCCGCCACGGCCGGGACCGGTACGGGGACGGCCCCGCTCGCGCCGACCGCGCCCGCCGTACCCGGCGCGCGCCACGTGCCCGTACCCGGCGTGCCCGGCCCGCCCGCAGGACAGGTGAACCGATGAGAAGGCACCGCTTCGAACCCGCCGTCCTGGTCATGGGCCTGGTGCTGCTCTGGCTGACGGCGTGCTTCATCCTCGACGCCTGCCAGGTCTGGGACCTGCGGCCCGAGGACTCCGTCCCGCTCGTCGTCAGCGGTCTGGCCCTGACGGTGGCCACCGCGATCGTCACACAGGTCGTGAGGGCGGTACGGGGGCGCCGGAAGCGCCGCCGCGCGTAGCGGAGCCCGAGCCGTCGGCGGCGTGCGCGCCGGGCCCCGGCACCGCGCCGCCGCCCTTGCCGCGCCGCCGCGCGAGCAGCGCGTCCAGCGACAGATAGGGCGTGCCCGCGAGCACCAGCGGCAGCCAGGCCATCAGATACGCGAGGTCGTTGCCGTAGTAGTACGGCGTCGAGGACCAGCTCACCGTCAGCCACAGGCTGAGCGAGACCAGCGCGCCGCCGAGGGCGGCGACCCGGCCGAGGAGCCCGAACAGCGTGCCGAGCCCCGCCGCTGTCTCACCGAGCGCGATGGCGTACCCGAAGCCGTGCGGCGCCTTTAGCGCGAGGTCGATCATCGCGGGGATCGCCGCGGTGTCGTGGGCGCCGTGCAGGATCTGCACCAGCGAGCCGTTCGCGGAGTCGGTGAAGAAGGTGTCGCTGGTCAGCTTGTCGAGCCCGGCGTAGATGAACGTGACGCCGAGGAAGATCCGCAGCGGCAGCAGTGCGTAGCGACGGGCGGTGTCCCGCCGGACGTCGAGCCGTTCGAGCATCGTGTTCCGCCAATCCCGCCGCCCGTGCGTTCCCTGATGAGAACGATTCTGCCGGTACGGCGCCCTCGGGGGGACATACGTACGCCCGGCGGCTGTCACTCAAGGCGGCGGGCGGAAACCGTGGGACCCGCAGAAAGACCCGCACGTCTCTGGCAGTACGCGGCCCCGCCCCCGATACTCAGGCATCGCACGGACCCGACGGGTGGAGGTATCCGAGTTGCCGTACGACCTGACGATCTACCTGGCCCACCGCGACGACTACGCGGACTTCCTCACCGCGACCGACGAGGAGGCGTCCGTCGTCTGGCACCGCAGGCAGGGCGACCACACCGACAGGGCCGACCTCCTGGAGCGTACGGAGGCCGCGTACGGCAGGACCCAGGCCGCCCTCAATGTGCTGGACATCGAGGGCGGCGGCCCGCTCACCGAGGCGAAGGCCCTGGTCGGCCGCATCCGGTCCTTCTACGACATGGACGAGATCCCGGACAGCGCGTGGGAGGAGTACAAGGCGGCCAGGAGCCGCTACGTCACCGCGGCCCGCGAGAGCCTGGCGGCGCACTGACCGCGCGTCACTCCCACTCGATGGTGCCCGGCGGCTTGCTCGTCACGTCGAGCACCACGCGGTTGACGTCGGCCACCTCGTTGGTGATCCGGGTGGAGATCTTCGCCAGCACCTCGTACGGCAGCCGCGACCAGTCCGCGGTCATGGCGTCCTCGGAGGAGACCGGGCGCAGCACGATCGGGTGGCCGTAGGTGCGGCCGTCGCCCTGGACGCCGACGGAGCGGACGTCGGCGAGCAGCACCACCGGGCACTGCCAGATGTCGCGGTCGAGCCCGGCCGCGGTCAGCTCCTCGCGGGCGATGGCGTCGGCCTCGCGCAGCAGGTCGAGCCGGTCGCGGGTGACCTCGCCGACGATCCGGATGCCGAGCCCGGGGCCGGGGAACGGCTGCCGCTGCACGATCTCCTCGGGCAGGCCCAGCTCCTGGCCGACCATCCGCACCTCGTCCTTGAACAGCTTGCGCAGCGGCTCGACGAGCGTGAACTGGAGGTCTTCGGGCAGGCCGCCGACATTGTGGTGCGACTTGATGTTCGCGGTGCCGGTGCCGCCGCCGGACTCGACCACGTCCGGGTAGAGGGTGCCCTGGACCAGGAACTCCACCGGCTCGTCGCCGGGCGCCTCGGCGACGATCTCCGCCTGCGCCTGCTCGAAGACCCGGATGAACTCCCGGCCGATGATCTTCCGCTTCTGCTCCGGGTCGCTGACCCCGGCGAGCGCGTCCAGGAAGCGGTCGGTGGCGTCCACGACCTTGAGCTGGACGCCGGTCGCGGCCACGAAGTCCTTCTCGACCTGCTCGGTCTCGCCCTTGCGCATCAGTCCGTGGTCGACGTACACGCAGGTGAGCCGGTCACCGATGGCCTTCTGGACGAGGGCGGCGGCGACCGCGGAGTCCACGCCGCCGGACAGCCCGCAGATGGCCCGGCTGCTGCCGACCTGCTCGCGGATCAGCGCGATCTGCTCGTCCACGACATTGACGGTCGTCCACGTCGGCGCGAGGCCCGCGCCGCGGTAGAGGAAGTGCTCCAGGATCTGCTGGCCGTGCGTGGAGTGCAGCACCTCGGGGTGGTACTGGACGCCGTACAGCCGCTTCTCGTCGTTCTCGAACGCGGCGACCGGCACCACGTCGGTGGACGCCGTCACGGCGAAGCCCTCGGGCGCGGCCGAGCAGGCGTCGCCGTGCGACATCCACACCGACTGCTCGGCGGGGGTGCCCTCGAAGAGGGTGGAGCCGGGCTTGGAGACGGCCAGCGCGGTGCGGCCGTACTCCCGCGCCCCGGTGTTGTCGACGGTCCCGCCGAGCGCCGTCGCCATGAGCTGGAAGCCGTAGCACATGCCGAAGACGGGGACGCCCGCCGTGAAGATCGCCGGGTCCAGGGTGGGGGCGCCCGGCTCGTAGACCGAGGACGGGCCGCCGGACAGGATGATCGCGCTCGGCCGCTTCGCCAGCATCTCGCTCACCGGCGTCGTGGAGGGCACGATCTCGCTGTACACCCGGGCCTCACGGACCCGGCGCGCGATCAGTTGCGCGTACTGCGCACCGAAGTCCACGACCAGGACCAGGTCCGGTGTATCCGGTGTGCCCGACGAGGGGGCGGGGGCGACTGGCGTTACCACGGTGTGCCTTCCGGCGGTTCCAACGGGGATAGGACCCGATTCTACCGGGGCGGCGGACTCCCTCCTTCCCCCGGCTTGCCCCGCGGGAGGCGAGGGGGGCACACTGACGCCATGCACACGCGCAGCGTCACGTTTACCTATGGCACCGGCTGGTCCGGCTGCCATGGTCGCGTCGCGTGAGCTGACGAGCGACTTCCCAGGCGCCCCGGGCCGGACGGCCCGGGGCGCCTGTCGTTTCGCTCCCCCGGGACCCGAGGCCCGCGGCGCCGCCCGCCCCTCCCGAGGAGAGCAGACATGACGACCCCGACCCCGACACCTATCTCCGTCCCGGCCCCCATTCCGGCCCCGGCCCCCGCGACCGCGACCGCGGGCACCGAGAGCGCCCCGGACGCCCCGGACACCCACGGCGTCCCGGAGTCCGCGGACGCGGTCATCGCGCGCAAGCGGCGGCGGATCGACGATCTCGACACCCGGATCATCGGCCTGGTCAGGGAACGGATGACCGAGTCGGCCGACATCCAGCGCGCCCGCATGACGTCCGGCGGTCGCCGGGTGAGCCTGAACCGCGAGATGGAGGTGCTGACGCACTACAGCGCGGAGTTGGGGAGGCCGGGCACGTCACTGGCGATGACGCTGCTGGAACTGTGCCGCGGCAAGGTGTGAGCGGCGCGGCCGGAGCGGCCCGCGAGGCGTGACGTTTCGCCCTTTCGAGCGGCATCACCCGTACGGCACGTGACCGGCCCGCGATGGCTTCGTTGGAGGTGGTGTCCGTGCCATCCAGGGGCGGTAACCCAACACCACGCGTGGAACTGGACACCGCCTAGACGCAGCTAGGCGGGGTGTGACCGATGCGATGAGGCGACCGCAGGTGTGCGGTCGCCGTGGGACCTCGTGTCGGTGCTATGTGACCGGACGGCAGGGGACAGCAGCCCGGTCACGACTCAAAGAGGCGGTCGGCTCCGGGGACGCTTGGATCCGGCCGCTCTGCGAGAACCCACATTACTCATGTACGGCTCCCGGCACGGACTTCCCGTCCACGATCGGGTGACACAGCGCGTGCCCGTGCGCACGGGTACGCGTCGGCGCGCGCGGACGCGTCACCCGAACACGTCAGTCACCGCAGTCAGTTCAGGCAGTTCAGCCGGTTCAGCCGGTTCAGCCGCGTCACTCTGCCACGGACCTGGGCGGCACCGCGGGGACCGGCAGCATCGGAAGCCGCAGCGCGCCGAAGGCTCCCTCCGGCACCACCGGGGCGGCGGGCCGTACCGCGGCGATCCTGCGGTAGCCCTCGCCCTGGGCCGGACGCGGGTCCGCCTCGCCCTTGTTGGGCCACAGCGACATCGCGCGCTCCGCCTGCGCGGTGATCGTCAGCGACGGATTGACGCCGAGATTCGCCGAGACGGCCGAACCGTCGACCACATGGATGCCCGGGTGCCCGTAGAGCCGGTGGTACGGGTCGATGACGCCGTGGTCCGCGTCCTCGCCGATCGGGCAGCCGCCCAGGAAGTGCGCGGTCATGGGGCGTTCGGTGGCCTCGCCGACATTGCTGCCCGCGAAGCCGTTGATCTCCTCGGCTATCAACTCCGCGGCCCGCGCGCCCTCCGGGATGTGCGTCGGGTTGGGAGCGCCGTGACCCTGACGGGCCGTCAGCAGCCCTTTGCCCAGGCCCTTGGTCTTGCGGTAGGTGGTCAGCGAATTGTCGCTGGTCTGCATGACCAGGCCGATGATCGTCCGCTCCGACCAGTGGAAGTTGGACAGCGAGCGGAGGCCGACCGCCGGGTGGCGCAGGTAGTTGACGGCGAATTCGGCCCAGCGCGGCACCTTCCCGCCGTACGGCGCCGCCATGATCGACAGATTCCCCATCGCGTTGGAGCCCTTGCCGTAGCGGACCGGCTCGATGTGGGTGTGGTCGTTGGGGTGCACGGACGAGGTGATCGCGACGCCCTTGGTGAAGTCCAGCGCGCGGTCCGGGTGCCGCTTGCGGTAGCGGCGGGTGGAGGTCTGCGCGCCCACCAGCGCCTCGGAGTTGGTACGGGTCAGCTCGCCGAGCTTCGCCGAGATGCCGGGCAGCCGGCCGCCGTCGCGCATCGCGTGCAGCAGCGTCTGCGTCCCGTACGTGCCCGCCGCGACCACGACCTGACGGGCCCTCAGCACCGCCCGCTCGCCCTTCTTGCGCTGGTCGGTGGGGACGGCGGTGACACGGTAGCCGCCCTCGGGGTCCTCGGTGAGGTCGGTGACGGTGGTCATCGGGTGGATGACGGCGCCCGCGCGCTCGGCGAGGTGCAGATAGTTCTCCGTGAGGGTGTTCTTCGCGCCGTGCCGGCAGCCGGTCATGCACTCGCCGCACTCGGTGCAGGCCCGCCGCGCGGGGCCGGTTCCGCCGAAGTACGGGTCGGACACCTCGCCGCCGGGCGCCGCCTTCGACGCGCCGCCCGCGTCCTGGCCGTCGCCGAAGAACACCCCGACCGGCGCGAGGTGGAAGCTGTCGCCGACGCCCATCCGCTCGGCCGCCGCCTTCAGATGCTCGTCCGAGGGGGTGAGCGTGGGGTTGGTGCGCACCCCGAGCATCCGCTGGGCCTGGTCGTAGTACGGCGCCAATTCCTGCTGCCAGTCGGTGATCGCGCCCCACTGCCGGTCCTCGAAGAACGCCTTCGGGGGCACGTACAGGGTGTTGGCGTAGTTCAGCGAGCCGCCGCCGACGCCCGCGCCCGCCAGCACCAGGACGTTGCCGAGGACGTGGATGCGCTGGATGCCGTAGAGGCCGAGCGCGGGCGCCCACAGGTAGTTGCGGACGTCCCAGGAGTTCTTCGGCAGTTCGTCGCGGGCGAAGCGGCGGCCGGCCTCCAGCACGCCGACCCGGTAGCCCTTCTCGGTCAGCCGCAGCGCGGAGACGGAGCCGCCGAAGCCGGAGCCGATGACGACGACGTCGTAGTCGTAGCCGTCTTCCTGTGACACGTGATCCTCCGTGCGTCGGTGCGGGACTCGTCCGGTCCGGTCCGGTCCGGCCGGGTCGGCGGGCAGGGCGTGGGCGGGGCGCGGGCGGCGGGAGAGGGCCGGGCAGCGCGCGGGCGGGCGGGGGTCAGCGCATCCGCAGGGCCTTCATCGCCTTCAGCGAGACGGTGAGGAACTTCGCGTACGTCTCGTCGGTCATGCCGAGCGAGGGCGCCATCGGCAGAAGGCGCTGGGTGGCGACGGTCTGGGCCTCGGTGTGCTTGAGGATGCCCTCGGAGCCGTGCCTGCGGCCGAGCCCGGAGTCCTTCATGCCGCCCATCGGCGCTCGGACGCTGCCGTACGCGGCGGCGTACGCCTCGTTGATGTTGACCGTGCCGGAGCGCAGCCGGGCCGCGATCCGCGCGCCGCGCCGGGTGTCCTTGGTCCACACACTGGCGTTGAGGCCGTAGTCGGTGTCGTTGGCGCGCTCGATCGCCTCCTCCTCGTCGCGGAAGCGGTAGACGGACACGACGGGGCCGAAGGTCTCCTGCGCGCAGACGGCCATCGGGGCCTCGACGCCGTCCAGGATCGTCGGCTCGTAGACGTACGGGCCGATGTCGGGGCGGGCCCGGCCGCCGGCCACCACCGTGGCGCCCTTCTCGCGGGCCTCCTCAACGTGCCGGACGACGGTCTCCAACTGCCGTTCCCCGGCCAGCGATCCCATGCCCGCGCCGTACGCGAGGGCCGTGCCGAGCCTGATCGCCTTCGTGCGCGCGGCGAACTTCTCCAGGAACGCGTCGGCGACCGACTCGTCCACCAGCAACCGCTCGACGGAGACGCAGAGTTGACCGGCGGAGGCGAAGCAGGCGCGGACGGCGCCGTCGGCGGCCTTGTCGAGGTCGGCGTCGCGCAGCACCAACAGGGGGTTCTTGCCGCCGAGTTCGAGGGAGGCGCCGATCAGCCGGGCGGCGGCGCGCTGGGCCACGTCGCGGCCGGTGCGCGTCGAGCCGGTGAAGGACACGTAGTCGGCGTGCTCGACCAGGGCCGGGCCGACGACCGGGCCCTCGCCGATCACGATCTGCCACACGTCGGCGGGCAGTCCCGCCTCGACCAACTGCTCGCGCGCCCACAGCGCGGTCAGCGCGGTCTCGGTGTCCGGCTTCATCACCAGGGCGTTGCCCGCCACGAGTCCGGGCAGCGCGTCGCCGACGGACAGCTCCAGCGGGTAGTTCCAGGGCGCGATCTGGCCGACGACCCCGCGCGGCTGCCGCAGCTCCACGGCCTTGGTCAGCGTCGGGATGGCGCCGGTGTGCCGCTTGGGCTTCAGGTACGCGGGGGCCTTGCGGCCGTAGTGCCGGGCCGCCATCGCGACCACCTGCACCTCTTCGTGCGCGTGCATGCGCGCCTTGCCGGTCTCCACCTGGATCAGGTCGAGCACCTCGGCCTGCCGGGCGAGCACCAGGTCGTGGAAGCGGAGCAGGACCGCGGCGCGCTGCCGTACGGGGGTGGCGGCCCACGCCTTCTGCGCCGTGCGGGCGCGCGCGAACGCCTCCGCGACCTCCTCGGGCGTGGTCTCCGGCAGGTCGGCGAGCTTGTCGCCGGTCAGCGGGGTGTGGCTGGCGGTACGGCCTCCCCCTGCTTGCCAGCGGGGGGACCCCCAGCCGATGACGTCGCGGGTGAGGCGGGCGACCAGATCGGGGGTGACGACGTCCTTCGGGCCGCGCGCCGTGGTGGGCGCGACCGGGTTTCCGTCGGTGGGGCCGTCGGTGGGGCGGCCGTCTGCGGGGGGCGTGCTGCGCTCCAGCGAATCCGTCATGCCGGTGAGATTACGACCGTCCGGCACCGATTGGATACCCGTGAGTAAGTATTTTCCTCGTGATCCGTGCAACTAAGCCAGCAATCGGTGGCGTCATACGGATCTTCGCAGGTCACGAGGGTTGCCCGGAGGGGCAGTGGCGGCAGGTGCCGGGCGCCCTCGGGGCGCGTACGTGTCGGTGGAACATCAGTGCGGACGGAAGGCGGCGCGCGCCGCGTCGAAGGTGTCCCGTGCCCGCTCGACCTGCTCGATCGGCGCCGACAGCCACATGTCGTACATCCGGCCGCCCTCCGTCCAGCACAGGTCGAACGTCCGGCGCGCGCCGTTGCCGTCCGCGAAACCGTCGTACGTGAACTGCCACAGCGCGGCGGGCCGCCCGCGCTGCGTGGTCTCGGTGATCACGCCGTCCCGGTACCCGGGATAGACACTGCCCGCCTGGGGACCGGCCAGATCCTGGTCGCGCAGCACCGCGTACGGGCCGCGCGGGTCGGGCGACTGCTCGCGCTCGCCGAAGCGGAAGGCACGGTCGGGCGACCAGTAGTACACCCGCAGGACGCCGCTGCTGTCGCGCTGCGCGTCGCGTACGTATCCGGCGGGCAGCGCCAGCGAGAAGCCGGTCGGATCGGTGACGCGCTCGTACCCGGCCGGGAGGGCCGGGGCCGTCGGCGGGGGTGTCGTCGGGCTCGGCGTCGTGGGCGGCGGGGTCGTGCCCGTCACCGGCGCCGTGCTCGGCGGGGGCGACGCGGCGCGGGCGCCGCCGTCGTCGTGCCGGACGACCAGCACCGCGGCCAGCGCGCCGCCGCCGACCGCGAGGGCCGCCACGCTCACGGCGGCGGCGAGGACACGGCGCCTGCGGCCCTTCGGGCGGGGGGTCGCCCGCGGCTCGGGCTCCGCGTCACGCGGGGGTTCGGCCGCCGGGACCACCGGTACGTGCTGGGCGGGCGGCGGCTCACCGGTCTCCGCGTACGCCGTCAGCAGCGTCTGCGCCCGCGCCGCGCCCATCCGGCGGCCCGGGTCCCGGTCGAGCAGCGCCGTGACCACCGGCAGCAGCGGCTCCGCCGCCTCGGGCGTCCTGATCGTGTCGATCGCGACCGCGTGCACGATCTCGCCTATCGACTCGCGGTGGAACGGGGACTCGCCGTCCACCGCCGCGCACAGCAGCGCGCCGAGCGACCACAGGTCGGACTCCGGGCCCGCCGCACGGCCCGACATCCGCTCGGGCGAGGTGTACTCCGGCGACCCCACGAAGGACCCGGTCTCGCTGATCGTCGCGCTGCCCGCGACCCGGGCGATTCCGAAGTCCGTCAGCACGACGCGTCCGGTGCCGCGCTCGAGCAGTACGTTCGCCGGTTTCACGTCACGGTGCTGGACCTCGCTCGCGTGCGCCGCCCGCAGCGCGCCCGCCACGGCCGCGCCGATCCGCGCCGCCTCCCGCGGTTCCAGGGGGCCGTCCTGTGCCAGCACGTCCGCCAGCGAACGGCCGTCCACCAGCTCCATCACGATCCACGGGCGGCCGTCCTGCTCCAGCACGTCGTACACGACGATCACATGCGGGTGCCTGATCCTGGCCACGCTGCGCGCTTCGCGCAGTGCCCGGTCCTGGCCGCCCTCGGGCAGGTGCAGCTCCTTGACCGCCACCGGTCGGTGCAGCAGCTCGTCCTCCGCCCGCCACACCGTCCCCATCCCCCCGCGGCCGAGCCGCCCCGTGATGCGGTACCTCCCCGCCACCACATCCCGAGGCTCCGCCTCCGCCGTCCACCCCCCGTCACTCCCCATACCCCCCAGGCTATCCACCCTCCCCACCCCGGCCCACCCTCCAGGGCCCCCTCCCCGAACAGCCCCTCCCCGCAGGGCGTCCGCTCCCAGGGCCTCCTCCCCAGCGCGCCCCCCTTTGCGCAGGGCCTGTCTTCCAGGGGCGCGGGGGGACTTCGCCTAAAGACAAGGCCCGTTCTACCGGCGAGAAGTCGCTCTGAACAGGAAAAATGAGACATTCACGCTGGTCAGTTGGGGTGCGCGCATTGCTGGGTGCGCGTGCGGGATGGCGGTTGGGCGGGGCTTTGGGCGGGAGCTGCCATGGGGCGAGAGATCGGGGCCCGTAAGCTCGCGCGACTCGGGCAGGCTGTGGACCTGCCCGCAATAGCCCGAAGTGGGCCCCGATCTTAGAGGCTCGCCCCATGGTGGCTGCCTAAAGCCCCGATCAGCCGCCCATCAGCCGTAGCTGCTTGAACCGGTGTGCGGTCCGTCGACGGCAGCATCGAGTGCTACAGGCCGAGGCGGTAGAAGACCTTCCCCGCCTTCTGTTCCACGCCCAGTGCCTCGTAGAACGCGAGGGCCGGGGGGTTGTCGGTGTCTGCCGTCCATTCGATCCGGGAGCACGCGGATTCGGCGGCGATCCTCTTCAGCTCAGCCAGCAGCGCACGACCTACGCCGCGACGCTGAGCGCTCTCGCGTACGTAAAGCTCCTTGAGGTACAGCGACGTGTCCGCGCCCGCTGCGGGCCAGAGGAACGTGTAGGACGCGAGCGCGACGACGTTGCCGTCATTCCGGGCGAGGAGAACGGTCGCGGCGGGCCTGGAGGAGAACAGGGCCCGGCGGATCTGCTCGGGATCGGCGGCGGTCGGCTCGCCGCCGTAGTAGTGCTCTATCTCTCCGAGGATCACGGAGATTTCGTCCGTGTCCGCCTCGGTCGCCTCGCTGATCTGCACCGCGCCCGCCCTTTCTCACTCCGAAGGTTGCGCGAGGATCTCACGCAGCGCCTTCACCTCCAGCACTCTTCGAGCCTCCGGCACCCTATCGGCGACATCTCGGGCGCGGCACATGATCAGTGCGGTCCTGTGCTCCTCGGGCAACTCGACCACGGTGTTCATGGCCTGTTCGGCGGCCGAGGCGGGATCGCCCGCAATCGCCGTGCACATGGCCAAGTCCAGCCGGACGAGAGCCCGGTCCGTGTGATCGGAGCATGGGTAGAGATCGAGAGCGCGGGTCAACTCCGCGCTGGCACGGTCGGTGTCTTCAAGGTGCGTCCAGGCGTTCCCGGCGTGGAAGGCCATCTGCGATTCGGAGTAGCTGAACGCGGACTCCTCCCGGTCTTCGTCCGGAAGCCGGTTCAGCGCATCTTGAGCATGAGCCAGCGCCACCGCCGTGGCGTCGGGTCGGGAGAGCAAGGCGTGGGCACGTGCTTCAAGCGGCGCGGCGAGAGCAGGCCCGACGCAAGGGAGGCCACCGGCCCAATGCTGGGCCCGTACAGCCAGTTCGACCGCCCCGTAGAGGTCACCGCTGTAGTAGAGCTGGTACGCCTCCTGCGCGTAGATCCACGAGAGGGTGGCCCGGTCTTCGGCGGACGCCGCTGCGGCACGCCCCGTGCGCCACCAACTCTTCGCTCGCTCGTCTCCCATCTTGAGCAATGTCAGGGCGACGAGACCGGACATACGTGCGGCGGCGATGGTGAGCCGCTTACGTACGCGCTCCGACTGACGCCCCGTCATTAAGAGGCGGAGATCTGCGAAGTCGGTGATCAGATCTGGCAACAGCTCGGACTCCGGACGGTATCGGGTGGCTCTGCCGTGGCGTGCGACCGTCCATTCCACCTCGTCCAGGCTCACACCTGAGAGGGGACCAGCGGCGAAGGCTTCGTGCAGCCCGCGTTGCAAGGAGTCCGCTTGCTCAAGTGACGACGGACCGGACTCCGCTTCGGCCAGGACCACCAGCTCTCCGTGTGCCTCCAACGCCCGATCAAGTGCCGCCGCTGACTGTGCGGTTGGCTTACGCCGACCGTTTTCGAGATCAGACACCTGACTCTTGCTGACACTTGCCAATCGGGCTACGTCTCGAAGCGACCGGCTTCCGCGAAGCCGCTTCAACGCCTGACCGAATGACTCGCTCATGAGTCCTCCGCTGTCCGCCGTGTCCGCAGAGGTGCGGACGAGCGCGGACACGTAACTACTGCACCGGACTTTGCCGACAAGCAACGCTACTCGGGTCAGGACGTGCAAGCCGCGCTCCTGGCGGATTCGCCGTACGACCCCCGCAACCGCGTGAACGGTCCGGGGCGTGGCCAACCTGAGAGAGCAGGCTGACATGCGTGAGTTTAACCGGCGTTCGTTCGTGTGGGTGGGGGCAGTGCGGTGACGTTGACTGTGCCGCCCGCTGCGGAGGGGCGTTCCCTGGTCGTGAAGCGGTGGGCCCACCATCCGAGGTGTGTACCGGTGGCTCGGCATGAGCTGCGGGGGCATTTGGGAGCTTGGGGGATGCCCACGCTCGCCGACCGCGCTGAGGTCGTCCTCTCGGAGTTACTGACCAATTCTCTGCGCCATGCGCGTTCCCCGCAGGGGCGGCTGATCGAGACGCGGTACGAACGCCTCGACGGCGGCGTGCAGATCGAGGTGCATGACGCCAACGAGTCCTGGCCCGTACTCCGGGAGCCGTCGGCGGACGCGGAGTGCGGCCGGGGGCTGGCGCTGGTGGACGCGATTACCGGGGCACGTTGGGGTGTGAGCGCGCGAGAAGGCGTCGGAAAGCGGGTATGGGCGGTGGTCGCGCAGGACGACGCGGACGCCGAGGGCGAGGTGCCGGGCCGGTGAGCGGAATGAAGACCGTCTCCCGTGGCCCTGCCGCCGAAACCGACGTTCCCGCACGCCCTGGCCGGACGTGGGAGATCGCCAGCACGGACAACTGCACCGCTACGGGTTACCTGCCGACCTGGGCCGAGGACGATCCGAGCACGTCCGGCGTATCGCTCGCACGGCTCTTCGTCCTGCTGGGAGACATGTGCCACCAGGCTCACTTCGACGGTCAGCGGATGCGCGTCGCGCATGCCCGCGAACCGGGCGAGGAGTCGGCGGTGTTCAGCGGGACCATCGACTGCACGCCGTACGCCGAAGACACTGCGGGGCGTCTTCCGGTGGCGAACGTCTGGATCGTTGACGACTACTGGGTCAACGGGCTCGATCCGACCGGCCTGGCGACGTTCGCCGCCCAACTGCGCGCTCAGGCCGACTACCTCGACCGCGAGGTATACCCCCTGCTTGTGGCGGCGCGTGCGGAGTGGACCGCCCAGCATGCGGGCCCTCCCAGTCGTCCGCCCAAGCGATGATGTGACCACCGACTCTCGCCGCCGCCTTGAGGTCCTGAGCCTCCTGCCTCTCCGGCGACGACGTCGCGTCCTTCTTCCGGCTCAGACTGCGCACCGCCACCAGACACTTCCCACACCCGTCATAAGCCGTCACCGGCCCCGCCGGAATCCGCGCCCTCCTACCCCGACCACGACCGCGCCCGCCCGCACGGCCCCCGCCGCCGTCATCGCCAGCAATAGCCGTCGCGTACATGCTCTCCATGGTCCGCCTACCCCTCCCGCACGTCACGTGCGTTTTGAGGAATCCCCTCCGGGGAACTGCGCGGCCAGCCACTGGCAGTGGCGCGGGCGAAAATCCCGCCCCAGCGGGGCAGTTCGGTTGTCTCGGGACCACCGGCCGGTGGTGGGTTGCTCGCGCAGTTCCCCGCGCCCCTGACGGGGCGAACCCAACCGCGCAAGGTGAACGGGCCGGGGCGGCGAGCCCTTGGCGTGGGGCGGGCGTCAGCTCGCCGCGTAGGTTTCGACGGCTTTGTCGAAGGCACGCTGGACATCGGCGCGCCGAGCGTCCGGCCCGCTGACGACGACGACGTGGTACGAGCCGTCGATGATGACCGCGAGATTGAGGGCGTAGATCTGCGTGTCGTTGGCGTCGCGGTAGCTGTACTCGCCCTCGGCAGCACTGTGCCCGCGCAGGTCGAGCGTGTGGAGACCGGAGGCGGCGGACCAGGAGGAGCCGCGGAAGGCGGCCAGCTCGGGCTCTTCGAGCTGGTAGGCGAGCGGATCGCTGCCGTGGTCGGAAACCTTGTCACGGCCGGGCACGACGGTGAGCTGGAGGTCGCTGCCGGAGTAACGGACCTGCCCCTGACCGTTCTTGCCGGAGCGCTGCCACCCGGTGTGGACGGCGACGGTGAACCCGGCGGAGTCGGTCCGCATGACGAAGTCGCTGCCGAGGTCCGGCGGCGGCACCGCCGTACTCGGCGGCGGAGCCGGCTTCGTGGTGGCCGGCTTCGTCGTCGGCGCCGCGGTCGTACGAGTGGGCGTCGGCGTCGGCTTCTTGCCGCCGCTGTGCCCGCCCGGCACCTCGGCCGGGACCGTACGGTCGCCGCCCTTGGCCCCGTTGTCCGACGTGTCGCCGTTGCCGGGCATGGCGAGCACCGCGTACGCGACGACGGCCGCGAGCACCACCAGGACCGCGATCAGCAGCCGCACGCCCAGCTTGCGCGGTGCCTCGTCGCCGCCGCGCGGAGGCTTGCGGTAGACGACCTCCTGCTCCTGGTGGATCTGCTCCTGCCGCATCTCGCTGCGCCGCGCCTGCTCGCGCTTGGCCTTGGTGACCCTGGCCTGCTTACCGCGGGCGTGCCTGCGGTGCTGAATCCCGGCGACGTCGGCCTCGGCGGCGGCCTTGCGGCGCCGCCGCCGTACCAACTCGCCCTTGCGGCGCACGATCGGCAATTTGGCCGGATCCGTCGGCACCTGGACCATGTCGAGGCCGAGATCGGGCTCGGGCGCGGAGCGGATCAGCGACCGCAGCCAGCCGCCCAACTCCTCGGCCTCCGGCCGCTCCTCGGGGTCGGGCCGGAGCAGCGACTCGACGATCGGCCGCAGCGCGCCGCACTCCTCGGCGAAGGCGGGCGGCTCGGCGCACACCATCTGCACCAGTTCGGCGGCGCTCTCCTCGGGGAACGGCGGATGCCCCTGCACGGTACGGAAGAGCAGCGAGCCGAGCGCCCACAGGTCGGCGGCCGGGCCGACCGGCGGCGACAGCCGCCAGTTCTCGTGCACCTCGTGCGCCTGCTCCGGCGCCCAGCGCTCGGTGACGGCGCCGATGACGGTGATCCGGTTCTGCCGGGCCCGCTCCTGTTCGAGGGCGGACTCGGGGCCGTGCCACGACTGGTCCTCACCCGCGCCCGACAGGCCGCCGCCCGCGAGGACCTGGATGTGCTGCGGCACGGGGTCGTAGCCGCACAGCGCCTCCTGGGCGGCGCCCGCGGCGAGCCCGGCGAGCATCGCCCGGCCGTCGTCGCAGACCAGCACGGTGCTCGCGGTCACATTGCGGTGCGTCCAGCCGTACGCGTGCACGGCGCGCAGCGCGGTGAGCACGTCGGAGGCGACCTCGGCGGCGCGGTAGGCGTCCAGCGGCCGGTCGGCGAGTAACGCGGCGAGCGGCCGGGCGGACACCAGTTCGCTCGCGATCCAGAGACTGCCGCCCTCGATGAAGATGTCGAAGACCTGGACCAGGCGGGGGTGGTCGGGTATCGCCGCCGCCGCGCGGGCGGCCTCAAGGGCGCGCCGGGCGCTGTCGCTCAGCGCGTCCTGGTCGCCGTAGCCCCGGTCGTCGCCCGGGTCCTCGGCCGTGACGACCTCGGGCAGCAGCACCTGCCGGACCAGGACCTCCTGGCCGCTGTAGGTGTCGAAGGCACGCGTCTCGACCAGTTCGAACTCGTCGGCGGGCGGCCGGGGCAGCCGGTACCGGTCGGCGAGCACGCGGCCCGCGTATTCGTCCACGACGCCCCCTCTCCGGCCCTTCCCGACCCGATGCCATCCGTGCGGGAACCCTCGCCCGCACCCCACCTTGTACCCGAAGCGGTCCGATCCGAACGGAATCCGGCTGCGGACAGTCCACGGCTACTCACAATACGTGCTGCGGAAGGCTCACTTGGCCGGTTTGAAGGTAGCGAAGAAGGTCGTGAGGGCCTTGGTGCTGGTATCGCTGGTCCACGCGTCGGCCGGAGTCGTGAACATGATGGCGTACCCGTGCTTCGGGTCCGTCACCATGCCGCGATTCAGGACGTGTACCTGCTTACCCTTCACGTCCCGCTTGTACTCCCAGTCGGCCGCGTCGTACGAGCGGTACTGCGTCTGGGCCACCTTGAGTTCCTGGTAGCCGGGCATGCCGTTCCGGCCGGACTTGGCGGTCTTCGCCGCGTTCTGCCAGTCCTTGAGCGCGCTCGGCCCCGGCGAATGCGTCCAGTCCACGAGCAACTCGCTGCCGTCCGAGCCCCGGAACTTCGAGCCGCTGCCGTACCCGTTGTCCCCCACGCGCTTCCAGCCGTTGGGCAGGGCTATCGAGAAGCCCTCGGAGTCGTCGTAGCGGTAGAAGCCCGCCGGTACGGCGTCCGAGCCGCCGGTGGCCGGCGGGGACGAGGCGGGGGTGGTCGGCGCGGAGGCCGAACTGCCCGGCGACGACGGCGACTTGCCGTCGTCCGTGCCGCCCTTGCTGTCGTCGTCGTTCTTCGCGCCGGTCGACGCGGACGCGGAGGCCGAGGCCCCGCCCTTCGGCTTCGACGCCGATCCGTTCCCGCCGTCGCCGCCACCGGAGTTGGCGAGCGCTATGCCGATCACCGTGCCCAGCAGGACGATCACGATCGCCGCGGCCACGATGACCATCGTGCGGCGCGGTACGACGTCGGTGAGCGACGCGCGCGGCGGGGCGGGCGGCGGGACGGGGCCGCCGGGCTCAGGGGCGGCGGCCGATGTCGCGGGCTTCGCGGGGATCTTGGCGGCGGCGGCCTTGCGGACCGAGCGCAGTGCGTCGCGGACCCGGGCCTGGTCGGCGGCGGCTTCGCCTCCGGCGGTGGGGGTCCCCCCGCCGGAGGCAGCGGGAGCGTCGGTCGGGGTGGGCTGCGGGTCCACGTTCAGCACGACGGTACGGGCGTCGGAGGTGGGCGGCGCGACCGGGCGTTCGGGGGCGTGCGCGACGGTGGACAGCAGGGCGTACGCGGCGTCGTGGTCGAGGCGTTGGGCCGGGTCCTTGACCAGCAGGCCCTTGATCGCCTCGGCGAGCGGCCCGGCGTTGGTCATCGGCCCGACCGGCTCGGTCATCACGGCGGTCAGGGTGGCGATGGCCGACCCCTTGTCGTAGGGCGGGCGGCCCTCGACCGAGGCGTAGAGCAGCGCGCCGAGCGACCACAGGTCGGCGGGCGGGCCCGGCTTCTGGCCGCGCGCGCGTTCCGGCGAGATGTACGAGGGGGCGCCGACGAGCATGCCGGTGGAGGTGACGGACGGGTCGCCGTCGATCTGGGCGATGCCGAAGTCGCTGAGGACCACGCGCCCGGCGCCGCGGCCCGCGGGGTCCGAACCGCGGTCGGCGAGCAGGACGTTGGAGGGTTTCACGTCGCGGTGCAGGATGCCGGCGTTGTGGGCGGCCTTGAGGACGTCGAGTATGACGAGGCCGACCTCGGCGGCGCGCTTGGGCGTGAGCGGGCCGTCCTCACGGATCGCGTCGGACAGCGAGCGGCCCTCGACCAGCTCCATGACGATCCACGGCCGGTCGTCCTCCTTGACCACGTCGAAGACGGTGATCGCGCCGGTGTTGCGAATCCGCGCGGTGGCCTTGGCCTCGCGCAGGGTCCTGGTGACCAGGCGCTGTTTCTCGTCCTCGTCGACGTTGCCGGGGAAACGCAGCTCTTTGACCGCGACGGTACGGCCCAGCGTCTCGTCGACGGCGCGCCACACCGTGCCCATGCCGCCTTTGCCGAGGACTTCGCCGAGGCGGTACCGGTCGGCGAGCACGCGTCCGTCGGTACTTTCGACCTCGCTCATGGGATCCCTCTGGAGTGCTGGACGTGTAAACACCCATCATCCCCGAACGGGGGACGCGGAAGCGAACCCGGCTTATGGGTTCGATAGCCGGAAACCGGCCACAGCGTTCGTGAACACCGGTCGGTAGGTGTCCCATTCGGCGTCCGGAGCCGACAGGTAGACCGCGTACTCACGACCACCCGGCTTGCCGAATCCGAGGTCGATCGCATGGAACTTGCGGACCGAGCCCTGGAAGGTGAACTCCCACAGCGCGGCGGGCATCCCCAACTGCACGGTGCGGATCATCCGTTCACGGTGGTACTCGTCAACCTGCTCCTGGGTCTGCGGCTCCAGAGTCAGCCAGTGCTCGTACGGGTCGTCGCTGCCGAAGTCCAGCGAGCTGATCTTCAGGCCGATCTTGCCGGTCGGGTCGATGAAGTCGACCTCGTCGCCGTCGTTCTTGACCTGCCGCGTCCAGCCGTCGGGCACCGGCACCGCGTAACCGTGGTCGGCCTCCGTGACCAGGTGGTAGCCGTCGGGGACCGGCGGGGGCGGCGCCGTGGTGCTCGGCGTCGGACCGGCCGAGGACGTGGTGCCGGTGGGCGGTGTGCTGACCGCCGTGGTGGGGCCGGGGCTCGCGTCCGTACCGGAGCCGCCGTTGTGGATGACGGCGAAGGCGGTGCCCGCGGCCACGAGGGCGAGGACGGCGACGCCCGCGATCCACGCTCCGGTACGGCGGCGCGGCCGTTCGGGGCGGTGCGCGCCGGAGTGCGGGCCGGTGTCGGGGCCTGAACCGCCCGCGCCCGTACCGAAACCGGCGGCCGTTCCCGTCCCGGTTCCCGTGGAGTAGGGCGGCGGGGGCCCGAAGGAGTCGGCGTACGGAGGGGAGTGCGCGCCGCCGGGGGGCGGGGCGCCGGGCACCTGGGTCACGGTGGCGGTCCGGCCGTCGCCCGCGGGGTAGGTGAACCGGTCGGTGTCGACCTGCCCGGTGTCGGGTTCTGCCAGCGGAATCCGCAGCAGCCGCTCGGTCTCGGCCGCGGACAGCCGCTCGGCCGGTTCCTTGGCGAGCAGCCCGGCGATCACCTGGGTCAGCGCGCCCGCGTTGGCGGCCGGCAGCACCGGCTCCTCGGCGATGGCGTACGCGGTCTCGATCGCGGTCGGCCGCCGGAAGGGCGACTCGCCCTGGACGGCCTGGTAGAGGGTGGCGCCCAGCGCCCACAGGTCGGCCTCGGGTCCGGGCAGGGCGCCCCTGATCCGCTCGGGCGACAGGAAGTCGATGGAGCCGATGAGTTCGCCGGTCCGGGTGAGGGTGGAGGTGCCGGACGCCTGGGCGATGCCGAAGTCGGTGAGGACCACGCGCCCGCTGCCGTAGCCCTGTTCCGCGGAAGCGCCCTCGACGGGCGCGCCGCCCTCGACGCCGAGCAGGACGTTGCCCGGCTTGACGTCGCGGTGCAGCACTCCGGCGCGGTGCGCGGCCCGCAGCGCGGCGACCATGCCGCGGCCGATCCTGGCGACTTCGGCGACCGGCAGCGGTCCGTGCTTCTTGAGCTGTTCGCCGAGCGTGACCGAAGGGACGTACTCCATGACGATGGACGGCAGTCCCTCGTCGTCCACGACGTCGTGCACGACCACCACGTTGGGGTGGCTGATCCGGGCGGCGGCGCGCGCCTCGCGGCGGGTGCGTTCGAAGAGGGTGGCCAACTCGTCGTCGTGCATGTGCGGCTGGGGCGGGTGCAGCTTCTTCACCGCGACCTGCCGGCCGAGGAGTTCGTCCTCGGCCCGCCACACGGTGCCCATGCCGCCCCGGCCGATGCGTTCGAGCAGCCGGTACCGGCCCGCGACCAACCGCCCCTCGTCGGCCTGTCCCGTCATCTCGCGCCCTTCCGCCCGCTCCCCCGACGCGCGCCGCGTCTCCCCCGAGACGCACCGTGCCTAGAGGGGAACGATATCGGGCGCGCCCAGCCTGGCCGCATCCGCGGTCAGATCATCAGGCTGGAGCTGCGACTCGCGCTCGGCCTCCACGCGCTTCTCGTAGTAGGCCACTTCCTTGTCGATCTGGTCCTTGTCCCAGCCCAGGACGGGTGCCATCAACTCGGCGGCCTCGCGGGCGCTGCGGGTGCCGCGGTCGAAGGTCTCGATCGAGATCCGGGTCCTGCGGGCGAGCACGTCGTCCAGGTGGCGGGCGCTCTCGTACATCGCCGCGTAGACGATCTCGGCCCGCAGGTAGTCGTCGGCCGAGGTCAGCGGGGCGCCCAGCGACGGGTCCTCGGCGATCAGCGCGAGCACCTCCTCGGCGAGCGAGCCGTACCGGTTGAGCAGGTGCTCCACCCGGGCGACGTGCAGTCCGGTGCGGGCGGCGGTGCGGGCGCGGGCGTTCCACAGCGCGTGGTAGCCCTCGGCGCCGACCAGCGGCACATCCTCCGTGCAGCACTCGGCCACCCGGTGGTCCAGGCCGTGCACGGCCTCGTCGACCGCGTCCTTGGCCATCACGCGGTACGTCGTGTACTTGCCGCCCGCGACCACCACGAGTCCCGGCACCGGGTGCGCCACGGTGTGCTCGCGCGAGAGCTTGCTGGTGGCGTCCGACTCCCCGGCCAGCAGCGGACGCAGGCCCGCGTAGACGCCCTGGACGTCGTCCCTGGTCAGCGGGGTGGACAGCACCGAGTTGACGTGTTCGAGCAGGTAGTCGATGTCGGCGCTGGACGCCGCCGGGTGGGCCTTGTCCAGGTCCCAGTCGGTGTCGGTGGTGCCGATGATCCAGTGCCTGCCCCAGGGGATGACGAAGAGCACGCTCTTCTCGGTCCGCAGGATGAGCCCGGTGGTGGAGTGGATCCGGTCCTTGGGGACCACCAGGTGGATGCCCTTGGACGCGCGGACGTGGAACTGGCCGCGCTCGCCGATCAGCGCCTGCGTGTCGTCGGTCCACACCCCGGTGGCGTTGACGATCTGCTTGGCGCGGATCTCGTACTCGCCGCCCTGCTCGCCGTCCTGCACCCGCGCGCCGACGACGCGCTCGCCCTCGCGGAGGAAGCCGATCACCCGCGCCTGGTTGGCGACCTGCGCGCCGTAGGAGGCGGCGGTACGCACCAGGGTGGTGACGAAGCGCGCGTCGTCGACCTGCGCGTCGTAGTACTGGAGCGCGCCGACCAGCGCGTCCTTGCGCAGCGCGGGCGCGACCTGGAGGGCGTGCTTACGGGTGAGGTGGCGGTGCACCGGCAGGCCGCGGCCGTGCGCGGAGGAGACCGACATGGTGTCGTACAGCGCGACGCCGGAGCCCGCGTAGAGCCGCTCCCACGCCTTGTGCTGCAAGGGGTAGAGGAACGGGACCGGCCGCACCAGGTGCGGGGCGAGGCGTTCCAGGAGCAGGCCGCGCTCCTTGAGGGCCTCGCGGACCAGCGCGAAGTCCAGCATCTCCAGGTAGCGCAGGCCGCCGTGGATCAGCTTGCTCGACCGGCTCGACGTGCCGGACGCCCAGTCGCGGGCCTCGACCAGACCGGTGGACAGGCCACGGGTGACGGCGTCCAGCGCTGTTCCCGCGCCGACCACCCCGCCGCCCACGACCAGCAGGTCCAGCTCGTGCTCGGCCATCCGGGCCAGTGCCCCGGCCCGCTCGGCGGGGCCCAGTGTTGACGTACGCATCCGTGTGCCTCCCATGGTGGCGGCGCTCTCGCGTGCCGCCGCGGTGGATAGCCCTCCACTCGATAGTGACCGCCACCGCCGCGAGCGGCCACCCTTGACCCGCCGTCGAGGGGGGTGCCGGGGCGCGCCCGCGGTGCGGCGAGGCGGTGAACGCCCTGCGGGCAGGGCGTCCGGGCCGTCCCTCTCCTACCCGGCGATCCCGTGCCTCTTCTGCCCGTAACCCGGATGACTGCACGGCGCGCCGTGCGGTCATATCAGTCATTTGTCTGGTTAGCCTGATTTAAAGCCATCCGTGGAGCCATCCGTGGAGTCCCCGTGGTGGTCGCAAGGGAGAGGACTGAACCGCATGCCCGCAGACCTCGCAGTGCTCGGACTCGGCCGCACCGGACTTCCCCTCGCCCAGGCGGCGACCGCCGCGGGCGTCGGCGTCATCGGCTACGAACCCGACCCGGCCGCCGCGGCCGACATCAACGCGGGCCGCGTACCGCCGGGCACGCTCGCCGCCGCCGACCTGCGCCGGATGCTCGCGGGCGGCTTCCGCGCGACCGCGGACCCGGCGGTGCTCGGCCGGGTCAGGACCGCCGTGATCTGCGCGCCCACCCCGCTAGGCGAGGACCGCGCCCTGGACCTGACGGCGGTGTCCGCCGCCGCCCGCGCGCTCGCCGGGCACCTGCGCCCGCACACCACCGTCGTCCTGGAGTCGGCGGTCTACCCCGGCACCACCGAGGGGTTCCTGCGCCCGCTGCTGGAGGCCGACGGGCTGCGCGCGGGCCGGGACTTCCACCTCGCCTACTCCCCCAGCCGCCTCGACCCCGGCAACCGGGACTTCCACCTCGCCAACACCCCCAAGGTGATCGGCGGTTGCACCCCCGCCTGCACCGAGGCCGCCGCCGCCTTCTACGGCCGCTTCACCGAACGCATCGTGCGCGCCCGCGGCCCCCGCGAGGCCGAGGCGGTCAACCTGCTGGAGACCAACTACCGGCACGTCAACATCGCCTTCGCCAACGAGATGGCGGTCTTCTGCCACGACCTCGGCGTCGACCTGTGGGACGTGATCCGCTGCGCCGAGACCAAGCCGTTCGGCTTCCAGGCGTTCCGACCGGGACCCGGCGTCGGCGGCCCGGCCGCCGCCCTCGACCCCAACGCCGTCCCGCTCTTCGCCGCCATGCCCGCCCAGGGCCAGGTCCGCATGCTCGGCCACCCGCTGCGGATGGTCGAACTGGCCCAGGAGGTCAACTCCCGCATGCCGCGCTACGTCGTCCAGCGCGCCGCCGCGCTGCTCAACGAGCACGGCAAGTCCCTGCGCGGCGCCCGCGTCCTGCTGCTCGGCGTCACCTACAAGGCCGACCTGGCCTCCCAGGAGGGCGCCCCCGCCCGCGAGATCGGCACCCGGCTCATCGAACTCGGCGCGCAGCTGTGCTACCACGACCCCTACGTACCGCAGTGGCGCGTTCTCGACCGTCCGGTGCCGCGCGCCGACTCCCTGTGGGAGGCCGCCTCCGAGGCCGATCTGACGGTGCTGCTCCAGCACCACCGCACGTACGACCTCCAGGGTCTGGCGGTCAAGGCGCAACTCCTGCTGGACACAAGGGGGGCGACGCCCGCGGGCGCGGCGGCGCGGCTGTAGCGGCCCGCCGCGGCGGGGTTCCCGATCCGCGTGTAGTGGTCATGTAACGACCGGAAGAACAACTTGTCCGATTGTCACCCCCTGCTGCTAGATTTCGGCGTCCATCGTTGAATGCCGTATCCCGGGGGACCCCATGAGCGCCAACTACCCGCCGCCGCAGCAGCCGCAGCAGCCCGGCGGCCAGAATCCGTACGGACCGCCGCCGGGCGCCGGATACGGCTACCCGCAGCAGCCCCAGGCCCCGTACGGCCAGCAGCCCCAGGCGCCCTACGGTCAGCAGCCCCAGCAGCAGTGGGGCGCGCCGCCCGCGCCCGGCGCCTTCAACCCGGCCGCCTACCCGCCGCCGGTGCCGGTCGCCCGCCGCGACAACCCCGGACTCGGCTTCCTGGTCGGCCTGCTGGCCGCGATCGTCGCCGCGCTCGCGTACGGCGGCATCCTGCGCGCGCTGTCCAGCGACGACGGCAGCACCCACGAATTCCGGCTGATGGCGATCGGCGTCGGCGCGCTCGTCGGCCTCGCCGTCGGCAAGGCCGGCGGACGCAACCCGGCCCTGCCGTTCGTGGCCGTCCTGCTCGCACTGTTCGCGGTCGTCTTCGGCGAACTCTTCGGCGGCGCCCTGGTGATCAGCCACTACGTGTCGGGCCAGGGCGGCTCGATGCCGGTCACCGACATCTTCTTCCACCACTTCGGCGACCTGCTCGACTCGTGGAAGCAGGACTTCAGCTTCATGCGCTTCCTCTTCCTCGCCGTCGCCGCGTTCATCTCCTTCGGCGTCGCGAAGCACGCGGGCGACAACTGACGACAACCGCCCCGGCGCGGTGCCGCGTACCGCGCCGTGACGCGACGAGGGGCCGTACCGCCTACGCGGTACGGCCCCTCGTGCGTTCTCCGGCGTGTGCGGTCTAGGTGTATTGATCATGAGCGTTGTTGACGCTCGTGGGTCTTGATCATGGCGAAGACCTCCGGTGTGGTGGAGCTGTCTAGGAACGCACCGCCCGGAGGTCTTCGTGTCTCACCGTAATGCCCGGCTGACCATTCATGGCAGACGGATCCTGGTCGAGCGGGTGCTGTCGGGTCGGCCGGTCGCCCATGTCGCTGCTGAGATGGGCATCTCACGGGCGACCGGGCACAAGTGGGTGGCCCGCTGGCGGGCCGAGGGGGATGCGGGCCTGGCCGACCGCCCCAGCCGGCCGCATTCGACACCGCACCGCACCCCGGCCTCAGTGGAGGCCCGGGTCTGCGAACTGCGCCGGACACGCAAGCTGGGCCCGGCCCGGATCGGGCCGATCCTGGGCCTGCCCGCCTCGACCGTGCACCGCATCCTGAGCCGACACGGCCTTAACCGGCTCGCCTGGATAGACCGGCCCACGGGCCAGCCCATCCGCCGCTACGAACGCTCACGGCCCGGCGAACTCGTCCATGTCGACATCAAGAAACTCGGCAACATCCCCGACGGCGGCGGCTGGCGCACCGTCGGCAGAAGCGCCGGCGCCCGCAATCGGCAAGCAACCACCAGTCAGCGCAAAAGCAGCAAACCGGTCATCGGCTACAGCTACATCCACTCCGCCGTCGACGACCACTCCCGCCTGGCCTACAGCGAGGCCCTGCCCGACGAACGCCAGCACACCGCGATCGCCTTCTGGACCAGAGCCCACGCGTTCTTCACCGCCCACGGCATCACCGTCGAACGCGTCCTGACCGACAACGGCTCCTGCTACAAATCCAAGCTCTTCACCCAGGCTCTGACAGCGGCCGGCATCACCCACAAGCACATCCGCCCCTACCGCCCGCAGACCAACGGCAAGGTCGAACGCTTCAACCGCACCCTGCTCGACGAATGGGCCTACCAACAGCCCTACACCACCAACGACCAGCGCACCGCAGCCCTGGCAGACTTCCTCCACACCTACAACCACCACCGCACCCACACCGCACTCGGCGGCCAGCCACCCATCACCCGCGTCAACAACCCTCCAGGTCAATACATCTAGGGCGTGTCCGTAAAGTCGCGTCGTCCGCCCGGAGGGCGGGGCTGGCGGTGTCTGGTGCGTGCGATCGCAAGGCGGAGGGTCGTCCTCATAGTGGGCCTATTCGGATGAGCCCGACAACGCAGCGAGCGTGCGTGCCAGGCGCCGCCAGCCAGGCGAGACTTTACGGACACGCCCTAGCGGTGGTGGGTCGGGGAGACCGTCACCTCGACGCGCTGGAACTCCTTCAGGTCCGAGTAGCCGGTGGTGGCCATCGAGCGGCGCAGGGCACCGAAGAAGTTCATCGAGCCGTCGGGCGCGTGGGACGGGCCGAGCAGGATCTGCTCGGTGGTGCCCGCGGTGCCGAGGTTCATCCGCTTGCCGCGCGGCAGTTCGGTGTTGACCGCCTCCATGCCCCAGTGGAAACCGCGGCCCGGCGCGTCGGTGGCGCGGGCCAGCGGGGAGCCCATCATCACCGCGTCCGCGCCGCACGCGACCGCCTTGGGCAGGTCACCGCTGGCGCCGAAGCCGCCGTCCGCGATGACGTGCACGTACCGGCCGCCGGACTCGTCCATGTAGTCCCTGCGGGCGGCAGCGACATCGGCCACCGCGGTCGCCATCGGCACCTGGATGCCCAGCACATTGCGCGTGGTGTGCGCGGCGCCGCCGCCGAAGCCGACGAGGACGCCCGCGGCGCCGGTCCGCATCAGGTGCAGCGCCGCCGTGTACGTGGCGCAGCCCCCGACGATCACCGGCACGTCGAGTTCGTAGATGAACTGCTTGAGGTTCAGCGGCTCGTGCGAGCCGGAGACGTGCTCGGCGGAGACCGTGGTGCCGCGGATCACGAACAGGTCGACGCCCGCGTCCACGACCGCCTTCGAGAACTGCGCGGTGCGCTGCGGCGACAGCGCGGCGGCCGTCACGACGCCCGCGTCCCGGACCTCCTTGATCCGCTGCCCGATCAGCTCCTCGCGGATCGGCGCCGCGTAGATCTCCTGGAGGCGGGCCGTCGCCCGGGTGTCGTCCAGCTCCGAGATCTCCGCGAGCAGCGGCTCCGGGTCGTCGTACCGGGTCCACAGCCCTTCGAGGTTCAGCACCCCGAGGCCGCCGAGGTTCCCGATCCTGATCGCCGTCTCCGGCGACACCACCGAGTCCATGGGCGCCGCGAGGAACGGCAGCTCGAAGCGGTACGCGTCGATCTGCCACGCGATCGAGACCTCCTTCGGGTCCCGGGTGCGCCGGCTCGGCACGACGGCGATGTCGTCGAACGAGTACGCCCTGCGGCCTCGCTTGCCCCGACCGATCTCGATCTCTGTCACGTCCTGCGCCTTTCTTTTGACCTGCGGCCCCTCAGTATCCCCGTTCGGCCCGCGGGCGGCCCGTGCCCCGTCGGGGATGCGCCCCCGCGCGCTGCCTCGGCACAGGACCTGTGCCCCGTGGGGGCACGGGGAGAAGAACCGCCCGGGGCCGCGCCCCTTGGAACAACGTCCAGCGCGTGGCGGACGCACAGGGGCCGCGGCCCGGAGGACCAGGGTCCGCGCAAGCGCGGGGTCAGCCGTGGTAGTTGGGGGCCTCTACGGTCATCTGGATGTCGTGGGGGTGGGACTCCTTGAGCCCGGCGGCGGTGATGCGGACGAACCGCCCCTTGGACTCCATCTCGGAGACGGCGGCGGCGCCGACGTAGCCCATGGTCTGCCGGAGACCGCCGATGAGCTGGTGGAGGACGGCGGACAGCGGTCCGCGGTACGGCACCTGGCCCTCGATCCCCTCGGGCACGAGCTTGTCGTCGGAGGAGACCTCGGCCTGGAAGTAGCGGTCCTTGGAGTAGGAGCGGCCCTGGCCGCGGGACTGCATCGCGCCGAGCGACCCCATGCCCCGGTAGGACTTGAACTGCTTGCCGTTGATGAAGAGCAGCTCCCCGGGGGACTCCTCGCACCCGGCGAGCAGGCTGCCGAGCATGACGCTGCTGGCGCCCGCGGCGAGCGCCTTGCCGATGTCGCCGCTGTACTGGAGGCCGCCGTCGCCGATGACCGGCACCCCGGCCTCGATGCACGCCTGCGCGGCCTCGTAGATCGCGGTGACCTGCGGGACGCCGATGCCCGCGACGACGCGGGTGGTGCAGATGGAGCCGGGTCCGACACCGACCTTGACGCCGTCGACACCGGCGTCGATGAGGGCGCGGGCGCCGTCACGGGTGGCGATGTTGCCGCCGACCACGTCGACCCCGCCGACGCTGGACTTGATCTTCGCCATCCAGTTCAGCGCGTTGCTGTTGTGGCCGTGCGAGGTGTCCACGACGAGGAAGTCGACGCCCGCGCCGACCAGCGCCTGGGCGCGGTCCAGCGCCTCGGGGCTGGCGCCGACGGCGGCGCCGACCAGCAGCCGGCCCTCGGAGTCCTTCGCCGCGTTCGGGTACTGCTCGGCCTTGACGAAGTCCTTGACGGTGATGAGCCCGCTGAGCTTGCCGTCGGCGTCGACCAGCGGCAGCTTCTCGATCTTGTGGCGGCGCAGCAGCGCCATCGCGTCGACCCCGGAGATCCCGACCTGGCCGGTGACCAGCGGCATCGGGGTCATGACCTCGCGGACCTGGCGGGAGCGGTCGCTCTCGAAGGCCATGTCGCGGTTGGTGACGATGCCGAGCAGCCGCCCGGACGCGTCGGTGACGGGCACGCCGCTGATCCGGAACTTCGCGCAGAGCGCGTCCGCGTCGGCGAGCGTCGCGTCGGGCCTGACGGTGATCGGGTCGGTGACCATGCCGGACTCGGACCGCTTCACCAGGTCGACCTGGTTGACCTGGTCCTCGATCGACAGATTGCGGTGCAGCACGCCGACGCCGCCCTGGCGGGCCATCGCGATGGCCATCCGGGCCTCGGTGACCTTGTCCATGGCGGCGGACAGCAGCGGGATGTTCACCCGGACGTTGCGGGAGATGAGGGAGGAGGTGTCCACCTGGTTGGGCAGCACCTCTGACGCCCCCGGAAGCAGCAGCACATCGTCATAGGTCAGCCCGAGTGTGGCGAACTTCTCAGCTACTCCGTCGGCGTTCAGCGTCATGACACCTTCCCGAATGGTCTTGCCCGGCGAGTTGTTCAATGGTAGTGGCTTCGCCGCTATTCCCATGACGCCCTCGGCCGGGCCCGTACACCCGTACGGTCACCAGGTGTCGGACCGCGCGGCCGGACCGCGCCGTCGCACCCGGGTGCCGGGCCCGGTGCCGGGCCCGCCCGTCCGTTTCCGCCCGTCCGTTTCCGCGTGTCCTACGCCGAGAGACCCGGCGCGTCCCCGGCTGCGGGCGCCCCCGCCGTCTGTTCCGCGATGGCGCGCAGCCGGCTGAGCGCGCGGTGCTGCGCCACCCGTACGGCCCCCGGCGACATGCCGAGCACCTGGCCGGTCTCCTCGGCGCTCAGCCCGACGGCGACCCGCAGCAGCACCAACTCGCGCAGGTGGTCAGGGAGGTTGTCGAGCAGCTTCTTGGCCCAGGCGGCGTCGCTGTTGAGCAGCGCGCGCTCCTCGGGGCCGAGCGAATCGTCCGGTTTCTCCGGCATCTCGTCGGACGGAACGGCGGTGCTGCCGGGCCCGCGCATGGCGGCCCGTTGCAGATCGGCGACCTTGTGGGCGGCGATGGAGACCACGAAGGCCTCGAACGGCCGCCCCAGGTCGCGGTAGCGGGGCAGGGCGCACAGCACCGCGAGACAGACCTCTTGGGCGAGGTCGTCGACGAAGTGCCGGGCGTCGCCCGGAAGACGGGACAGTTTGGTGCGGCAGTACCGCTCGGCGAGCGGGTGGACATGCGCGAGCAGGTCGTGTGTCGCCTGCTCGTCGCCGTCGACTGCGCGCCGGACAAGGGCACCGATGGCCGGAGTGTCGTCGTCGCGCATCCACCCATGGTGCCTCGCCGCGGCGCGATCCGCGTCATCGCGGCCGTACTTCTGCACCGAAGCGTTATGAGCGGCCGAACCCGACGCTGTCATCTCCGCCATCTGAGGCCCCCGCCGATCCCCGAGGAAGTCCATACGTCAAGCATGCGTCCTCCCCCGGGAAACCGAGGACTTGTGGGCGACTTCGCCGGAACGGCCGCCCTCTCGGGCGTACGACACGACGGCTCAGCGAACCAGGCCCCAGCGGAAGCCGAGCGCCACGGCGTGGGCCCGGTCGGACGCGCCGAGCTTCTTGAACAGCCGCCTGGCGTGCGTCTTCACGGTGTCCTCGGAGAGGAACAGCTCGCGGCCGATCTCGGCGTTGGAGCGTCCGTGGCTCATGCCTTCGAGCACCTGGATCTCGCGGGCGGTGAGGGTGGGCGCGGCGCCCATCTCGGCCGAGCGCAGCCGCCGCGGGGCGAGCCGCCAGGTGGGGTCGGCCAGCGCCTGCGTCACGGTCGCCCGCAGTTCGGCGCGCGAGGCGTCCTTGTGCAGGTAGCCGCGGGCACCGGCGGCGACGGCCAGCGCCACGCCGTCCAGGTCCTCGGCGACCGTGAGCATGATGATCCGGGCGCCGGGGTCAGCCGACAGCAGCCGCCGTACGGTCTCGACGCCGCCGAGGCCGGGCATGCGGACGTCCATCAGGATCAGGTCCGACCGGTCGGCACCCCAGCGGCGGAGGACTTCCTCGCCGTTGGCCGCGGTGGTTACGCGCTCGACACCGGGCACGGTGGCCACCGCGCGGCGCAGGGCCTCTCGGGCGAGCGGGGAGTCGTCGCAGACGAGGACAGAAGTCATGACCGCCCTCCGCAGCTGAACCGCGTCACGTTGTGCCTCCAGGCTGTACGAATGTTCACCGTTGAGGCTGACGGCCTCGGGCACCTGCCCGATTCACTTGTCCGCCAACCGCTTCCGCCAGACTCAACGACCCTCACCCGAAAGAGTTACGAAGTTTGCCGACGGTCATCGGCACTCTACGTGATCATGCGCACACGGATCGCCCAGGCCGCAGGTCAGACGGGTGAGAGAGCCGGTATTTCGGAGGCGGAACGATTCCTCTACGGCCGAGCGGCCCTGCCCGGATGCTGCCGAACGGGTGTTATGCCAGATTTTTCACTGTTTGGACGCTCTTTCGCGCCTTGTGGGCTATTCGCCACTAGATTGGCGATGAGTCATATTTACATCTACTACGACAGTAGATGTACGGTCGAGACGCTGACTCTTCACGGCCTCCCAGACCGACACACACCCTCCGAGGGGATAAGCAATGGCAGACTTCTCCCGCCTTCCCGGCCCCAACGCCGACCTCTGGGACTGGCAGCTCGTGGCCGCCTGCCGAGGCGTCGACAGCTCGCTCTTCTTCCACCCCGAGGGCGAGCGGGGCGCCGCCCGGAGCGCGCGCGAGGCCTCCGCCAAGGAGGTGTGCATGCGCTGTCCCGTACGGGCCGAATGCGCCACCCACGCCCTCGCCGTCCGCGAGCCCTACGGGGTCTGGGGCGGCCTCACCGAGGACGAGCGCGAGGCGATGATGGGCCGCTCGCGGTCGCGGATGCCCTCGGCGGACGCCGAAGCGGGCCGCTCCGAGCGCGAGCCGTCGGACGTGCGCGACGCGACCGACCTGCATGACGCCGACCTGGACGACGCCGACCTGCACGACAGGTCCGAGCTGCACGACGCCGACCTGCACGATTCTGACCTGCACGACGCCGACCTGCACGACGCCGACCTGCACGACGCGTCCGACATCCGCGACGCGTCCCACGTGTGAGCGCGCTTCCGCGAGACGCCAGCAGAATCGTTCCTGCACTCCCGGTGCCGTCGGAACTCCCGGTTCCATCGGCCCCGCCGGGCCCGTCGGCCGCGTCGGCCCCGTCCGCCCTGCCGCGTACGGCACGCGCGGCGCGCCGCCCGCCGGGCCCGGCTGACGGGCGACCGGTGCCCTGAGATCAGCGGGCCGCCGCCTGCGCAAGGCGGCCGAGCATCATGTCCACCGCCGGGACGTTCGCCAGATCGGGCAGCGTGAGGGCCACCACCTCGCGCTGCACGGCCGGACGCACCTCCACCACGGCGACGCCCTTGGGACGTACCGACTCCAGCGCCAGCTCCGGCAGCACCGCGACCCCGAGACCGGCCGCCACCAGGCCGACCACCGCCGGGTAGTCGTCGGTCGCGAAGTCGATCCGCGGGGTGAACCCGGCCCGCTCGCACACCTCCACGAGGTGGCGGCGGCAGCGCGCGCACCCCGCGATCCACTGCTCCTGCTCCAGCTCCGCGATGTCCACCGGGCGCCCGCCGACAGCGAGCGCGTGCCCCTCGGGCACGACGCCGACCAGCCGGTCGGTGAGCAGCGAGCGCACGACGAGGTCGTCCCACGACTCCTCGGCCGGGGTCGGCAGATCCACGTAGCGGAACGCCAGGGTGATGTCGCAGTCGCCCGCGCGCAGCATCTCCACCGAGCGCGGCGGCTCGGCCTCCTCCAGCGACACCTTCGTGCCCGGGTACTGCGCGCGCATCGCCGCGACCGCGCCCGGCACCAGCGTGGAGCTGCCCGAGGGGAACGAGGTGAGGCGTACGCGTCCGGCCCGCAGCCCCGCGATCGCCGCGACCTCCTCCTCGGCCGCCGTCAGCCCGGCCAGGATGCCGACGGCGTGCCTGACCAGCACGTCACCCGCCTCCGTCAGCCGGGTCTCGCGGGCGCCGCGGACCAGCAGCGGGGTGCCCGCGGAGTGCTCCAGCGCCTTCATCTGCTGGCTGACGGCGGGCTGGGTGCAGCCCAGTTCGCGGGCCGCCGCGGAGAACGAACCGGTGCGGGCGACGGCCCGCAGCACCCGGAGATGACGTGCCTCGATCATCCGCCCACCATAAGCGGAACTTAGGGATACCCGACAGATATCGGTAATGGACTTTGAGGCGGGCCCGCGCCACGCTGAGGAGCCATGGACGCCATCGCATTCGGCAGCACAGGCACAGGCAGCGGTACGGGCAGGGGTACGGGCGCGGGCAGGGGTACGGGCGCGGGCACCGGCGGCACCTCGGGGGGCGGCCTCGCCGCGGACCGCCTCATCCGTGCCGAGTATCCGGACCTCGACCCCGCCGCGCCCTACCTCAACACCGCCACCGTCGGGCTGCTCCCGGCCCGCACCGCGGCGGCGCTGCGCGGGGCCGTCGACGAGTGGGCGGCGGGCCGCCCCGACACCGACGCCTTCGAGGCGGCCGTCGTCTCGGCGCGCGCCGCCTACGCCCGGATCGTCGGGGTGGCGGTGGAGCGGGTGGCGCTGGCCAGCACGGTCGCCGAGAGCGTCGGGCTGATCGCGGCGCGGCTGCCGCCCGGCGCCGAAGTGGTCGTCGCCGACCGGGACTTCAGCTCCCTCGTGCAGCCCTTCGCCGCCCGCGAGGACCTGGACCTGCGGATCGTGCCGCTGGACGCGCTCGCCGACGCGGTGCGGCCGGGCACCGCGCTGGTCGCCGTCAGCGCCGTGCAGTCCGCCGACGGCCGGGTCGCCGACCTGCCCGCGATCCGCGCCGCCGCCGCGGCCCACGGCGCCCGTACGCTCCTGGACGGCACCCAGTCCGTCGGCTGGCTCCCGCTGTGCGCCGACGACTACGACTACGTGGTCTGCCACGCCTACAAGTGGCTGCTCAGCCCGCACGGCGCCTGCTTCCTGACCGTGCGCGCGGGCGCCGAGCCGACCCTCTCCCCCGGCTTCGCGGGCTGGTACGCCGCCGACGACCCCTGGGAGTGGTGCTACGGCCCCGTCACCCGGCTGGCCCCCGGCGCCCGCCGCTTCGACGCCCGCCCCGCCTACCTCCCCCTCGTCGGCGCCGCCGCCTCCCTCTCCCTGATCGAGGAGATCGGCGTCCCCGCGATCCACGCCCACGACACCGCCCTCGCCGCCCGCTTCCGCGACGGACTCACCGCCCTCGGCCACACCCCCGTCCCCGGCCCCTCCGCCACCGTCACCGTCGCCCTCCCCCCGACCGCCCCCGCCCGCCTCACCGCCGCCGCCGTCCGCTTCTCCACCCCCACCACCTCCCTCCGCTTCGCCTTCCACCTCTACAACACCCCCTCCGACATCGACCACACCCTCGAATCCCTCGCCTGACGCCTCTCCCGGCGGGGCGCGTCGCGGGGGGAAATCGGTTGGGGGTGGGGGGGTGGGCGTGTTGGGATGGGGGGATGGATCGCGCTTATGTACTCGGGTTGTTCGATGCTCAGATGCGGCGGGACGCTCCGCCGGAGGGGGCGGGGACGCGGGTGGAGCGGGGCGGCGGGGTGGTGCGGCAGGTGGGGGCCGCGATGCACGACTGGAGCGGGGTGCTCTGGTCGGAGCTGGACGAGGACAGCGCGGGCCCCGCGGTCCAGGCGCAGCTCGCGTGGCTGAAGTCGCCCGAGGGGGCGGGCCGGGAGTTCGAGTGGAAGCTCTACTCGCACGACCGGCCGGCCGATCTGGGCGAGCGGCTGCGCGCGGCGGGGTTCGTGCCGGAGGAGCCGGAGACGCTGATGGTCGCGGAGGTCGCGGCGCTGCCCGGCGAGCCCGTCCCGCCGGACGGCGTACGGCTGGTGGAGGTGACCGACGCCGCCGGGGTGGACCTGCTGGCCGCCGTGCACGAGGAGGCGTTCGGTACGGGCGCGGAGCAGTTGCGCGAGCGGCTGCTGGACGCGCTCGCGCAGGCGCCGGACGAGATCGCGCTGGTGCTGGCGATGGCGGGCGACCGGCCGGTCTGCGGGGCCCGCATGGAGATGCCGCCGGGCAAGGACTTCGCGAGCCTGTGGGGCGGCGGGACCGTCACCGAGTGGCGCGGACGCGGCGTCTACCGCGCGCTGATCGCCCACCGGGCCCGTATCGCCGCCGCCCGCGGCTACCGCTACCTCCAGGTCGACGCGATGGACGCCAGCCGCCCCATCCTCCAGCGCCTCGGCTTCAGCGCCCTGAGCGTCACCACCCCGTACCTCTACCAGCCCTGAGAGCGGAGGCGCGCCCCGCATGGGACTGCTGCTGAGCGTCAACATCGGCCACCCGCGCCCCAACCCGTGGAAGCGGCTGCCGGCGACCGGTATCGACAAACGGCCGGTCACCGGCCCGGTACGGGTCACCGCGCCGGGTCCGAAGGGGGACGGCGCGGTCGGTCTGGCCGGTGACCGCGCGCACGACGTCAAGCACCACGGCGGCGCCGACCAGGCCGTCTACGCGTACGCCCGCGAAGACCTCGACCACTGGGGCCGCGAGCTGGGCCGTACCTTCGCCAACGGCTTCTTCGGCGAGAATCTGACCACCTCCGGCATCGACGTCAACGCCTCGCTGATCGGCGAGCGCTGGCGGATCGGCGCGCGCGGACCCCTCCTGGAGGTGTCCTGCCCGCGCATCCCGTGCGCGACCTTCGCGGGCTGGCTCGGCGAGGACCGGTGGCTGCGGCGCTTCACCGACGCGGCGCTGCCGGGCCCGTATCTGCGGGTGATCGAGCCGGGCGAGATCCGCGCGGGGGACCCGGTCGAGGTCGTGCACCGGCCGGACCACGAGGTCACCGTCGCGCTGTCCTTCCGGGCCTTCACCACCGAGCCCGAGCTGCTGCCGCTGCTGACCGGCCTCGACGCCCTCCCCCGCGAGGACCGCGACGCGATCCGCCGCCGCCTCGCCCACGACCCGAAATAGGCTGCCTCCCATGTCCCGAGTGCGCTCCGTGAACGTCGCCCGCCCCCTCGTCGTGCCCTACACCGACGGCGAAGGCGGCCTCACCGGCATCGGGAAGCTCCCGGCGACCGGACCCGTCGCCGTCACGGCGCCCGGACCGCGCGGCGTCGCGGGCGGCGGCCTCGCCGGGGACACCGTCTGCGACCTGCGCTTCCACGGCGGCGACGAACAGGCGGTGTACGCGTACGCCCGCGAGGATCTCGACCGCTGGGAGCGGCGGCTGGGGCGCGAGCTGCCCGACGGCCGCTTCGGCGAGAATCTGACCACCACCGGCATCGACGTCAACGCCGCGCTGATCGGCGAGCGCTGGCGGATCGGCGCCGCGGGGCTCGTCCTCGAAGTGACCTCGCCCCGCATCCCGTGCCGCACCTTCGCCGGGTGGCTGGACGAACGCGGATGGGTCAAGCGGTTCACCCAGGAGGGGCTGCCGGGCCCGTTCCTGCGGGTGATCACACCGGGCGAGGTCCGCGCCGGGGACCCGGTCGAGGTCGTGCACCGGCCGGACCACGAGGTCACCGTCGCCTTCCTCTTCCGGGCGATGACCCTGGAGTCCGAGCTGCTGCCGCGGGTCATGGCCGCGGCCGACACCATGAACCGTACGTATCTGGAGGCGGTCAACAGCCGCTTGAGTCCGGCGCGTTGACGAAGGGTCCGGCGGCGGCCCGTACGCTGCCGGGATGACGACTTCACTGGTCACCGGCGCGACCTCCGGCATCGGAGCGGCCTTCGTACGACGGCTCGCCGCCGACGGACACGCCCTCGTCCTCGTCGCCCGCGACGAACAGCGGCTCGCCGACACCGCGGCCGGGCTGCGCGAGCGGTACGGGGCCGACGTCGAGGTGCTCCCCGCCGACCTCACCACCGACGACGGGATCGCCGCCGTGGAAGCGCGGCTGCGCGACCGGGAACGGCCTGTCGACGTCCTCGTCAACAACGCCGGTTTCGGCAACCACGGCACCTTCCTCGACGCCCCCATGTCCGACGAGCTGCGCATGCTCAAGCTGCACTGCGAGGCCGTGCTGCGCCTCACCGGCGCGGCCGTCGAGACCATGCGCCCGCGGGGGCGCGGGTACGTGATCAACGTCTCGTCCGTCGCGGCCTACATGCCTCGCGGCACGTACGGGGCCAGCAAGGCGTGGATCGTCCACTTCACCGAGGGCGTGGCCGCCGAGACGGCCGGGTCCGGCGTGCGGCTCCTCGCCCTGTGCCCCGGCTTCGTCCGCACCGAATTCCACGCCCGGGCCGGGATGGACGCCTCCCGGCTGCCCTCCTTCGCCTGGCTCGACGCCGATGCCGTGGTCACGGCGGCCCTGCGTGATCTCGCCCGCCGGCGCATTCTCAGCGTGCCCTCCGCCCGCTACAAACTCGCCGTGTCCCTTGCCCGGCACCTTCCTCCCGGCCTCTACGCAGCCGCCTCCACCCGCGCCGGCCGCCGCTTCGACCCCCGCCGGTAGGCCATCCGGCCACGGTTCGCCCTCCAAGGTCGCGCCCCCTACACCCCTGCCCTCCCCACGAGGGCGCCCCCCAGGGTCACGGGTACGCGCGCCGCGCCGACGCAGGGCCTGTTTTTCAGGGGCACGGGTACACGCGCCGGGCCGACGCAGGGCCTGTTTTTAGGGCCGCAGGTACGCGCGCGGCGCCGACGCAGGGCCTGTTTTTAGGGGCGCGGGGAACTGCGCGACCAGCCCCCACCGGGCTTTCAGCCCGAGAACAACAGCGACTGCCCCGCTGGGGCCGGTTTTCACCCGCGCCACCGCGCGGACTGAGCGCGCAGTTCCCCGCGCCCCTAACTACACGGCGTGCCGCCTCGGCAGAAGAACCGCCCCGGGGCCGCGCCCCGAAAAAGATCGGCGTGACGCCCAACGCAAGGAAACCGCCCCGGGGCCGCGCCCCGAAAAAGATCGGCGTGACGCCCCGCGCAAGGGAGCCGTCCGGGGGCGCGTCGCGGGGAAGGCGGTGTGCCGCCTGTCGGGGAGGCGACGTAGGGCGGGGGCGGGGAAAGGGGGCGGCCCCGGCACCCTCGTGAGGGTGCCGGGGCCGCCCCGGTGGAACCGACGGACGTCACTCAGTGGGAGTGACCGTGCCCACCGTGCCCCGCGTCAGCGGGCTCCTCTTCCTTCTTCTCCACGACCAGCGTCTCCGTCGTCAGCAGCAGCGACGCGATCGAGGCCGCGTTCTCCAGCGCGGAGCGCGTGACCTTGACGGGGTCGATGACGCCGGCCTTGACGAGGTCGCCGTACTCACCGGAGGCGGCGTTGAAGCCGTGGTTCTTCTCCAGCTCGGCCACCTTGGCGGTGATGACGTAGCCCTCGAGACCGGCGTTCTCGGCGATCCAGCGCAGCGGCTCGACGGCGGCGCGGCGGACGACGGCGACACCGGTCGCCTCGTCGCCGGTCTTGCCGAGGTTGCCCTCCAGGACCTTGACGGCGTGGACGAGCGCGGAGCCGCCGCCGGAGACGATGCCTTCCTCGACCGCGGCGCGGGTCGCGGAGATGGCGTCCTCCAGACGGTGCTTCTTCTCCTTGAGCTCGACCTCGGTGGCCGCGCCGACCTTGATGACGCAGACGCCGCCGGCGAGCTTGGCCAGGCGCTCCTGGAGCTTCTCGCGGTCCCAGTCCGAGTCGGTGGTGCCGATCTCGGCCTTGATCTGGTTGACGCGGCCCTCGATCTCGGCCTTGTCACCGGCGCCGTCGACGATCGTGGTGTCGTCCTTGGTGACGGTGATGCGGCGGGCGGTGCCGAGCAGGTCGAGACCGGCCTGGTCGAGCTTGAGGCCGACCTCCTCGGCGATGACCGTGGCGCCGGTCAGCGTCGCGATGTCGCCCAGCATGGCCTTGCGGCGGTCACCGAAGCCGGGCGCCTTGACCGCGACGGCGTTGAACGTGCCGCGGATCTTGTTGACGACCAGGGTCGACAGGGCCTCGCCCTCGACGTCCTCGGCGATGATCAGCAGCGGCTTGGACGCGCCGGACTGGATGACCTTCTCCAGCAGCGGCAGCAGGTCCTGGATCGAGGAGATCTTGCCCTGGTGGATGAGGACGTAGGGGTCGTCGAGGACCGCTTCCATCCGCTCCTGGTCGGTGACGAAGTACGGCGACAGGTAGCCCTTGTCGAACGCCATGCCCTCGGTGAAGTCCAGCTCCAGGCCGAAGGTGTTGGACTCCTCGACGGTGATGACACCGTCCTTGCCCACCTTGTCCATCGCCTCGGCGATCAGGTCGCCGACCTGCTTGTCCTGCGCGGACAGCGCGGCGACGGCGGCGATGTCCTCCTTGCCCTCGATCGCGCGGGCGGTGGCGAGCAGCTCCTCGGACACGGCCTTGACGGCGGCGTCGATGCCCTTCTTCAGGGCGGCCGGGGAGGCGCCCGCGGCCACGTTGCGCAGGCCCTCGCGGACCAGGGCCTGGGCCAGCACGGTCGCGGTGGTGGTGCCGTCACCCGCGATGTCGTTGGTCTTGGTCGCCACCTCCTTGACGAGCTGGGCGCCCAGGTTCTCGTAGGCGTCCTCCAGCTCCACCTCACGGGCGATGGTCACGCCGTCGTTGGTGATGGTGGGGGCGCCGAACTTCTTGTCGATGACGACGTTGCGGCCCTTGGGACCGATCGTCACCTTCACGGTGTCGGCGAGCTTGTTGACGCCGCGCTCAAGGGCGCGACGGGCGTCCTCGTCGAACTTCAGGGTCTTGGCCATGCCTGTGAACTACCTCGTCTACTCGTCAAATCACGTCGTCAAGGACGGCAGGAGCAGGCAACGAAACCACCCCGGGCGCCCGGTCCGTAGGACGCGGAAACCCGGGGCGGGATCACTGCTGCGGTAAAAGCGGTGCTTACTTCTCGACGATCGCGAGGACGTCGCGAGCCGAGAGGACGAGGTACTCCTCGCCGTTGTACTTCACCTCGGTGCCGCCGTACTTGCTGTAGAGCACGACGTCGCCCACGGAGACGTCGAGCGGCAGGCGGTTGCCGTCCTCGAAGCGGCCCGGACCGACGGCCAGGACGACGCCCTCCTGGGGCTTCTCCTTGGCGGTGTCCGGGATGACCAGGCCGGAGGCCGTGGTCTGCTCGGCATCCAGCGGCTGGACCACGATGCGGTCCTCGAGCGGCTTGATGGCAACCTTGGTGCTGGCGGTCGTCACGATCCGACCTCCCCCTTCAAAGGGCTCACGGAAGAGTGTCTGTCTGGGTCGGCGACCTGGTAGGCCCGTCGTCGCGGGTGCCGGACCTGCCCGTCGCTGAGTGCTGGCACTCAGCGGTGCCGAGTGCCAGAACCGAGACTAGGACGCGCTTAGCACTCGGTCAAGCGGAGTGCCAGGCGACGCCCTCCAAAGGGGTACCCCTCGGGGGTACCAGGCCCCGTCGTCCGGCGCATGGCGGGCGGGGACAATGGCCGGGTGGACCTCCAAGGATTTGCCGGGCTGCTGTCCGGCGACGGACAGGCGCTGCTCGCGGAGTTGCGGGAGCACAGCCCCGCCGACGAGCTGGCGGCGGCCACCCGGCTGCGGCGTACGTACGACGCCGGGCTGGTGTCGGCGGCGCTGGGGCAGGCGCGGCTGCGGCAGCGGGCCGTGGCGAAATTCGGCGAGGAGGACGCGTACCGGATGTACTTCACGCCGAACGGCGTGGAGCAGTCCACCCGGAAGAGTGTCGCGACGCACCGCGCGGAGCGCTTCAGGGCGCTCGGCGTGCGGCGGCTGGCGGATCTGTGCGGGGGCATCGGCGGGGACGCCCTCGCGCTGGCGCGGGCCGGGATCGAGGTGCTGGCCGTGGACCGGGACCCGTTGGCGTGCGCGGCGGCGCGGGCGAACGCGGCGGCGCTGGGCCTGGCCGACCTGATCGAGGTGCGCTGCGCGGACGTGACGGAGGTGGACACCGCCGGGTTCGACGCGGTGTTCGTGGACCCGGCGCGCCGGACCGGCGGACCGGGCGGGGCCGCGCGCGGCACGTCGATGAGGGGTGGCGGCCGGGCGGCGGGCGGGCGGACCTTCGACCCCGAGGCCTACGCGCCGCCGCTGTCCTGGGCGTTGGCCGCGGCCCGTGCGGTGCCGTTCGCCGCGGTGAAGGTCGCGCCCGGCATTCCGCACGAGGCGGTGCCGCCGGAGGCCGAGGCGGAGTGGGTCTCGGACCGCGGTGACGTGAAGGAGGCGGCGCTGTGGTTCGGCACCGAGCCCGGCTCCGTACGCGCCACGCTGCTGCCCGGCGGGGCCAGTCTGCGCACGGCGGCGCCGCTGCCCGACCCGGAGGTCCGCCCGGTCGGCCGGTATCTGTACGAGCCGGACGGCGCGGTGATCCGCGCGCATCTGGTGGCGGAGGCGGCGGCCCCGCTGGACGGCGGCCTGATCGACGAGACCATCGCGTACGTGACGGCGGACGAGCTGCGGCCGACGCCGTACGCGACGGCGTACGAGATCGGCGATGTGCTGCCGTTCGGGCTGAAGCGGCTCAAGGCGCTGCTGCGGGAGCGCGAGGTCGGCGTGCTGACGGTGAAGAAGCGCGGGTCGGCGGTGGAGCCCGAGGAGGTGCGGCGCCGGGTCAAGCCGCGGGGGCCGCACGCGGCGACCGTGTTCCTGACCCGGGTGGCGGGCGCGCCCTCGATGCTGCTCGGGCGGCCGGTGACCGGGACCTCTCAGACGTAGTCCTCCAACCGGGCCACGGTGAAGCCCTGTTGGGCGATCTGCCGGAGCATGTTCGCGGTCATCCTCGTCATCGACTCGCCCTTGAGCTCACTGGGCCCGCGGAAGTGCGCCAGGATGATGTCGCCGGGGTGGAACATGTGGTCGGGCCGCTGGAACTGCACCTTCTTGATCTGCATCGACTCGCGCCACAGGATGATCGCGCGCAGGCCTCCGCAGGACCGCACGGCCTCCTTGGTGGCGGCGTTGTGGTTGCCGTAGGGCGGGCGGAAGAGGCCGGGCGCGGTGCCGTACTCGTGGGTGAGTTTCGTCTGCTGGCCGCAGATCTCGTGCTTCTGCGCGGCGAGCGACTCGGTGTTCAGGTTGGGGTGGGTCAGGGTGTGGTTCTCGATCGAGTTGCCCAACGCCTGGAGCGGTTTGAAGAAGCCGTAGTCGTTCTGGATGATCGCGTTCGTCAGGAACATGGTGAAGGGGATCTTCAGGTCCTGCATCATCCGCACGAACTTCGGGTCCTTCTCCGCGCCGTCGTCGAAGGTGACGAAGACGATCTTCCGCGTCGTCGGGACGTCGCTGACCACCGGCAGCAGCCCCTTGCCGGTCTTGACCGGCTTCACCGCGGGCGGCGGGGGCGGGTCCGCGAGCACGGGTATGCCCCACTTGCGGAAGGCGGCGGCGCGCTCGGCCTGCGCGGAGCCGGCCGGCGTGGTGGGCTTCCCGGTGCCGCCCGCGCTCGTGGCCGTGCCCGTCGGCGCGGACGGGCCGGGCGTCGAGGCGGACGTCGGGCTGCTGCCCGAGCAGCCCGCGACGAGCAGCAGGCAGGCCGCCGCCAGCAGCGGGAGAGCGGCCCTGCTGCCGGTACGGGCCGGGCGACCGCCGGGGCGGCGACGGGCGCGGGTGGGGACGGGGGTCAGGGGATCGTGGTGCACACCCTGGCTGATGCGACTTTCAGGCGCCGGGTTCCACCGACACCGAGGTGAAGCGCCAGCGGTGCACCTGGCGGCGCACCAACGCCCCGTCCGGGTCGGGCAGTTCCGGCAGTACGGCGTCGTAGGGCGCGTCCCACCACGTGAGGATGAGCACCCGGTCGTCGGGCGCGGTGAGGAATTCGCGGCGGGTCGGCGTGCCGGGGAGCGTACGGGCCTGCTTCCTGGCCCAGTCGAGGAGGTCGGGGCCGCGGCCTTCTGCGGCGGCGGCCTCCCACATCAGCGTGACGGTCATCCGTACAGGTTGTCCTTGCTCAGCTCGTGCACATGGTCGTGGTCGTGCGCGTGGCCCGGCCCGTGGTCGTGTGCGTGCGGGTGCCCGTGGCCCGGCCCGTGGCCGTGCGGGCCGGGGTGGGTGTGGCCGGGCACCGACACCTCCGTGACCGGCAGCGAGGAGTCGGCGGGCAGGTCGAGGGTGGAGGAGGCCCGGCCGCGCGCGACCATCTCGGCGCCGAGGGCCGCGACCATCGCGCCGTTGTCGGTGCACAGGCCGGGGCGCGGCACCCGCAGCCGGATGCCCGCGTCCTCGCAGCGCTCCAACGCCAGTGACCGCAGGCGGGAGTTGGCGGCGACACCGCCGCCGATCATCAGGTGGTCGACGCCGTTGTCCCGGCAGGCGCGGATCGCCTTGCGGGTCAGCACGTCCACCACGGCCTCCTGGAAGGACGCGGCCACATCGGCGATCGGCACGTCCTGGCCGTCCCTGCGCCGGGCCTCGACCCAGCGCGCCACGGCGGTCTTCAGGCCGGAGAAGGAGAAGTCGTAGACCGGGTCGCGCCCGCCGGTCAGGCCGCGCGGGAAGGCGATGGCCCCGGGGTCGCCCTCGCGGGCGTGCCGGTCGATCGCCGGGCCGCCGGGGAAGCCGAGCCCCAGCACCCTGGCGACCTTGTCGAACGCCTCGCCCGCCGCGTCGTCGATGGTCGCGCCCAACGGCCGTACGTCGCTGGTGATGTCGGGCGCGAGCAGCAGCGACGAGTGCCCGCCGGACACCAGCAGCGCCATCGTCGGCTCGGGCAGCGCGCCGTGTTCGAGCTGGTCGACGCAGATGTGCGAGGCCAGGTGGTTGACGCCGTACAGCGGCTTGCCGAGCGCGTACGCGTACGCCTTCGCCGCCGACACCCCGACCAGCAGCGCGCCCGCGAGCCCGGGGCCCGCCGTGACCGCGATGCCGTCCAGGTCGCTCGCGGCGACCCCGGCGTCCTTCAGCGCGCGCTGGATGGTGGGGACCATCGCCTCCAGGTGCGCGCGGCTGGCCACTTCGGGGACCACACCGCCGTACCGGGCGTGCTCGTCGACGCTGGAGGCGACCGCGTCGGCCAGCAGCGTGTGGCCGCGCACGATGCCGACGCCGGTCTCGTCGCACGAGGTCTCGATGCCGAGGACAAGGGGTTCGTCAGCCATGGATCTCAGTTTCCTGTACGGGTGGGAGGCGGGGCGGCCGGGTCGGTTTCGTCGGTCTGCGCGAAGGCGGCGGGGGCGACGGGGGTGGCGGCCGGGTCGGCGAGCCGCATGACGAGGGCGTCCACGTTGCCCGGCTGGTAGTAGCCCTTGCGGAAGCCGATCGGCTCGAAGCCGAAGCGCTGGTAGAGCCGCTGGGCGCGGGTGTTGTCGACCCGTACCTCCAGCAGCACCTCGTGGCACTCGGCGTCGGTGGCGGCGCGCAGCAGCGTGGTGAGCAGCCGGGCGCCGAGCCCGGTGCCCCAGTGGTCGCGGGCGGCGGCGATGGTCTGCACATCACCCGTTCCGGCGATGGCGGCGAGCCCCGCGTAGCCGACGAGCCGTCCCCCGGCGTCCTGCGCGACCACGTAGAAGCGGGTCGCGGCCGGGTGCCGGGCGTCGGCCAGCTCCGACCAGAACATCGCGCGCGACCAGGCGTCCTCGGGGAACAGGTCGTGTTCCAGGGCCAGTACGGCGTCCAGGTCCCACCAGCGCATCTCGCGCAGCGTCACGGCGGTGGCGCTCCCGTGAGCGGCCCCGGTCACTTCGGCAGTACCGCCTTGTACCCGGCGGGCACCTGCGCGTCCGGCCGCCGCAGGTACAGCGGCAGCGGCGGGTCGAAGGGCTCGTCGGCGGCCAGCCGGTACGCGGCCAGCGCCGCGAGCGCGCCCGCCGACTGGTCCTCGGTGCCCTGACGGCGGTCGGTGAAGACCTCCGGGTACAGCGCGGCGCCCGCGCCGACCGACGGCAGGCCGCGTACCGCGTCCGCGATATCGGCCGGGCGGTCCACGGCGGGCTCGGTGGCGCGGTGCCGCGGGTCGTCGTAGCGCGCCCAGTACACCTCTTTGCGGCGGGCGTCGGTGGCCACGGTGAACGGCCCGTCGAGCCCGGCCGCGCCCGCGGCCCAGGCCAGCCCGTCCAGGGTGCACACGCCGTGCACGGGGACGCCCAGCGCGTCCCCGAAGGACGCGGCCGTCACCAGGCCGACGCGCAGCCCGGTGTACGGTCCCGGGCCGACGCCGACCACGACGCCGGTGACGTGGGCGAGCGTACGGTCGGCGGCGACCAGGACCCGGTCGATCGCGGGCATCAGCAACTCGCCGTGCCGGCGCGCGTCGACGACGGTCGACTCGGCGAGGACCCGCTCCCCGTCGTGCAGGGCGGCGGTGACGGCGGGTGTGGCGGTATCGAAGGCAAGCAGCAGCACGTCCCCAAGGGTACGGCGCGCGCCCGTACGGTCGTGGCCGCGGGCGGCGCGGCTGCTACCGTCAACCGGGAGCATGTGCGAACCCCATCCGGAGGACAACCGTGGCGCGGATCAAGTCGAGCACCCTGGTCTCGGGGCTCACTGCGGCTGCCCTGGTCGTCATCGCCGTGCTCGCCGCGCAGGCGGCGGGCTCCGCGCCCGACCAGCCGCCGCAGGCCAGGCCCTCCACCTCGGCCGTGAAGTCGCCCAGCACGAAGCCGACGCCGAAGACGTATCCGCTGCCCGCCGCCTCCGGCACCGGCAGGCGCGTGGTCTACAGCATCTCCGCCAAGCGGGTGTGGCTGGTCGGTGACGCGGAGAAGGTCGACCGCACCTACGCGGTGGTCGCGGGCAATGTGGCGCCGAGCGTGGGGATACACCGCGTCTTCTCGCGGCGCGCCTCCGGCATAGGAGGCGACGGCGCCCAGGTCGAGCACGTGGTGCTCTTCGCGACGACCGACGGGATAAACGTCGGCTTCAGCGCGGCCGCGGACGGGTCGCTGGCGAAGCCCGATCCCTCGAAGCAGACGGCGGCGATCCGCGAGACGCGGCTCGACGGCACGGCGCTGTGGCAGATCGCGACGATCGGCAGCAGTGTTTTCGTCGTGAAGTAGCCGCGCGGAGTAGGCGCGTCGTGAAGTAGCCGCGCTGTGAAGTAGCCGCCCTGTGAAGTAGCCGCGCGTCTCACGCGCCGGTTTCTGCCTCCGGCGCGTCCGTCGTCCTGCCCGTCGCCGTGGTGACCGGCGGGTCCGCCGGCGCGGGCTCCTCGCCGTCGTCCGGCGGGGTCGACAGTGTGCGGGCCGCGGCTCCGGCGGCCAGCAGGGCGCCGACGTTGGGCGGCGGGGTGTCCCGCCGCGGGTCCCGCGTGTCCTGGGTCCGGATCTGGGCCGGCATGTGCGCCTCCCCGAAGAGACGTAGTTAGGGCGCCCTAACCAGGTACCCGCAACCAGCAGACCACGCCCGGCCGCCCTCGCGCAACATCTTGCCGACAGCCTGTCGGAACGGAGGGCGGAGCGGGGGCCGAACGGGGGATCGGAGCGAGGGTCAGGCGCGCAGCGCGGTGAGGTCCTGGCCGGTCCAGCGCGGGCCGACGCCGGTGACGGTCACCTCGCGTACGTCGTCGCCCTCGCCGTCCCCGTCCGCCGGGCCGCCGACCGTACGGGCGATGACGACCTGGAGCCGCGCCTCCGACAGCTCCTCGACCTTGCCGTCGCCCCACTCCACGACGACCACGGACTCGGGGAGCGACACGTCGAGGTCCAGGTCCTCCATCTCGTCCAGGCCGCCGCCCAGGCGGTACGCGTCCACGTGCACCAGCGCGGGACCCGCGGTCAGGGAGGGGTGGACGCGGGCGATCACGAAGGTCGGGGAGGTGACGGCGCCGCGTACGCCCAGACCCTCGCCGAGGCCGCGGGCCAGCGTGGTCTTGCCCGCGCCCAGCTCGCCGCTGAGCAGCACCAGGTCGCCGGGGGCGAGCAGCGCGGCCAGGCGGCGGCCCAGGTCGCGCATCAGGTCGGGGGTGGGGACGGTGATCCCCACGGAGCCCGGTTCGTGCGGTGTCGCGCCGCGCCGCACCGCCTCGTGCTCGGCGGCGTTCTGCGCGGCGGTCTCGTGCGGGGGCGTGGCATCGTGCGGTGTGGCCATGAACGCGAATGTTACGCGTCGGCGGCCGTCGTACGGGTCGACGCCCGCGCCGCCGCCAGGTCGCGCAGCACCTGCGGGACCGGTGCGCGCACCGAGTCCGCGGCCTGCGCGATCAGCAGCGCGAGCGCCGCGTTCACCACCTCGGGGCGCTCCATGATGACCAGGTGCCCCGCGCCCTCCACGATCACCAGTTCGGCGTCCGGCAGCTTCTCGGCGATCTCCGTACTGTGCGCGCTCGGCGTCAACAGGTCCTTGTCCCCCGCCAGTACGAGACCGGGCAGCCCGTCGAGCACCGACAGCGCGTCGCCCTTGTCGTGGTCGGTGAACGCCGGATAGAACTCGGCGACCACGTCGATCGGCGTCGACTCGATCAGCCGCTCGGCGAACCGGCCGACCGCCGGGTCCACGTCGGAGCCGAACGAGTACCGCTTGATGATCCCCGCGAACAGGTCGGCGGTGGCCTGCCGCCCCCGCTCGACCAGATCCGCCTGGCTGCCCAGCGCCCGCAGCACCGCGGGCGCCAGCGCCCGGAACGCCCGCGCGCCCGCGGCGGGCAGCCCCAGCGTCACCGCGGCCAGCTTCCCCGCCGACGTCGAGACGAACGCGACGCCGACGACCCGCTCCTCGACGTACTCGGGGAACTGGTCGGCGAACGCCATCACCGTCATCCCGCCCATCGAGTGCCCGACCAGCACCACCGGGCCCTCGGGCACCGCCGCGTCCAGCACCGCCTTCAGGTCGCGGCCCAGCTGGTCGATGGTGGCGGGCCCGCCCGCCACCTGGTCCCGGCCGCGCTCGCTGCGGCCGTGACTGCGCTGGTCCCAGTACACCGCCCGTACGGTGCCGCGCAGCGCCGCCCGCTGGAAGTGCCAGGAGTCCTGGTTCAGGCAGTACCCGTGCGAGAACACCACCGTCACCGGCTGCGGCGCCTCGGCGCGGCGGCGCAGCCAGCCGCGGCTGCGGCGCGAGGGCGGTGTCTGCGGCTCGGGCTCCGGCGGCGCGACGTCCTCGGTCTCGTAGTACAGCTCCGTGCCGTCCTCCGCCGCGACCGTGCCGGGCTGTCCGCGCAGCGTTCCGTACGGGCCCGCCGAGTCCAGCGCCAGCCGGGCGCGGCGGCGCATCCCGCGGCCGACGGTCACCCGCTCGATCGCCACGCCCGCCGCGGCGCCCGCCGCGACCACCCCGATCGCCGCGCCGACCAGCCCTGCCTTCTCCCACTTCACGCCTTCTGGCACGGTGCTCCATCGCTGTCGCCTGCGCCGGGACCGGCGCCTTCCCCCACGTATACCCGCGGGACCCGCGCGCCGATCACGCCGTGGGACACGGGGCGCCGTCGCTGCCGCCTGTGGTCTCGCCCGCCGAGACCAGGGGGCCGGTCACGCCTACCGGGACGGCGCGCCGTCGCTGGCGCCCACGTATACCCGCGGGACCCGCGCGCCGATACGGGTGACGATCTCGTACGCGATCGTGCCGCACGCCCGCGCCCAGTCCTCGGCGGTCGGCTCGCCCTGGTCGCCGGGGCCGAACAGCACCGCCTCGTCGCCGGGCTCGGCCGCGTCGCCGCCGAGGTCCACCACGAACTGGTCCATCGCGACCCGGCCCGCGACCGTCCGCCACTTGCCCGCGACCAGCACCGGGCCCGCGCCCGAGGCGTGCCGCGGCACGCCGTCCGCGTAGCCCAGCGGCACCAGCGCCAACGTCGTCTCGCCCGGCGTCACGTACTTGTGCCCGTAGCTCACCCCGTGCCCGCCCGGCACCCGCTTCACCGACGCCAGGCGGCCGACGACCGTCATCACCGGCCGCAGCCCGAAGTCCGCGGAACCGCCGATCTCGGGCACCGGCGAGATGCCGTACATCGCCACGCCCGGCCGCACCAGGTCGAAGTGCGCCTCCGGCAGCGTCAGGGTGCCCGGCGAATTCGCGAGGTGCCGCACCTCGGGGGTGAGGCCCGCCGCCTCGGCCTGCGCCAGGGCCTCCTTGAAGACGTTCAGCTCCCGCTCGATGGAGGGGTGGCCCGGTTCGTCGGCGCAGCTGAAGTGCGCCCACACTCCTGTCACCCGGATCAGGCCGTCGCGCTCGGCCGCGCGGGCCCGTGCGACCAGTTCGGGCCACTGGGCGGGCTGGGCGCCGTTGCGGCCGAGGCCCGCGTCGATCTTGAGCTGCACTCTGGCCGGGCGGCCGGCCGCCTCGGCCGCCGCCGTGGCTTCGCGGAGCGCCCACATCGCGCTCACCGTCACGTCGATGTCGGCTTCGACGCACTCCCGCCAGGGTCCTCCGGGGGTCCACAGCCAGCACAGGGTGCGGGCCTTCAGGCCCGCTGCCCGCAGGGTCAGGGCTTCCTCGGGGGTGGCCACGCCGAGCCAGGTCGCTCCGGCCTCGACGGCCGCCTTGGCGCACGGGACCATTCCGTGGCCGTAGGCGTCGGCCTTCACGACGGCCATGAACGCGGCCGTGGGTGCCTTTGCGCGCAGCGCTCTCACGTTTGCTCGCAGCGCGGTCAGGTCCACTTGTGCCCAGCCGCGCATCCGCTTCTCGTCCATTGCGGTCAGTGTCTCAGGTCGGGTGCTGGGCGTGTCTTGCCCGCCCGCCCACCCGTGCGGGTGCTTTCTCCGTCTGCGGGTGCCGCTTGTGCCTGGGTCGGTGCCGGTCCGGGGCACCTCCTCGGGCGACGAACGTGCACCCACTTCGGATACGTCCAGCCCCTTTCCGTTCGTCCCCCTGCGGGGGCACCCCGGCCCGTCCCCTCCCGGTACGTCGGCGTCCGCCCGCCGGTGGGGGTGGCCGGGGAGGGGGTGGGTGGGC